>CAVOCY010000006.1:0-42358 GCA_963694385.1 Candidatus Altimarinota bacterium
CATCAGTATCGCCATCAGTATCGCCATCAGTATCGCCATCAGTATCGCCATCAGTATCGCCATCAGTATCGCCATCAGTATCGCCATCAGTATCGCCATTACAAGTAGCCTTCTGGCACGCATGGTCAAGCATGCGTGTGCCACATACACCACTCTCGCATACGCCAACACCACAAGTTATAGAGCACACGTCACTGTTTTCTGGGAGTCCGCAGCGTAGGTCACAATTCAGCTCACTCGCACATTCATGATCATTGGTACATCCACTACTCTGCGCAGAACTTGCTGCACTAGAGCTATCGCCATCCTCGCCATCGTCACCACCATCGCCATCGTCACCACCATCCTCGCCATCGTCACCACCATCGCCATCGTCACCACCATCGCCATCGTCACCACCATCCTCGCCATCGTCACCACCACAACCCATACAATCCGCTGTACAAAGCCAGGTACAAGAATCTGTACTGCAACCGCAAGACGTCGGTATACATGCGCCAGCTGTGCACTCCGCTTCAGAGGGGTCATCCTCACAACAAGGACCTTCATCATCATCACCTCCGTTATCAGAGCCACTATCAGCCCCACCATCAGTAGTTCCGCTATTAGTGCCGCCATCAGTTCCACCATCAGTAGTTCCGCTATTAGTGCCGCCATCAGTTCCACCATCAGTAGTTCCGCTATTAGTGCCGCCATCAGTTCCACCATCAGTAGTTCCGCTATTAGTGCCGCCATCAGTAGTTCCGCTATTAGTGCCGCCATCAGTTCCACCATCAGTAGTTCCGCTATTAGTGCCGCCATCAGTTCCACCATCAGTAGTTCCATCAGTTCCACCATCAGTAGTTCCACTACACCCGCAACCACCAGAAATGGCACCACAAGAATATCCTTCTGCGCAATCTATCACGAGACATTGCTCACCACAATCAGAAGTGCCATAACCACTATCATCCCTACCATCACCACCGTCAGAGCCAGTTGGGCAATTGCACGATACAAATGTACACGCTCCCCCGTTACATGATCCAATAATGCAACTTGTTGGTGGATTGGTGCAACTTCCTGATGATCCGCAATCTGCACTCGTCTGGCATCCTCCAGATTGTCCTCGTAAAGACTTGGTAGAAGGCCCCTCTGGTACAACTTGTGTACCCACAATTATTGTAAATATAATTACAATGCTTGCCCGAGGATGTGAACGTAGAAAGTTCATTTAATCAATCTTAGCAAAATTTGTAGTTTCTACGAAAAGCAGATACAAACCGAACTTGCAAAGTAAAGTTATTTTGTTATTACGTTATTGTGTTATTCACGTAATACCTTAGTAACTCAATAACTATTTCCGTCGTCTCCTGATCCAGCCCAACCCCGCCGCCACTCCACTAGCTGCAATAGCTACCGCTGCAGGACCTGTGTCTCCTATTGGTCCTTGGCGTTGAATAAGTGGTTGTAGCTGTGCCATTGGTAACTGATACGGTAGTTGTTGGAACGACGGTTGCTGAGGGAACTGGAAGAGTTGAGAGTTGAGAGTTGAGAGTTGAGAGTTTGGGAACGTTTGATACGTAGGGGAGGTTGGGGAAGTGATTTCAGCTGCAACCTCTGTACCCTCTGCACCTTCTAGAACGCAGTACCTATCACATCCATCCCCGGCGAGGCGGTTTCCGTCATCACATAGTTCCACTGAATCCAGTACTCCATCACCGCATCGAGACAAAGAACAATCAGGGCGACATTCCGCATTTGGTGATGAGGAATTTCTTACTCCTTCATCACATTCTTCACCAGCATCAACAATAGAGTCTCCACACGTAAGAGATAAGAACCGACATTTGTTGCAATCATAAGACAACGCCTGATTGTGACTTGAATTTTCACATTGTTCTCCAAGTAGCGACTGCACAATACCATCTCCACAGATTCCAATTTCGAGTAAGCACGTAGAGCCACATCCGTCGTTATCTCTGCGATTACTGTCATCACATTCTTCGGGAGATTCGAGTGATCCATTTCCACAGATTGAGGCCGAAGCAACTAAAGGCCCATCCGAAGGAACACACGTACAGATTGCTGTAGAACATGTTCTGCCTTTGGTGCAGTAGTTGATGGATCCTGTCTCACACTGCTCCCCTTCTTCTAGGATTCCATTTCCACAGCCAAACATTGGGGAAGATGGATAGCACGTACAATCAGAAGTATTACAGGTTCTTCCTGTTGTGCAGTAATTGGTAGCCCCCTTTTCACACTGCTCACCAGGTTCGAGTGTACTGTTACCACAGAGAAGAGAGTTGAAACGATTGTTCTTTGCTTCGTCATCGGTTCCATCGATAAATGGTGCACTGCTCGGGCCGGGGACAGGAACAAATGGAGTGGATCTGGGCGTAGGTGTAGGTGTAGGTGTAGGTGTAGATGTGGGCGTAGATGTAGGTGTAGATGTGGGCGTAGATGTAGGTGTAGATGTGGGCGTAGATGTAGGTGTAGATGTGGGCGTGGATGTGGGCGTGGATGTGGGCGTGGATGTGGGCGTGGATGTGGGCGTGGATCTACCCCCTGATAAATCACAACCCCTATTTAATACGCCACCATCTAAAATAAATGGTTCAGGAGGGGGTTTTCCGCACTCCAACCATTCTGCACCCGCACTAAAGCAACTACCATCATTACAATAACCTGTAGTGCATTCGAGGATACAGCTATCACCAATCAACCGGCATTCATCACAGAAGTTTCCACAATCATCATCATGAGAGCACTCAGCGCTTGAGGAGCTAGAAGAAGAAAGTGCGAAGGCCACGGAAGAAGCGGAGGACAGTGAAGTTCCACATGATGCCATACAGTCCTCAAGTGTCAGAGAACTCTCACACGTACCAAAAGGAGAGCAGAAGTTTTCTTCACAACAAAATCCTCCAGCACTTGATGAGCTACTGGAAGAACTGGCATCAGAAGAAGAGCTAACTCCACACGTTGCCAAGCATTCATCAAGTGAGGTGCCACCGTCACAGTTAAATGGAGAGCAGAAGTTTTCTTCACAACAAAATCCTCCAGCACTTGATGAGCTAGAGTTACTACTTCCACCCGATAGAGAATTATCACTATCGCTGGAATTCGAAGTGCCTACGCCTGTAGAACTGTTACTCGAAGATGTAGAAATAGGTTCATATTGGCAGATACAGTCTGATAGTGTGCACTCTCTAAAGATCAAATTCATATACTCAAGATTTGGACAATCTTCTTCCGAACAACTTTCGCAGAACCGACGGCTGCTAGACCGAGAAGACGCCGTTGAACTAGAGGCAGGTCCAGGGCCTGGGGGACATGCCGTACACGCACAAACATCGGTGTCACATCCACATGCGCAATCGGCAGTTGCACAGAAGGTACACTCTTTTCCGGGACCGGGTCCAGGACCTGGGCCAGTCTCTGGACATTCAAAAGAATCCTGAAAGCACTCCACATAGTCCGCTGTGCATGCGTTATTACAATCTGTATGTGCGGGCCTATCACCTTCCGTCACAGTACATGGCGCGGTCGGATCTGTCAGAGGTGACAAGCACCAGTTATCATCACAGACACCGTGGCACTCCGATTTGATATCTTGGCACTCATCAGCAGTAGTACATTCTTCCTCGCATTCTTCTACTGCTCCGGAGTTGCAATCATTAAAATCGTCCCCGCACCTGTTTTGGCAGGTCCGTAATGCATCACCCGGATCTGTATTACAAAACGGATTACAGTGAGTAGAAACACAGTCTTGCCCACACTGATTCACATCATCAGCACATTCTTGATACGTTGTGCATTCCTCTTCAGGACCGGGTCCTGGTCCTGGTCCGGGGCCTGGTCCGGGGCCTGGGCCTGTTCCAGAAGTATCTCCACTTGTATCTCCAGATGTATCGCCACTTGTATCTCCCGAAACACCGCCACTGATTCCACCAGTAATATCGGCAGTGTCTCCATTTCCACCGTCATTCCCATCTATACCATAAGCACATTCATAAGAGCTGTGTTGTTCTCTGCAAGTATCTTTACAATTTTCATTGGTACCACATGCAATTAAGCAATCTCTTCTGTCCTGATTTTGTCTGCATGACGCACAACAAAGTCCATCCCCACAGTTATGATGACCGGGTGGTGCCTCTTCGGGTTCTCCTACCTCCACTCCATCTACTTCTGTGCAACAATCTGAGCTTCCAGGATTTTTCCCACAGAAATCATCAGTAGGTACGCATGCGCCTAGCCCGTCGCAATCTTCTCTATTATTACAATAACTATGCTGACTTTCACATTTTCCAGATCGACATGTTCCAGCAGTGCATGTTGCTCCAAAATCTTCACATCTGTCTCCATCCAATCCTGTATCGATACAATAGCCATCAACAGGCTCACTTCCATCATCACAACACTCCTTGCCTAGATTATCAGCATCTCCACATGCTTGGTTTGCATCTTCTGCACCGCACTCAACCGTATAGCCATCAAAGACATCTCCCCGCAAAGACGTGGAGTGTTTCTGATCGAATGCAAGGAAAGCTATGCCTGTAACCATTGCGAAAAATAGTATATTCCGCCCGTGTTTCTTTAAAAACAGGTTCATCCAACTAAATTTTAGCAACAACTACAGTAAACCCGCATCGCGCTATTGCTATTCTATGGTCTTACAGTGCTGCCAACATCTTTCCAAACTCCTCTGCAGCTGCGGGCCCGTTTCCTGTAACAATATTTCCATCGATTGTCACTGCTTCATCCGTAAATTCTGCACCATACGTTTCGAGTAATTCTTGCTGCTGCCCATCTTGGTTCCACACTGTTGCACGCTTGCCAGATAACACCTGAGCCTTTGCAAGGATAGTTGGTGCAATACAAATAGCCCCTAGTGGCATATCTGCTCTGTAGGCGTCATTGGCTATTTTAAGGGCATCTGGGTCGGATGCTAATAGCACCGCACCTGGCCCTCCGATAAAAGCAATATGACTAAAGTCTGATACTTGTACATCTTTTAGTGCGATAGTCGCTTCTACGGTTCCTCCCAAGCTTCCATTACAAAGTCCGACGTCTTTTGCGCCAATGACAATATCAAAATCGGCATCTTCAAAACCCTTTCTTGTTCCTGCATACTCTAAGTCTTGGTATCCACTGTAGGCGATGATGATGAGAACTTTGCGCATAGAAGAATTATATCATGAACTTTGTTAGTTGTCGGTTGTCAGTGATCGGTTGTCAGATAAATACATAAAACTGATTATTGCCCTGACAACTGGCAACCAAGAACCGCCAACTATTTTTTCTTCTCCAATCCACCATCACGACCAATATCTGCTTTACTTACCTCCTTAATTTTAACCTTTTCAAGCTCTGGCGTGTCTTTAAGGCCTAGATCCTTGTTAGACTTTCCTGCTCTATCTTTGTTCTTAGCACTATCTTCACTTGTTGCAGTAGTAGCTCCAGCAATACGCATAAGAGCTTTTATTGTACACTGAGCGTTTACAAGCTTGTTGGTTGTTCCGTAACGCTTACTAAGCACATTACGAATACCAGCGTGCTCTAGAACTACTCGAAGTGCACCTCCAGCAATGATACCTGTACCTTCACGTGCAGGGATCAAACGAATACGTGCAGCCTTAAACTTGTGGTCAATCTCGTGTGGGATACTCCCATCCTCTACTGGGATCCTAATCATGTTACGTTTCGCAACTGCTGATGCCTTCTGCACTGCAGCCTGTACTTCGTTTGCCTTACCTGTTCCTATCCCTACACGTCCTTTCTTGTCTCCTACAACAACCACTGCACGGAACCGCATACGACGTCCACCAGCAACCACACGGGTTACACGATCGATAGTCAATGTGGTCTCTTCGAAATCACTTGGCTCCTTGCGACGACCTTTACGGTCGCGCTGCTTTCTGTCGGGTTTGGAAGTTTTTGGGTTCATAATTAGAATGTAAGTCCAGCTTTGCGCGCAGCTTCTGCAACTGCCTTCACGCGGCCGTGATATTGGTAGGAATTACGATCAAACACAACAGTTTTAATCTTTGCTTCTTTTGCTTTCTCAGCGATAGCCTCTCCAAGCTTCTCAGCACCTGCAATGTTTGCCTTTGCCTTAAGGTTCTTGGTTGATACTGCAGCCAATGTCTTTCCTGTTTCGTCATCGATCAACTGCGCAGAGATCTGCAGTAGTGAACGGAATACAGAGAGACGTGGACGCAGTGCTGTGCCAGAGACTTTTGAGCGTACTCTGCGCTTTCTTGCTAGCCTGTTCTGAGTCTTTTTAGGAGCTTTCATAGGTTTAAGCGGATGCGGATGCAGCAGTCTTACCAGCCTTGCGGATAATCACCTCGTCGATGTACTTCACACCTTTGCCCTTGTATGGCTCTGGTGGTCGGAAACTTCGAATGTCAGCCGCTACTTGGCCAACCTTCTCTTTGCTGATTCCTCTGATAATCAAGATTTGCTTGTTCTTCTCATCCTGAGTAATTTCGATTCCCTCAGGTGCTGCGTACTCAATAGGGTGACTGTGCCCTAGGTTAAGCGTAACGCTCTTTCCTTTAGCTTGCGCTTTGTAACCCACTCCAATGATCTCTAGCTTCTTCTCGTATCCTTCAGATACACCGATAACCATGTTGTTGATCAGCTGACGTGTTAATCCGTGACGTGCACTAGACTCAGCTGCGTCATTGATGCGCTCTACAATCACTTTGTCTTCTACTACTTTGACGGTCACCTCTGGAAGGTGCGCGTAGCTTAGTTCTCCCTTAGCGCCTTTTACAACAATGTTGTTGCCCGTCACCTCGACGGTTACGCCTGCTGGGATCGCCACTGGTTTTTTTCCGATTCGAGACATGATTAGCTGATAGTACAAAGAACTTCTCCACCTACTTTCTTCTGACGTGCTTCGGAGTCCGTAAGGAGGCCATGACTTGTCGTTAAGACAGCCATACCAAATCCACGAAGGACAGGCTTAAGGTCAGCCACACCTGCATAGGTGCGACGGCCAGGCTTAGAGGCACGAGTAAGAGTAAGTGATGATTTTTCAGGGTTGAATGCTACTTCCAAAGTAAGTTTTGGCGCTTCTCCTAAGACCTCAACGCTTGAGATCCATCCCTCTTTCTTCAGTAGCTCAAGAAGCTGAAGTTTCAACTTACTATGAGGTGCTGTAGTACTAGCTTTGCCCGCTTTTTGCGCGTTACGCATGCGAGTGAGCAAGTCGCCGATGGGATCTGTTACGTATGTCATATTACCAAGAGGATTTGGTTATACCGGGGATATCACCATTTGTCGCAGCTTCCCGGAAACAGATGCGACAGACACCGAAGAACCTCATATATCCGTGACGACGACCACAAAGGGCGCATCGGTTGTAAACACGGGTAGAAAACTTCGGCTTTCGTCCTGCTGCTTTGTCGCGGAGGAACTTTTGAAGTTTCTTGTTCTGCTTAAATTTTAAGGCGGTTCGTGCCATTAGGATTCAGATGGGGAATCAGATTCGGATGTTGCGGTAGTATCGTTACTTTCAGGTGCAGATTCAACTTTCTCCTCTACTTTCTCTTCTACATCTTCTTTTGCAACTTCTTCAGCAGCTGCTTTCTCTGCTTTCACTTTCTCCGCTGCCTGCTTCTCTTTCTTGTCCTCCTTCCCCCTCCTAAATGGCATTCCCATCTCGGTAAACAGTGCCATTCCTTCTTTGTCATTCTTTGCTGTTGTAGAGATCACAATCTGCATAGAGAAGATCTGCCTTGCATCTGGAGCAGGTACTTCTGGGAAAATTGAGTGATCACGAAGACCAATACTGTAGTTTCCGTGTCCATCCAACTTGGCTTGCAGTCCGCGGAAGTCGCGGATACGTGGAATAGAGTAACTAAGAAGTGAATCGAGGAATTCTTCCATGCGCTTTCCACGTAGTGTTACGCGGCAACCCACTACATTTCCTTCACGTGTTTTAAAGTTTGAGATCGCGACCCTAGCGCGTGTAAACACAGGCTTCTGTCCAGTGATCTTCATTAAGCTTTCTTCGATGTATGCGTGCATTTCCTTACTGTCCATCTTGGACTTGTTGATTCCAACGTTTACAGTCACCTTATCTACTTGTGGGAGAGCGTGCTTATTTTTTACACCGAGCTTCTTCCCTATTCCTGTAGCGATTGGACCGCGGAGCCTGTCATGGAGAGTTGCGTAAGCCATATTTATGAACCACGTTGGGAAGTACGACCGGATTGACGTTCTACTTGATCTGGGACGCTGTGATCTTCACTCATGTGTGATCCAGCTTCTACCTCACCTGCACTTGCTATCTCCTCTGCTCCGAATCCCATCTTCTTCCAGAATGGAGACTTCTTATCTGTAGATGATGTGATAAGACCTTCTTTTGGCGCCTTCGTTGTTGTCTTCTTCTCTGCAGCGTCTAGTGCCTTAGAGTCCTTCTCTTCTTTCTTCTTGAGCATTGCAGTCTTCTTTACCTCATCTCCACTCTGCTTAAAGATTCGTGTCTTCTTGCCCTTTTCATTCTTCTTAAAGCCGAGACGACTGCGCTTTTTGCTCTTAGGGTCGATGAGCATAACGTTACTTGCAGACAATGATGCTTCGTATTTTATGATCTCACCTGGGCGATTTGGCCCTGCCTTCATGTGACGCGTGCGTATGTTGACGTCTGTAACGACAACACGGTTTTTAGCATGCAACGTACGGAGAACCTGTCCGGTTTTCCCTTTATCCTTGCCTGTGATTATTACGACGTTATCGCCAGCACGGATTTTCATAGTACGTCAGGAGCAAGGGAAACAATCTTTTGAAAGCCTTTTGCACGAAGTTCACGAGCAACCGGTCCGAAAACACGAGTGCCCTTTGGTTGTCCATCTTTAGAAATGATGACACAAGCGTTATCGTCGAAACGAATACCGCTACCATCTTTACGACGTGTCATTTTTTTTGTGCGCACAACAATAGCGCGCTCTACCGCCTTTTTCTTTACTGTTCCACGAGGAGCTGCCACCTTTACCGCAACAACAATCATGTCACCTACTCCTGCGTAGCGACGCTTACTTCCACCAAGTACCTTGATACACTGAACGCTTTTCGCACCAGTATTATCAGCCACATTCATGATAGTTTCGGACTGGATCATGATTCAGTAGTTGGGGAGTTAGTAGTTGGGGATTCGGGATTATCATTTTTTTCTTCCTTTGCCTCATCTTTCCCTAGCTCCTGACTACTAGCTACTAGCTCCTCCTCTTTTTTAGCCTTCTTCGCTTTTGCATCAGCATCTGCACCAGTCTTTTCGCGGTGAATCACCTTCTCGATATCTGCGTCTTCTTTCATATCAGAGACTCTTGGTGCTGCTTTGATGATCTCGATTACCTTAAAGTGCTTGTTCTTGGACAGTGGCTTGCACTCTTCGATTACCACTTTGTCTCCTTCGTAGAGATTCATTCCATTAGAGTCACAGAGGAACTTTTTGCTCTTCCTGTAGCGTTTCTTGTACACAGGGTGAAAGACAAGGCGGTGGATAGCTACGGAGACCGTGCCTGTCATTTTTGCCGATGTAATGACGCCTTTTTTAGTTCTCATCTTTTTCGCTGCGGGAGGATACAGAAGATTGCACTGTTTTCATACGAGCTAGTTGCTTTTTTTCTCGAACGTATTTCGCACTATCTTTCTCCTTTCCAAGCTTTACACCGAGTCGCAATTTTACGACCGCGTTCTGCTGCTGGTGGATCTCCTTTAGGAGGTCCTCAGAGGTCATTTTGTTAAGCTCTTTGATGGAAGTGAGAGAAGACATTAGTGGGCAATTTTGGTAACAATTTTGGTTTTCATTGGAAGCTTGTGGCTCGCTAGGCGAAGCGCCTCACGTGCATCTTCCTCTGGTAGACCATCCATTTCGAATATCATTGTTCCAGCCTTGAGGACGCATCCCCAGTACTCGACGTTACCTTTACCAGATCCCATCGGTACCTCAGCTGCTTTCTTTGTTACAGGGTTGTGTGGGAACACGCGGATCCACATCTTTCCTCCACGAGCTACACTGCGCGTCATCGCTCTTCTAGCTGCTTCGATCTGACGTGCTGTGAGCTCACCAGTTACGGTGCACTTTAGTCCAACAGAACCAAATGCGAGCTGCGTACCCTTCGTCGCCTTTCCCTTCCACTGTCCGCGGCGTCGCTGTACTTTCCGATACTTTATTTTCTTCGGTTCTAACATGTTATTGCTGGTTCAGGGAAGTAAGCGCTGCAGACTGAGCCTGCTTAATCTTTTTAAATACCATTCCTTTATAGATCCAGACTTTTACACCAATCGTTCCGTAGTTCGTCTTGGCAGCGCGGCGTGCAAATGTCACGTTCGCTCTAAGGGTCTGTGTAGGAATGTTACCGTCTTTGAATAATTCTGATCGAGCGATCTCTGCACCGTTAAGACGGCCGGCGATCTTTATCTTTACTCCAAGAGCACCAGACTGCATTGCCTTCTCGATAGCCATCTTCGAAGCTCTTCGGTATGGCATACGACGCTGGATCTGTCCTTGAATTGTCTCCGCAATTACTGCTGCGTCTGCATCAGGGTTACGGATCTCTTGAATGTTTACATCAAATGCTCCACCAAACTTCTTTTCGAGGTCTTTACGCAACTGCTCGATAGCAGCACCCTGCTTACCAATAATCACACCAGGCTTGCTACTGTGAATGGCAACGGATGTGCGCTTGCTGCGGTCGATATCAATTTGAGAGATTCCTGCGTCTGGAAGTTTAGTATTGATGTATCTCTTGATAAGCATATCCTGCAAAAAGTACTCCTTGTACTTCTTACCTTGCGCAAACCACGTACTAGACCACGTGTGTGTGATCTTGAGACGGAAACCGTTGGGATTAACTTTCTGACCCATTATTTCTTAGTGGAAGAGGACGTAGAAGATTCCGAGGTGGAAGGAGTAGTATCCTTTGTGGACTTACTCTTCGTACTCGTCGACGGCTTTTTTGCTGTCGTCGTTATCTTTTTTACAGGCTTTTTAGCGGTTTGGGAAGCTTTCTCAGTAGATTTCTTTGCCTTAGGTTCATCAGCTGCACCGAGAGTCATTTTGATATGGCTGAGGAATTTCCTCATCGGACGTACTCTACCGCGAGCCATAGGTACTCCACGGTGATAACACTGTGCTTTGTTTACCGTTAATAGCTTGATAACCATCATTTGTGGGTCCTGCTTTTCGTTATGAGAAGCGTTCGCCATTGCGCTGCGCAATAGATCTTGGAAGATGCGTGCCGCCTTCTTGTTCGTGCGCTCGAGGATGTGCACAGCATCAGGTACAGACTGCCCACGGATCATCTTAGCGATGAGTTGTGCTTTCTTAGGAGCGATGCGGACGGAGCGTAGAGAAGCTTGCATAATAGAGGAGGTTATTTCTTAGCGGGTTCAGTAGCCATTTTTCCACCGTGGCCTTTAAATTTAGTGGTCCAGGAGAATTCACCGAGCTTGTGGCCAACCATCTGTTCTGTCACGTACACAGGAACGAATTCTTTTCCGTTGTGTACTGCGAAGGTAAATCCTACGAACTCTGGTGGAATATCACATGCGCGTGACCACGTCTTGATGATTTTTTTATCACCAGCTTCCATCATCTTCATGACTTTTTTGAGAAGCCTTTCGTCAACGTATGGGCCTTTTTTGAGTGATCTAGACATGGGAATTAAATGGAAAGTGGAAAACGGAAAGTGGAAAATATAAGGAACTACTTCTTGCGCTTCTTATTGGAACGTTTGCGCATAATGAATTTGTCAGATGCTTTTGTCTTCTTACGGGTCTTTACTCCTAGAGCTCTCTTACCCCATGGAGTACGAGGACCCTTCTTGCTACCAATCGGGCTGTGCCCTTCTCCACCACCATGTGGGTGGTCTACTGCGTTCATAGACTTACCAAGAACTTGTGGACGACGTCCCATCCACCGCTTGCGTCCTGCCTTACCGATGCGCACAAGACTGTGCTCGGAGTTACAGACAGTACCAATCGTAGCGCTGCAGTTCTTGCGAATTCTGCGCACCTCATTACTTGGGAACTGAACGATTGCGTATTCTTTATCAAACCCAACAAGTGTTGCGGATGTTCCTGCACTGCGTACTACTTCTCCACCGCGACCAAGGTTGGTCTCTACGTTGTAGATCTTGTATCCAGTAGGAATGTGCTCCATCTGCATACGGTTACCTGGTTTTACTTTTGTACGGTCTGCACACACAACAATGTCTCCTACGATGAGACCATCAGGAGCTAGGTGGTAACGCTTGTCACCATCTGCGTAGTGAATCAACATGATGTATGCCGTGCGGTTTGGATCGTACTCAATAGAGAATACTGTTCCTGGAACGTTCTGCTTATCTGTACGCCTAAAATCGATATTTCGGTACAACCTTTTGTGTCCTCCTCCACGGTGACGGATCGTCAAACGTCCAGCACTGTTACGGCCAGAGATACGCTTCTTCCCCTTAGAAAGGCTCTTTTCAGGGCGTTTCTTGGTTAAACCAGAGAAGTCTGCAAAACTCATTTTGCGACGTCCAGGGCTCGTTGGTTTAACTTTGCGTATAGGCATTAGATTTTGAAGTTAGCAATATCCAAAGGTTTACTTTTTTCACTGATCGTCACCATCATCTTTTTAAATCCTTTACGCTTGGTGACAATTTTTCCACGTCCAATTGCGCGCTTCTTAGAATTGGTGCGCATAACACGGATACTCGTTGCATCTACGTCGTAATACTTCTTTAGTGCACTGCGTACATCGATCTTGGTAGCCTTTGGAGCTACTTTAATCGTGTAAGTACGGTCTGATTTCTTCATACGCTCAGACTTTTCTGTTTCAACAGGGCCGACGATAATACTAGAGAGTTCCATTATTTTTTAGTGGCGGTAGTAGGTTTCTTAGTAGGTGCTTTCTTATCAACAGGTGCCTTCTCCTCTTTCTTCTGCTCCACTCCTCCAAAGATCTCTTCGGATTTCTTAAGAGCATCGACAAGGAAGATAATGTGGCGGCTGCCGAGTACATCAAGTGGGTTTAGGTACTGTGCCATCACTGGTGTTACACCAGAGATGTTTGCTACAGACTTAATGAGGCTAGGGTGGTGTGCTGCGGTAACGATCAGGATCTTGCGACCGAGATCAACAGGCATCTTCTCCAACATCTTTATTGCGTCTTTTGTCTTAATTGCATCTGGGTAGTTTTCTAGTCCGATGATTGTCCCCGCCTTAGCCTGTGCACTAAGTGCACTAAACAATGATGCTCTGCGCATCTTCTTCGGCATTTCTTTTACATAGTTTGCAAGCTTGCTTGGTCCGAAAGACTTGCTACCTCCACGGAGGATTGGGCTACGTACGCTTCCACGACGAGCACGACCTGTTCCTTTCTGTTGGTAGAGCTTTCGTGTAGAACCACGGATATCACCACGGCGCTTCACAAATGAGATTGATTTGCGCTTGTTGCTCTGAGCTCGTACTACAGCTTGGTGCATCAGCCCTTCGTTTACTGGAGCTTCAAACAGCCCCTTAGGAAGCGTTGCCGTTCCCTTCTTGGTACCCGTTGCTGTATATACGTCAATATTCATGATTATTCGGATGATTCGAGAGTGATATAAACATTTCCACCATTGGTCCCTGGTAGGGGTCCTTTTACGGCGATGACACCCTTTTCGGTGTCACACTCCATAATTAGGCGTCCTTGTAAGGTAACTTGATCTCCTCCCATTCGTCCTGGCATTTTCTTTCCTTTCATTACACGACCTGGGAATTCGCACATTCCAATAGAACCTGTTCTCCTGTGATGGTGACTACCATGAGTACGAGGACCTTCAGAGAATTTGTGACGTTTGATAACACCCTGGAATCCTTTTCCTTTACTGACACCTGTAACAGAAATCATTAATTCTTTGGCGAATTTGGCACAATCAAGCTGTGTTCCTGCATCTAGACCCTCTAGGCTATCTACTTTCCACTCCTTTATATCTCCGTAACGCGTGTGTTCGTTTCCTTTACGTGTCCTCCACTTTTTAGGCTTAACACCAAGGACTACTGCGTCGTACCCGTCTTTCTCTTTAGATTTAGTTCTGATAACAGTATTTGGCGCAACTTCTAGGTATGTGACAGGAACTGCATCCCCATTCTCTAGGAATACACGTGACATGCCGAGTTTTTTAGCGATTATACCGTTACACATAGTCTTGGAGGTTCATCTGGCGCGGTTAGTGCAAGCACATCGCGCTGAAACATCAAGATTCGTCGAATTGACGAAGCTGGGCTAATTTAAAGAGAATTGGGGGTTAGGTCAATAAAAAGAGTTTGTTTCTGAAATTCCCCCTCCCTACCACTGCAAAAGTGGACGAAGATCACGTAGCTACTTTTTCTTGGATCTTAATATACCAAGTAATTCATAAACGCTCGCTTGAGGGAGGGTAATGGGGGAAGAAACCATTTCATCTGAAAAGTGACAAATAACTACTCACACTTACCCCAAAGCCCACGTTTTGCATTTTGCGCTTCTCTTGCGGTGTTTCTGTATTCCTCCATCCGAGGATGCTCGAACCACGGATAGTACCGTGCGTATCCAAGCGTAAGCATCCGAAGCCCTACGTCTCCACCAGACATATGCACGTAGCGCAAAAGTCTTCTGTACTTATCACGGTCATCAGTCGGTTGTGGGATCAGCTCGACATGCTTACTCGACAGTAAGCGCTTAAGGTAGAGCGATGCCTCTTTTCCGTAACACTCTGCCTTGTTTCCAAAGCCACTGGCCTCTGGTGCATCGATACCGATAAAGCGTACCTTCTCTTCGTCACCATCGCTCTCTCGTACTTCGATAGTGTCACCGTCTAACACTCGAATAACTTGTGTCCCCTCTGCTCTTCTGCGTACTTTGATCAGATCGTATCCAGTCTTAGGTGCAGTTGAGTCGATGATTTCTTGTCCACAGCGAAACCCAAATCGACCTTCTACTCTGTCTTGTACACGATTGAGCATCGTGGGATTATCAGAAAATCGCCTCATGACACGTGTGCAAAGAGCTCCTCGCAATCGCGAATAACTTTTGAACTGCTTGGTATCCATCAAGTTTGGATGAAAGTGATACTGACCCATATTATATCCCTTTTGCTCACAATCCGTCCTACAATGATGTCCTCCCCTGCTATCCATACCACCTGAGTGAGCGAACACTAGGGTTGGGGCTAGAGCTAGGGCAAGAAACGCTTTTATCATAAGTCTATACTAATCCTTTAACCAACAAGATGATCCACAAGCCTTTGCAGGCAATGTGTAAGAGTTGATCGATCTTGAAGTCGATTTTACCTGAGCATTTACCTTGATCAATCACTGCGTGACACACGGTTTCTGCAATTGCGAGAACAAATGATCCTGTAAAGAATCCAACAAGCCCACCATGAATAACTGCGTGTGCTGTAGCGTAGATATACCAAGACTCTGGGTTGTTTTTACGATCCTTATTTTTGATCATATACTCTGTCTGCAGAGCAAAATCACCAAGTGCGTGTCCGAAGAGAAGAAGAAAGAAGATGTCCATGACTTTGAGTATACCATCACCTACACTTGCGACTCAATGGATTCCCAAAAGCGCAATGCACTCATCGGGCTAAACTTTGCGATTCTCATTATGAGCATATCAGGGCTCTTTGCGAAGCTCATCCCCTGGCCTGCTGTGATGATTGTGTTAGGAAGAGCGTCGCTGACTGCTCCATTTATTGCTGCGTACTTGGTGTTTACCAAAACACCACTGCGACTAAAGAGCGCAAAACACATGTTTATCCTCATGGGCCTCGGCGTCATGATGGTAATACACTGGACAACGTTTTTTACAGCGATACAAGTCTCGACAGTGGCGATCGGAATACTCGCAGTGTTTACCGCTCCTATGATCACTACATTTTTAGAGCCAATGTTCGATGATAAAAAAGTGTGCAAAAAAGATGTGCTGTTGGCATTCGTTGCCTTCGCGGGAATTATATTGATGATCGATGAGTTCTCTTTTGGAAGCGGTGTCGTACAAGGATTGCTACTTGGTACAACCTCTGCACTTATCGTGTCTCTGCGAAACATTTGGAGTAAGTGCTTCGTGCATATATACGCAGCACCGCTTGTTATGTTTTGGCAGATGGTTTTTGGTGCGCTATTTATGTCTCCGCTTCTTTTCTTTATCGAAGTAGAAGTTGCAGTTATTGATATCCAAAACTTACTGATACTCGCCTGCTTCGCGACAGCCATCGCGCACACACTTATGCTGCGCAGCATCGCCAGCATGGGCGCAAGAGCTACAGCTGTCATCATGATGATTCAGCCATTATATGCGATATTGCTCGCTATCCCTCTGCTTGGGGAAATTCCTACATTGCGCGTAATAGCAGGTGGGCTGGTTGTCATGTCTGCAATGGTGATAGAAACGCTAAATCAGGCTAAAAAATCTTCATAGTAATTAGCTAACTCCAAATCTACAGATCTGCTAATCTGCTTGTATGTTTTGGGCTGATGAATTCGCCGAGCAGATCTCCGAGCGCTTCCACAAAAAAATTACGGAAGGGACTCCTCTGATCATACGTGACGAAAAAACACTTTCTGGCCGAGTGCATATCGGAAGTGTTCGTGGAATTGTATTGCATGGATTGATCTCACAAATTTTGACGGAAAAGAAAATCGCAAACCAGTTTTTGTTCGAACTCAATGACGCCGACCCCATGGATGGTTTACCGGTATATGTAGACCAAAAAAAGTACGCAGCGCACATGGGAAAGCCTCTATTTTCGGTCCCAGGAATTAACGAAGGCGACAAAGACTTTACGACGGGGTTTGGTGAAGAGATCAAAGAGGCAGTAGCTCCGATGGGTCTACCTATCGAGTGGTATCACCTACGGCCTCTGTACGAAGAAGGAAAGTTTAACGATGTTATTACAGAAGCACTCGAAGGTGCCCCTCGCATTCGAGAGATTTACCAAGAAGTTTCGGGAGGTGGAAAGCCCGATGACTGGTTCCCTCTTAATGTCATCTGTCCTACATGCGGAAAGATTGGAACCACTAAAGTCACTGGATGGGACGGAAAAGAAGTCACGTACGAATGCAAAGAGAAGTATGTAGAATGGGCAGAGGGTTGTGGACATAAAGGCTCCATGAGCCCATTTGATGGGAATGCAAAACTGCCATGGAAAGTAGAATGGGCTGCGAAGTGGAAAGTACTGGGCGTAGATATAGAAGGGGGAGGAAAAGACCACTACGCTGCAGGAGGATCCCGTGAAGTTGCGGCTTTGATTTCTAAGGATATTTTCGACTACCCTGCTCCGTTTGATCTTCCGTACGAGTTCTTTAACTTGGCAGGAAAGAAAATGAGTGCAAGCAAAGGGCTTGGTGCATCTGCAAAAGAAGTTGCCGATCTTCTGCCTCCGAAAATTTTGAAGTTTTTGATGATCCGGAAGGAAGCACGACAGCCGATCGACTTTGATCCGGAAGGAAAGACTATTCCAAATTTATTTGATGAATACGACCGCTGCAGCGACCATTACTTTAACCGTCATGCAGAACCATACGAAGGGTACGCCAGAGCGTATGCACTCTCGCAAGCTGATGTTACTCATGAGCCAGAAGATCTCTGGGAAATGCGCTTTCAGGCCTTAAGTTTTATTGTACAAATGCCACATTTAGATATCGATGAAGAGGCAGAGAAACTTAAGGGTTTAGCCCTTACTGATAACGAAAAGGTAGCCCTGCATGAACGTGCAGAGTATGTGAAGAAGTGGATAGATACTCTTGCTCCTGCCGCATATAAGTTTGTCATTCAAGACAAAGCTCCATCTGACTTAGAGCTGAATACGAATCAGAAAAAAGCACTTGTAGAACTTGGGAAGAAACTTGGTGACCTCAAAGAATGGACAGGTGAAACCGTGCACGACAAAATCCATCGTACGAAAGAAGAGTTTGAACTGCCACCGAAAGAAATCTTCCAACCGCTGTACCGGATTTTTATGGATCGAACGAGTGGTCCTCAGGTTGGATGGTTCCTCAGTACGATGAAGCAGGAAGATGTGGCAAAGAGATTGATGAATATAGTACAATAATTATATGACACTCCTCCTCCAACACGCCGACTACGGCCACCTCCTCCCTGCAGCACATAGCCTGATAGAAGAGCATGCAGATGCAACAACAGCTCATTTGATTGCCACAGGAGCTGCTATGGAAGCACTAGCCAAGAAATTTGGTGGAGACACGCAGACTTGGAAAGTTGCAGGAATGCTGCATGATCTCGACTGGGATTGCCTCGATAAAGATTATAAGGCGCACTGTGGAGATACATTAGACAACTTACTAAAAACAATAGAGGCACCAGAAGAATTGCTTGGTGACATTCGAGCCCACTACCAAGCCAAATATGGTGAAGACTACCCACTAGATTCGCAGCTGCGAAAATGTCTGTACTGCGTGGATGAACTGACGGGATTTATTATTGCTGTGACACTCGTTCGCCCTAGTAAAAAAATTGCAGATGTAGAAGTAAAAAGTGTAAAGAAGAAACTGAAAGACAAGGGGTTTGCAGCACCGGTAGATCGCGAACAGATTCGTGCATGTGAAGAATTGCTCGATATTGAACTTGATGAGTTTATTGAGATTACATTGACGGCTATGAAGGGAGTGGCGCAGGAACTAGGGCTTTAGAGACAAACACCATTCCATGAAAGAACTGAATGCTTTCGATGTCCGATGTTTGCAATGGCCCCTTACCAAATTGCTCATTCGTTATCTGACTAATTCCCAAATCGTCGATAAGCTCTTTAACGAAACCGACCATTCCTGCAGTATGATTTTCCCCTTGATACTCTACCCCATCTGGCCACTTCGACCAGTAACCAGTCCCCCAATCTTCTATGACATACATACCACCTGGTTTCAGGTGATTGGTAAACAGATGCCAAAAGCTTATAGATGTGAACTCGGCAATGTGTGAAGCATCATCGATGATAATATCGAATCCATCTGGCGCACATTGACTCGTGACTTCGTCTAGAAAATGATTGTCTTGTTGTACGCCCTGAAAAAAATGGATTCTTTTATTTTCTTTGAAATCTTTTGCAACAGGATCTTTATCAATACCAACAATGGTTCCTTGCACGAAGAAATCAGCCCAAAATTCAAGACATCCCCCTTTTTGGACACCAATTTCAAGTATGGTAATCGGATCTGTTCTTTGAGATGCAAAAGCTCTTTCATAGTGCTCGAAGTATCTGAAGCCTTTTCGTGTTGCGTACAGAGTTGGATCTGGTAAGTCCATACGCTGATTGTACCACCTCATTTTGTCATGCACGGAAATTACGTTTTTTGTGCAACAATGATCTGATGCAAAGAACTTTGTTGGTCGTAAAGCGTTCCATCGAAATCTCCATATACTGCACACAAAGCAAATTCCTGATTCTCCAGAAATGCTGCTACGGTTTCATAACCATACGATCGCACGAGTTCCTGGTCGACTATCACCGCACTTTCTTCCGAATGTTTGTGCTGAATTATTGATGTGAACACTGCTTCGTGTACCTGTTCTTTAAGCAGAGTCCGGCGACGTGCAATCACTTCGACTTGATAGTCATCTGTCTCAAATGTTCTGGTGACCACTGATGGCTCCGATGGTTTACGAAAATTATGAGAGTCGAGAACAAGAATCCCATTGGGTCTCAAATGTACAAAGCAACGCTCCAAAAAAGCAGAAAGATCCTCTGGCCGGGAGAGGTACGGATATGCCTCCCACATACAGCTAATGCAGTGAAATGACCCGCTCACTTCAAAGGTACGCATATCCCCCTCTGTGTACACAGTATTTGCATCTTGTGCACGTGCCTTCTCGAGCAAAGAAACAGATGCATCAACCCCCTTAGTATGATAACCACGTTCCGCAAGAGTCCTTATAATTCTGCCTGTACCACAGGCGACATCGAGGAAAGATGATACATCTCCTTGATATTTCTTGGCTTGTGTTAGCAAGAAATCTACCTCACTTTCTGTTGAAGTTGTCCGTGGAGAAATCAAATCAAATATTTCTGCCATCTGACCATAGTAGTTTTTTTGTTTAGAGTAATCTGCAAAAGAAATACCCTCTTCCTCTAATTTTTGAAACGGTGTGTAGTACGTCGCACTGCAAAAAGGGAAAATGAGATTAGGCATTCGGAGTTGATCTACGGAATCAAATACGAGTTTTACCACACTGTGCTGTTCATCGATAGGAGCGATGTAGTTATAGGCAATATTTTGCAATTCTTCTGGGCCAATCGGAAGCGGGTCACTACAACGACCATACAGCCTCTCCCACTGAAAAATCTGTCCGGGTCGGCGGTCCGGATTTGCACTATGACTTTTCCACCCCAGAAGAATCTTTCTGCGCAACTGCTCTTCGGAACGTACGGGAAAATGCGCAATGTACAAATCAGTCGTTACTTGTTCGGGGAACTTTTGCTGTGTTACTTTATTCAGAAGATGATGACTTCCCAACGGAATCACTGATGCGTTTTTGCGTACAAGCGCAGCAGGAATGAGAATTTTATGGTACTGCGACTGCTCAACCAAGCAACGGTGGCTCACTCTTTTAAGAACATTACGCTCTAGCGAATTATCACTTGGTGTTGGAACATATGTTTTCCACGGAATCAGTGTCACAATATCAGTCGGGAGATGATCACATAGTTTCTGTAGTGAATTTTCCACAGAGGTTTGTAGGAATTCATCGGCATCGAGAGGGAGAACCCAATCGACTCGATCATCTTGCAGCACCTCTTCGAGTAGAGCGGTAAGTGCAGTCGATTGCCTGTAAGCTAGGCTGCTATCAGTTCGAATATCTATAGGAAGTCCTTCGCAGATCAGTTGCCGCAACATTATCTCCGACTCATCTTCTGTACGATGAAGAATAATGATCATACGGTCAGCATTCGATATATGATGACGGACAAATGTTTCTAGGATATCTGCCTCATTTCTCGCCCATGTGATAGTAACTATAGACATAGTGTAGGGGGGGGGTTTTCCGTTTTGATGAGCGACGGCCACTTGCTATGATACGTCAGTGTCTGACACTGTAAACCAGATTATTGGAAAAAGGCAAATACAAGAGACTCTCTCTCTGCATTGCGTCGACGATCTGGAAACATACACATATGATGACTACCAAAAAACGACAGACCTCGCCGTTCGTTTGATAGCCGATAAGCCAGGAGTTCTTTGTATCGGATCGTTCGGTCATGTGGGCACGCCAGGAGTCTCTGATATTGATATATTCGTCATTGTGGAAGATGAACACTATGTATCTTCTTGTTCTGTGATTAATCAATGTGTACGCACTATACCAAACGCATCGTTTTTCTTTCCTCATAAAATTTTTGTTTTTCCACAATCACTTGTTCCTTTGAAAAAAATCCTCTTTTTTGAAAACACCACCGATACAGACATCGTGCTGTGGGGGGACGCAACAATTCTTTCGTGCCAACAGATTCCAACGCTTCAGAGTATTGCAGTCTCGTCAGCAATCTGGAGCAGCACTGTGTGGAGGATAGTCTGGAATCTTCATAAGGGGCAACGAGGACTTCGGTCGCTTCTCCTTCTTCTACAAAATATTGTTCAGCAAATTGCACAGGATTTGCACGTGCTGGAAGATGAAATAGGGAAAGAAACTATTCAGAAATGGGGAAAGGTAATGAGGGAAAAGGTGTTGATGGCCCCCTCTTCTACCAAGAACGAAATTGTATCGCAGATATTGCAAGAGGCAATTACACTGTGGTTACAAGTGGAATGGCGTATGCAGGAGTGGTGGAACCAAGCAAATTTGTCATCGGGAAATCCTCTGCTCTCTGTAGATGATCACGACATTTGCTTCTCCGATACGCCACAAGCACCGGCGGCAGGAATGTGTGTTCTTCCTTCCTACTATATGCATATTCTCAATACCGAATCGGTGATACAAAATCCGTGGAAACAGGCTCTGGATCTACGTCGATCATCAGAACATATCGTAATGCAGTTTGCTCGTGCACACGACTTGGAAGAACACGCACTCTTCTTGCACGGAAATCAAGGAATCTTTCCTACCCCATTCAATCTTCTTTTTGACTACACCAAAACACAGAGTGCGCAGTACGATGACTGTGCAAGTCTGTATGCGCAGCAACGAGACCAATACTACGCTAAGTATCCCAATGATTCCCGCAAAGCCCTCCTTGAACATCTGGATACTCCAATAGAAGGCAAGCGTATTCTGGATGTCGGATGCGGTACCGGAGATGATGTGCAGCACATGATTGACCTTGGGGCAGATGCTTATGGTATAGATGAATCTGGTAGCATGATCGATCTTGTTGCTGAGCGTTATCCAACGCTCAAAAACGTACGTATTGGCAATGCCCGAGATACAGGTTTTTCGGATAATTTCTTTGATATGATAACAAGTAAATATGCTCTGCATTACACAAATGACTTGCAAAAAGTTTTTCTAGAAATGAAAAGAATTCTACGACCGGGTGGCATGATGCTCTGCGTTGAAGTGCACCCACTCTACACACTATTTATGAAGGAGAAACGCATCTACCAAAGTGGCGACATTACTCAGGTTCCATTGTTTCAGGGTGCTCTCACTGTGGAAGCTCCGAGTCACACATTTTCCGACTATCTTGATGAAACAATACTGCAATCTTTTGATGTACAGTCATTTCGAGAAGGTCCTCTGTGTTCCCTAGATGCAGAGACATCTGTTCCTCTGTTTTTTGTCCTGAAATTACGTAAGAAAGACTAATAGCTCATGCCACAAAAGGACATTCTAACAATCTGAATTACCGTTGGTTGGCGTAAAAGCTCCATCTGATCTAGTACAAGATGGAAGAATTTTTCAATTCCCCATAAATATACCACTGATCATGGTAATCCTCTGGCCATCCGCCTTTCGTAGAATCGATATGGTAATCTTTTAACAGATTCATGATATCTGCTTCTCGGAGCACGGTCTTCGTTGAATGAGAACTCAGCTCATGTGGGGGCGATCGAAACCATGTAGAAAAGAAATTTCCATTGGGTTTTAGCGCCCTTGTGGTCTCTTCAATATATCGTTTACAGATCTCAAGAGTCTCAAGGTATGTATAGACTGAAGCGGTAATCACAACATCGAATGGTCCATCAGGGAAAATAATATTCTCTGGTATCGGCAAAAGGTATACCAACAAAAAGCACCTATTTGCGGAATGAAGTTCCAGTATCCCGGACAATACGAAGCATATCAAGATGTATGGGAATACCTTTTCGATAAGCGTACGACCATGCGCATGATTTTCCTGTACAGAAAAAACCTACTGCACCAAAGTATTTCCACATTTCAACGTAAAGCATTTTATCTTCAGTATGGCCTACATAACTGGATTAAGGGGTCTTGTACCCATGTCCCCCGTGGAGTGCACGTCAATACAAAGCAGCTATTCGAAATATTGGAATTTAAAGAAGATCATCAAAGAAATTTACAAGCACTGCAGCAGAAATTTACACATACTTGTACCATAGAGTACGAAGATTTAATTACTAATACTAAAGAAACTCTGCAATCGGTGTTATCGTTTTTGGGAGCAGATACTATGCAATTGAACTCCAGTATCCTTAAAATTTCACCCACCGACATACGTGAATCAGTACTGAATTACGATGAAATAGAGAGAGCTCTGCGGGGCACTTCCTATGAGCATTTTCTCTGAACTACATCGTAGGATTTTCTGTGGTGTGATGCACCAGTGTTTCATCCCACGTATGTTGAATTTTATCCCATACGTTCTCTATGAAGGGTTCTAGAATTTTCTCCGCATATGCTCTGTCTTTCCATACTCTTGGATAGAGTACCGACGTATACGGTATATCATTTTGCTCACAGTATACTATGAGCCGAAACACACTGTAGTAGCAGTAAAATGTATCTTGGCTCATACGGATATGCTCACGTTCTCCCTTACCCGCCCTGTCAAAAAGGGTTGCTACGGACTTATTGCGGGCCCCTGCTTCGCGTAAGCAAATGAAAACGTGCTTTGGTACAAACCCCGCATGATGCCAAAGCTGGTGTGTATCTAAATATCGTGGATCTTTCATGACGTCCGGCCATGACTGATGCATGTCATCTTTGTAGTATTCGAGGGTGGCATTCTCCCCATTTTTTCTGAGAATTTCTCTCTTCCCTTCTTGCATGACATACTTCTGTAAACGCATATTCGCCAATGTAAAAGGTGCGTACTCCAACCCCCCTCCCTCTGCTGGTCCTGTTCCGATATTTTCCGGATTAATATCCCCAGTATTATACCCAGCATTATGAAAAAGATGAGTAAGTACTGTCGTCCCAGAGCGACCAAGACCAGTAATAATATACCCAAACTCCGACTGAGGTTTTGCTGTCATATTAGCCGTTTTATCTTGTGTATTATATGGGTGCATTCCTAAAGAGTATGATACTCTCATCTGCCAATGCAACAAAATATGTACATCTTCTGGGAGAATATTATTCAACCAATTCTTGCTGTCATTCAGGCAAAGCATATTGTAGAAATAGGTGCAGCAGATGGTATACATACAAAAGATCTTCTTGCGTATTGTAAAACATGTAATGGCCAGTTAGATGTTATAGACCCTGCGCCACAGTTTGATGCCGAAGATTGGATGTATACCTTCTCGACATGGCTGCGTGTCCATAAAGATTGTAGCCTGAATATCCTGCCAAAATTGGAAAAGATCGATGCTGCTATTATTGATGGAGACCACAACTGGTACACCGTATTTCATGAATTACAAAGCATTGAAAAACGTACAAAAGACAGTGACGCATTTCCTATTGTCATCTTTCATGATACAGGATGGCCCTATGGTCGAAGGGATATGTACCATGATCCGGAATGCATTCCGAATGTATATCGTAAACCATTCAAAAAAAAGGGTATTTCGCCAGATACAGGAATGCTTCTTGAGCACGGTGGAATTAACGCACATTGTCACAACTCTATTGAAGAACACAACATACGCAATGGCGTTCTTACTGCTATAGAAGATTTTATTGAAGAATCCGAGCACCCGTATCTCTTTCATACTATTCCAGGCTTCTTTGGCCTTGGTATTCTTGTTTCAGTTGACCGCATAAAACAAAATCCTTCGCTTGGTACACTACTGAATAATCTCACATTATCACAACATCTGCATGCGTACGTGCAACAGTTGGAAGATACGCGATTGCATCAGCTCATAACATTGCAGGGTATACAGGAAAAAGAGCGTATACACCTCGGTACGATACAAACACTTCGACGCACAGACCAAGTTATACGAAAAGACCAAGCAGCTCTGCAGGAAAAAGAGCGTATACACCTCGGTACGATACAAACACTTCGACGCACAGACCAAGTTATACGAAAAGACCAAACAGCTCTGCAGGAAAAAAATATTGATTTGCAGAATCAGTTTGAAAAAACGGAGCAACATATCCTCTCTCTTTCTGAGCAACTGGAACATATGCACTCCACGAAAAGCTGGCGCATTACCTATCCACTCCGTTCTTTGTGTGGATTGTTTCGCAAAAATACACAATCAGAAATACACAAGGCTGAACAGTCATCACAGGAATTCCTTCCTCTTGCAGGCTGCACCATTGTCTCGAAAAACTTTCTTGCACAGGCTCGCATACTGGCTAAGTCCTTTAAGGCGCATCATCCCGATGCACCGTTTTATGTTCTTATTGTTGATAGAATCAACGATGAATTTGATCCAAAAGAAGAGCCATTTACAATTATTGCTGTCGATGATATTCCTGTTCCTCTGCGTGAAAAAGTTTATTTTCAGTATACGTGCCGCGAGTTAAATACGGCGGTAAAGCCTACATTCCTGCAATGGTTATTTCAGAAATATGACATGGAGAAACTGGTCTATCTGGATCCGGATATTGAAGTTTTTCAACCACTGCACAGTGTTTCTAAGGCACTGGACAATGCCAGCATTGTTTTGACACCCCATATGCTAAAGCCCGTAGATGACAAAACAGTACAGCCCGGTGAAGTGGATATACTCCGCGTCGGAGCCTGTAATCTTGGATTTATAGGATTACGTCGTACCAGTACCACCATGGACTTTTTACAATGGTGGGAAAGCCGACTTATTCATCATTGCTTTGAAAAACCAGAGGAGGGATTATTTTTTGATCAAAAATGGATTGATCTTGTGCAAAGCTTATTTGGCGATACACATATTCTGCGAGACGAGACACTTAATGTAGCGTATTGGAATTTGCAAGAACGTACTGTTGCTTTCGATGGAATACAGTTTACCGTTAACGGAAAACCGCTGACGTTTTACCACTTTAGTGGATTTAGGCCCGAAGACCCAAAACGTATTTGCCTGTACCATAATAGTAATCACCAATTTAGTAATCATCCTGGCATTCAGCAGTTATTTGCAAATTACACAAAAAATTTATATGAAGAGGGATATGCACAATGTACAACGTGGCCCTACAGTTTTAATGCATTCGAAAATGGTATACCCATCACACGGGAAATACGCCGATGCTACCACGATCTTGGCGATACACAATCACAGTTTGGTAATCCATTTGCCGTAGAGAATGCACGGTGTTTTTTTGACTGGTTAAATAACTGCCATACAGAGTTACGCGCAGACTCTTACCTTACGAATCTTCATGCATATCTTCATAATACAGGGCCAAATGTGCGTGCAGCTTTTGATGAGCACTATGCTCAGTGGCTTGTTCATCCTATACGAAAGGAATTATACGATCTTGATACGATTTTCCTTACTTCATTAAAACGATATACCAACGACACTCCTGCAGAGCAGACACTACCCTGTCTGAAACAACCACTCATACAATGGCGTCATAGATTGCCTTTCTATACATTCTACGTGCGTATAGCAAAAAAAATACTACCCCAAAGAATATGGATGAAAGTCTATAAAAAATTACAAGCAAACGATATTTTCATTCCAAACAATAATACAAGTACAAAAGAAGGAACTATTCGTGAAAAAGGCATTCATTTTGTCGGATACTTTACCAGTAAAAATGGTGTTGGGCAGGCGGCCCGCATGCATCTTCTTGCGGCACAGACCGCAGGTATTCCTTGTACAGTGCAAAATATTTCTACTACTGGTATACAGCAGAACACAGGTCATTTGGAAAATGCACAGAAAAAAACCAGTCTATCTGATATACAGATTGTTCATGTTAATGCCGATCAGGTTCTCAATGTGTTTCAGCATTACGAGAATATCAATATGCCAGACTCTTGCAATATCGGCTATTGGGCCTGGGAACTTTCTCATTTTCCAGAGCGATTTGCAAACAGCTTCAAGCCATTTAAGGAAATCTGGACATTTAGTGGATTTACTGCAAAAGCCATTGCTGCTGTTTCCCCTGTTCCTGTTGTCACCATACCTCTACCGATCTCTATAGATGCAACAAACTTACCCTCTATGCGTACGGTAACTGGTATACCTCAGCATCACACGCTCTTTCTATTTATGTTTGATTACCTGAGTATTTTTGAGCGAAAAAATCCCATTGCCGCAATCGAGGCATTTCGTCATGCCTTTCCCTCAAGTGACACTGCATCGTTGCTGATAAAAACTACAAATGCCGACAAAGATCCTCGTGCTGCAGAGCGTTTAGAGCGTTATGTATCTTCACATCCGCATATTCATCTGATGCAACAGAGCATAACCCTGAATGAAACTCATGGTCTTATTCAAGCTGCAGATGTGTATGTCTCATTGCATAGGGCAGAAGGATTTGGCCTGACAATTGCAGAAGCAATGGCATTGGGAAAACCTGTTATTGCAACAGGTTACTCTGGAAATATGGAATTTATGAATATAAATAACAGCTTCCCTATTCGATATCAGTATGCCGAGCTACAGGAAAATTTTGGACCATATCATCAGGGAAATGTGTGGGCAGATCCTGATATTGCACATGCAGCTTCTTGTATGCGATACGTGCATGAGCACCCTAATGAACGTACGGCTATTGGAGCGCGCGCAGCGCGCGATATTGCAGAGTATTTTTCACCAACACACATAGGAAAACTGGTCAAAACACGTTTATCAAACTTGGGCAGGTAATGTCAGTGCAGATTTATACGCGGCAATTACAGTAGTGGGGTCACCTCTTTGCTGTATCTGACCCTGATCCATCCAAATAATATGACTGCTTAGCTCCTTCAGACGTTCGATACTGTGGCTTACCATTACAACAGTTACATCACTACATATGAGTTCTTCCATTTTTTTACTCGCTTTTTTTTGAAAATAAATATCTCCTGCGGAAAATACCTCATCAAGAAGAAGTACTTCTGGTTTTGTATGTATAGCAATTGAAAAGGCAAGTCTCTGGTTCATACCGCTTGAAAGTTGGTACGGGTACATTTCTACGTACTGCTGTACTCCTGCAAACTCAAGGATGTTCAAAAAGGCATCACGAATGTCACTACGCGACATGCCAAACATAGAACACGCCAGACAGATATTGTCACGTACAGAGAGCCTATGTCGCAAACCGACACTTAGTTCAATAAGTGAGGTTACTTTTCCACGCGTTTTTACTGTTCCGCTATCAGGTTCTAAAATTCCTGCAATGAGCCTCAGCAGTGTTGTCTTTCCTGAGGCATTTCTGCCAACGATACCTAGTACTTCGCCTCTCGCGACTTCGAAACTTACGTCCTGCACTGCATTGATACAATTGGAATGGTGTCTTTTACTTCCTGAAGGCAAAAAGTCTGCCATACGTGAGAGAATGGTTCCATCGGTACGCGCATGAACCCAAAATGTTTTACTTGCATGCTCAACAATAATGACAGGATCTATGCTCATAGCAGTGCAACAAAGTTTGGACGTAGTTTAGAAAATATCATATAGCCAATGATAAGTGTAACGAGAGCAAAACCAATAAAAACTATAAACATACGGATATCGGGAATGCGTTGATAGATGAGGAGTTCACGGGAGAGATGAATATGATAGTATATGGGATTAAAAAGACTGAGTTTTGCCCCTAGCCCCGTTGAGCTTGGTGCGTAAAAAATGGGAGTGGCAAACCACCATGCACGCGTAAGAACAGACCAAATCTGCTGCACATCACGAAAAAAAACAAACACGCTCGCAAGAAATAGTCCAACGCCCAGTGTAAAAATAAAGGATACCAACAGTACAAAGAAATAAATACCGATAAGCATTGGTGTAATCCCTGTCCACAATAAAATACCGACGAAAACAACAATCTCCAAAGAATGTGAAAAGAGTGCATGTATCACTGCAGAAACTACAAGAATTTCTGAGCGAATGGGGAGTGCTTTTATCAGATCTGCGTTAGAAGTAATCGTTGTCATACTCCGCCCGGTACCCGTTGCAAAAAAGTTCCACGAGATGATTCCCATCAGAAGATACAGTGGATAGTGTTGGATATTTGTTCCCAGCCTGTGTGAGAACACAAACATCATAATGAAGAAGAGTAGTAGTGGCCCCAGTAAATACCACACGAACCCCAGTACACTGTTTTCATTCTGCAGCTTTACATTGGCTTTCGTTATCTCGTAGAGAAACGTGCAATGTTCCCGAATCTGAGAGAGAGAGCGTTCTATGCATCATAGCTTACAGATATGTACGCTCTCGTGCTACTTACACCTCTATCACATCATCACGTTCTGGCATGATCACCTCGATATCTTTACAAATATTCTTTATACGATCTGCAAGTGGTTGCATCTGATCTAGCTCACCATGAACGAGAATTAATTTTTTTACACCCTTGGTAGAGCAAATAAAGTTATCGAGATCTGTCATATCTGCATGGCCAGAGTACGCATTGATGTAGAGCGTCTGTGCTTTTTTCTGATATATCTTATCAAAGATTTTTACCTCTGTTACCTCTGGGTCAATGATACGACGACCAAGTGTGTTTTGGGCCATGTACCCAACAGCAACGATAGTATTACGTTCATCTTCAATTTCATTTTTAAGATGATGGCGGATACGACCAGCCTCACACATTCCGCTACCCGCCATGATAATCATAGGGCCAGGAGTTCCGTTGAGCTCCTTACTTTCTTCTGTGCTCTGTGTATAGCGCACAAGAGAGAACTGGAACGGATTATGTGCTTTTGCTAAGAACTTTTCGTACATATCTTTGTCATAACATTCTGGATGCTTCATAAACACATCTGTTACTTTTGTCGCAAGTGGAGAGTCGATCACAATAGGCATTGCTGGAATTTCTTTGTCATCCCAGAGCACATGCAAGTCATACACAATCTCTTGTGTGCGCTCGAGGGAAAATGCAGGAATGAGAACCTTTCCTCCACGGCGAGCCGTAGTAGTAATAATATCCCGCAATGCGATCTTTGCAGACGCTATATCTTCGTGTGGGCGGTTTCCATATGTCGATTCACAGATCAGCGTTTCGACCGGAGGCATATCCGCAGGATCGCGAATAATCGGAAGCATGCTGCGGCCAAGGTCTCCACTAAACCCTACCATTTTTGTTACACCATCTTCGGTGATTTCGAGTACCACCATTGCCGCTCCTAAAATATGACCTGCATCAAGGAACTGTGCTTTTACTCCTTCGCATACATCAAACCATTCATTGTAGTTCTCCCCTTCGAAATGCTCTAAACAATTCGTTGCATCTAGTATGGTGTAGAGAGGGCCATCACACGGCATCATGGATTTTTTGAGGTACTTACAAAAGTACTCTTCATCTTTTTCGTTAATATACCCACTATCAGCAAGCATCACTGCTGCTAAATCTTTCGTCGCGTATGTGCAATGAATCGAAGCGGTAAATCCATTTTTGCTAAGCAAAGGTACTCGACCTACATGGTCTGCATGTGCATGGCTCAAAATCATGGCATCAATTTCTTTAGGATCGAAAGGAAACTCTGCATTCTTTACGGCAGATTCCTGTCTGTGACCCTGGAATAAGCCACAATCGAGCAATACCTTTTTACCGTTTACTTGGATTTCGTGGCAGCTACCAGTAACTTCCTGAGCTGCTCCATGTGGGATAATTTTCATGAAAATGAGGTATAAAAGCGGGTATTGATTACAGAATAGCAGCTTTTCTGTGCCACTCCTAGGTATCCTTTGCTCTATACTGTGATCTACATGACCAAAAAAATCGTTACCCCTATTTTGACTTTATTTACAGCAATCTTAAGCACTGTTCTGGCAACAGAACAAGCGCATGCGAGTGGGCACACGTTGGAAGATCGTACTGCTGCACGCAGAGCGAGTCGACTTGGTACTCCAGTACAGCAACGCACTGTTATTCAGCAGCGTCTACCACAAACTACACCAGCGCAGCGGCGGCTCTTACGATTGAATAGCAGACGTGTACGACAAACGACTGTCCCCGAAGAAATAGAAGAAACACGTGAGCCCCTTTCTATACTCAAGCGTAGAGAAGAACGTAGGATGCGCAGACTTTCTGGGGCACCAGTGCCTGTAAAACAGCAGGTAGCAGATGGTGTAAACATGGAACGTGCAAAGCAAGGCCTTGCACCGTTGCGATATCACACAGATCTAGAGATTTCTGCACAAGGTCATGCACGCGATATGTTCACTCGCGATTATTTCTCTCATGAAAACCCAGAAGGACAACGAAGTGGAGATCGTATTAAAGAAACCGGATATGGAGTAGTAAATGCACAAGAATGTCGCTGTAGTTACAAAGTCTACCTTGGCGAAAATATTGCAAAAGGACAGAGCACTGTTGCACAAGTAATCGAAGAATGGATGGACTCTCAAAGTCACCGCGAAGCTATGCTTAGTAAAGACTACCAAGAAATTGGCGTTGGTATTATCGACGACATTTGGGTGTTGAATTTTGGAAGTGTGGATATAACGCCGGTCAGATAGCTTCTTCTTGTCCCTTTTCAGATGAAACAGAGTCTTCTTACTTTGTTTTCTTCTTGGGGAAACAGGGAACCTCATTCGGTTCCCTAGCTCCCCCAAACCCCCATTACCCTCCCTCAAGCGAGCCTTTATGAATTACTTGGTATATAAAGACCGTGTGATGAAAGGCGTTCGTCTGCCACTGCAGTGTGGGCGAAGATCACTCTGCCTTAGTATCAACGTAGCGACGCAGTTCGAAGCTGCCGCAGCAGACTTCGCCAGGAGCGCTCGGGGTCATTCTGTCTTTATTTCTTCGTTCACGTCTGTGGCAAAGATTTTTGGTTACTTTTCATCGGAAAAGTGACAAAGAGATCACCCTTCCAAATCAACAGACTTCAAAAGTTCACTCTTCTCTATATCAGTTAATAACCGAAACTCCCCTTCTTTCATCTGCGGACTCAGTGTCATAACGCGTGTGCGTTCCAAAAATCGTAGTGGTGCCCCCACCTTCTGACACATGCGACGAATCTGTCTATTTTTCCCTTGAGTTAGGGCTATAGAGAATTTCTTATCACTGATTTTTTTAATACCTGCAGTCTTCGTTTTCTCTCCATCAATCATCACTCCCTCTTGCAGTTTTCGTAGCTGACCATCGGTGATGGGATCTGTGGTTTCTACCAAATATTCTTTTTCATGATCGAACGATGGGTGCGTGAGTCGGTATGCAAGTACGCCATCATTGGTAAAAAGAAGAAGACCGGATGTTTCTTTGTCGAGTCGTCCAATGGGATAGATCTTTCCTTGAAGCTCTTTAGGTAAAATATCTCGCACAGTGCGGTCTGGGTGGTCGGGGTTATCAACATTACTGGTGATGATTCCTACGGGTTTATTTAACAGATAGTAGAGCATCTCTTTTCGGTCTTCGAGCACCTTACCGTCGACTTCGATCTTGTCTATTTCTGGGTCTGCCTTCTGTCCAATTATTGCCACTTCGCCGTTTACTTTTACGAGCCCTGCCTCGATATACTCCTCCGCTTTTCTGCGGGAGCAGATACCTTGGGCCGAGAGGATTTTTTGCAGTCGCTCTTGCATGGCTCCAGAGTATAGAGACGCAGCACTTCTGAGAAGCATTTTGTGCAGAGAGGCCGAGTGGTAAACCGAATGCGCGGCATTGGAGAACTAGTGAACCACTGATGGAATTGGTTGGGAATAGAGAAGAATATTGAACAAATAATTTATTCAAAAAAAGCGGCTTATTGTAGCCGCCTTGTCAGTTCCATATGTTCTTACATGTCCTTTGCATCTACGATCTCTAGCTTCAGTTTTTCGTAGATAATCTTTGCAGTTTCTGTACGATTGACTGGATCATCTGGACGGAAGGTTCCGGTTTCTCCTCCTTGAGGAGAGATGTCTCCACTCACAATACCGTACAAGTTTGCGTAGGCAATATCTGCTTCGCAGCGGTGTCCTTGGGTATCAACGAAGCTCGAGTAGAGTGTAGAAAATTCCATCGTGTTTTGGATAAGCTCAAAGATATACAAGGTCCAATCCAAGAAGCATTTGGAGAGTACTCAGAGATCTACCAAAAAGTGCAGGCAAAGTTTGCCAAGTAGTACTAAACCAAAAAAAGCGACCTGAGGGTCGCTTTTTTTATAGAACAAATCCCATCGCGAAGGGCAGCTTTGCTGGCCTGGAGCGATTCTATTGAAGGGAAGGATAGCTCCTGAGAGGAAACCGTAGGTTTTCTTTCAGGAAATAAAAAAGAGCTCAGAATCTTGGCGTCTACCTACTCTCGCACGGCGCATGCCGCACTACCATCGGCGCTAAAGGGCTTAACTGCTGTGTTCGGGATGGGGACAGGTGTACCCCCTTTGCGAGAAACACCAAGAGCCTGAGCTCTTAGTTTGATAGAAAGATTATATAGATATGGGCAAATCATGCCCGCGTAGTGTCACATGAACAGTACTCTGTTAATAAAAACAGAAAGAAAAATGTTCAATCGTCCATTCGTACTACTCAGCTGAACACGTTACCGTGCGTACACCTGTAGCCGATCTAGCCGGTCATCTTCCGGCGGACTTATGGAGAAACGTATCTTAGGAGGGGCTTCCCACTTAGATGCTTTCAGCGGTTATCCCTGCCGAACGTAGCTATCCTACTCTGCCGTTGACACGACAATAGGTACACCAGAGGTTCGTCCACTCCGGTCCTCTCGTACTAGGAGCAGCTTCCTTCACGTTTCTAAATGATGACGGAGGATAGAGGCCAAACTGTCTCACGACGTTCTGAACCCAGCTCGCGTACCGCTTTCATTGGCGAACAGCCAAACCCTTGGGGCCTTCTTCAGTCCCAGGATGCGATGAGCCGACATCGAGGTGCCAAACCGCTCCGTCGCTGTGGGCGCTTGGGAGCGATCAGCCTGTTATCCCTAGAGTAACTTTTATCCGTTGAGCGATGTCCCACCCACGTGGTTTGAGCATTTTAAAGTGCTCGGACACCGGATCACTATCACCGACTTTCGTCCCTGCTCGACCTGTAAGTCTCACAGTCAGGCCCACTTATGCGATTATACGACAATACCGATTTCCATCCGGTACTAGTGGACCATTGCACGCCTCCGTTACATTTTAGGAGGCAACCGCCCCAGTTAAACTACCCAGCAAGCACTGTCCCCTGGTGCGTGTCACACACAAGGTGAGTTTCGTCACAATGCAAGGGTGGTATCTCAACAATGACTCCACAGTGACTGACGTCACCGCTTCAAAGTCTCCCACCTATCCTGCACAAGCAGAGTAAAAAAACAATGCCAGCGTATAGTAAAGCTTCATAGGGTCTTTTCGTCCTTCCGTCATCTACCCGGCATTTGCACCGGGACTGCAATTTCACCGAGTCTCGCGTTGAGACAGTGATCAGACCGTTATACCATTCGTGCGGGTCGGAACTTACCCGACAAGGAATTTCGCTACCTTAGGACCGTTATAGTTACGGCCGCCGTTCATCAGGGCTTAGATCAGAGGCGTAAACCCCCTCACGTAACCTTCTGACACTGGGCAGGCATCAGCCCCTATACATCGTCTTGCGACTTAGCAGGGACCTGTGTTTTTGGTAAACAGTCGCCTGATCTCTTTTGCTGCGGGCGATGACCTTGCGGTCACCGTCAGTCCTTATCCCGAAGTTACGGACGCTATTTTGCCGAGTTCCTTAACGCGAGTTCTCTCGTTCACCTTGGTCTACTCGACCACCCCACCGGTGTTGGTTTGCGGTACGGTTTCATAAAGCTCTGGGAAGCGATGATTTTCTTGGAAGCGCAAAGAGTCAGACTAACGCACCTTGCGGTACGCAATTGGTATCCACGCTCGCCTCAACTTGCGGATTTTCCTACAAGTCTCAACAACTAACGTGTTACACGTGCAGTCAATACACACGCTCTGGTCTTCCCACTCCGTCCCACCGCTCCTAGAATAACATCTTCCTTTTCCATGAACATATTCCCCGAAGGGATCAGAGGCTCATAAAAATATCAAACGAGATCCTTGGGCGATCTTTATGAAGTACAGGAATATTGACCTGTTATCCATCGGTTACGCTTTTCAGCCTGGCCTTAGGACCGACTAACCCCACGCCGATTGCCGTTGCGTGGGAAACCTTGGGGATTCGGTGGGCAGGGTTTTCACCTGCCTAGTAGTTACTCATGCCAACATTCTCACTTCCGTACGCTCCACAATGCCTCGCGACACTGCTTCACTGCTGAACGGAACGCTCCTCTACCACCCTACAGAGTAGGGTTCACTGCTTCGGTTACTTGCTTTGCCCCGTTAAATTTTCGGCGCACGACTCCTCGACCAGTGAGCTGTTACGCTTTCTTTAAAGGATGGCTGCTTCTAAGCCAACCTCCTGGTTGTTGGAGCAATCGCACCACCTTTACCACTGAGCAAGTATTAGGGACCTTAGCAAATGATCTGGGTTGTTTCCCTTTTGACGATGGCGATTCGCCGTCACCGTCTCACTCCCTTCGCTAAAAAGATTGGTATTCGGAGTTTATCAGGAATTGGTAGGTCGGGAAGACCCCCTCATCCAAACAGTAGCTCTACCCCCAATCGTATACAAAGAGGCTGCCCCTAAAGGCATTTCGAGGAGAACCAGCTATCTCCGGGTTCGGTAGGCTTTTCACCCCTACCCACAGGTCATCCCCGCATCTTGTGACATGCGTGGGTGCGGACCTCCAGTTAGCTTCCGCTAACCTTCATCCTGCCCATGGGTAGCTCACCCGGTTTCGGGTCTGCCGCCTGCGATCATAAACGCCCTATTCGGACTCGCTTTCGCTCTGGCTCCGGGTTTTGACTCCCTTAGCCGACCACAGACGAGCAACTCGTTGGCTCATTATGCAAAAGGCACACGGTCACCGCACAAGGCGGCTCCCATTCTTTGGACGCATCAGATTTCAGAGACTATTTCATCCCCCTTTCGGGGTGCTTTTCACCTTTCCCTCGCGGTACTATTCGCTATTGATCTCCAGAACTATTTAGCCTTGGAAGGTGGTCCTCCCAGATTCAAGCCGGATTTCACGTGTCCGACCCTACTCAGGATACTCCCACGTATTATTTTGTTTCGGCGACGGGGCTCTCACCCTCTATGGCCGCCCGTTCCAGGGTCGTTTGCCTACAAAATAATAATCGATTACGGAGTCCTACAACCCCCGTTCATAAAATAAACGGGTTTGGGCTTTTCCCCTTTCGCTCGCCACTACTAAGGGAATCTCTATTGATTTATCTTCCTCTGTTACTGAGATGTTTCAGTTCACAGAGTGACCACAACATATAAAATATGAAGTACATGAGTATAACCTCATGTGGGTTGCCCCATTCGGAAATCTCCGGCTGGTAGCGCCTGTCTAGCGGCTCACCGGAGCATATCGCAGCTGACCACGTCCTTCATCGGATTCTGGAGTCGAGGCATTCATCTGATGCGATGAGTAACATTTTTCTTAATGTACTGTTCATGTGTCACGAACGCAGGCAAGACATGCCCACAAAACCGTGACACCAGTTATTATTCATCGGTTAATTAATTGGTTTAATTGGTTGATTGCAGTTCATATGACTTTTAATTCATCATTATATAAACTTTTCTATCGCCCGGTGATGCTAATGAACTTATAGAGCCGGCTCGCAGGAATTGCTGTACGGCTCCGGTGGCGCTCCAATCCTGCTAGACCTCTTTATCAACATAATTGGCTGGATAAAAAGAAAGCGGGTGGCTTACGCACACCCGCAGATTTCGAGGTCTTAGAGACCTATCAGCCACCTATAGTGGTGGCGTACCCCGTCTTGGCCAGAGGCCTATTACGGAGAGTCGATTCCTGCGGGTATGCATTAATGGCATAAAGCTAACGGAGTCTACGGATTTAGCCCCTTAGAGGCAAGTCTAGGGGCAAGAAAAAGTGGAGAAAATAATCACCATCACTTTGTATGGAAGATATATCAAAGTAATGAGTAATGAGTAAAGAGTAAAACGTGAACGCATTACTCATTACTCTTCACTTATTACTCTTCACTCATATCTTCTACGCTGCTTCCATAGAGTCTTTAGATACGGCATCTTTCATTTCGTCCTTTTGTGATTCTCCAGATGCTTCTACCTCAGCTCCTTCTTCGATACCCTTCTTCACCTCTTTGTCAGTCTCTGCTTCTGCATCTGCAATGACTTCTTCGAGCTCTTCAATCTTATCTGCATCCGGAGCAGTTGTACCTGCTCCTTGCTCTTCTGCCTCAAGACGCGACTGCAGCTCTACCTCTTCTACCTCACCACTTTCGATGGTGACACGATCTTCTGGTTCTACTTCATCTTTGAATTTAAGTAGATCAACCTTGAGTCCGAGTGCTTGCAATTCTTTTACAAGAACATTGAAGGATTCTGGGATACTTGGACGACGGATTGGCTCTCCCTTAACGATAGATTCGTATGCTTTGGAGCGACCAATAACATCATCGGACTTAATAGTAAGCATTTCCTGCAACGTGTGTGCAGCACCGTATGCTTCGAGAGCCCAGACCTCCATTTCTCCGAATCGCTGTCCACCGTGTTGTGCCTTACCACCAAGCGGTTGCTGTGTAACAAGACTGTACGGTCCAACGCTACGTGCGTGAATCTTATCTTCGACAAGGTGAAGGAGCTTGATCATGTATACCATTCCTACAGTTGTTTGATGAGAGAACTTCTCACCGGTAAATCCGTCAAAGAGTTGTATCTTTCCACTTTCCGGTAGCTTTGCCTCTTTGAGGAATTCTGTAATAAGATCTGTACCAACACCATCAAGAGCTGGGGTAGCAATCTTGATTCCAAGCTTGTCACAAGCCCAACCAAGGTGTGTTTCTAGAATCTGTCCGATGTTCATACGAGATGTAACACCGAGTGGGTTCAAGATCACATCAACAGGCGTTCCGTCTGCGAGATATGGCATATCTTCTGATGGAACAATACGGGAGATAACACCCTTGTTTCCGTGACGACCTGCAAACTTATCTCCTACCTGTACCTTACGTGTCTGTGCGACGAATACCTTAATCTGTTTGATAACTCCTGTAGAAAGCTCATCTCCTTCTGTGCGGTCGAATATATGTACATCAACCACCTTTCCTCCTGCTCCACCAGGTAGACGCAACGAGCTATCTTTAACATCTTTCGCTGTATCTCCGAAAATCGCCTGAAGTAGACGTTCTTCTGGTGTCAGCTCTGTCTCACCCTTTGGTGTAATTTTACCAACAAGGATGTCTCCTTCGTGCACAGTCGCACCAATACTTACCACGCCATCAGCATCAAGATCTTTAAGCTTTGCTTCACCAACGTTTGGAATATCGCGTGTAACTGTTTCGGATCCAAGCTTTGTATCACGAACATCAGTGGTATAAGACTCGATGTGAATAGAGTCGAAGAGACCCTGACGTGCTACGCGATCGGAAATGATCACCGCATCCTCATAGTTGTATCCTTGCCATGACATATAAGCCACCAGCAAGTTTTGACCAAGAGCAAGCTCTCCATCTTCGATGGAAGCACCATCAGCAAGACTGTCCCCCTTACGAACCTTATCTGCACGACGCACCTTTGGGCGCATGTGGAAACAGGTTCCTTGGTTACCACGAACGAACGATGAAAGTTCGTATGTTGCCTTACGACCACTCTTATACACTACAGAGATTTCGTTGCTATCTGCGTAAGTTACCTCTCCATCTTCTTCTGCAAGAAGCGCATGTCCGGAGGCCCTTGCAGCAAGACCTTCCATACCGGTACCAACAAGTGGTGCACTTGGTTTGACAATAGGCACAGCCTGTCGTTGCATATTCGTACCCATCGAAGCTCGCGTGTTATCGTCGTGCTCTAGGAACGGAATTAGTGCAGTTGATACAGAGATAATCTGCTTCGGTGATACATCCACATGGGTCACATCACGTACGTGAGCAAATGTAGGCTCCGAACTCTTACGAGCAGATACTCGAGAGGTAAGGAACTCACCATTATCGGAATAACTGTGTTGTGCCTGAGCGATAGTAAGATGACGCTCTTGTTCTGCATCAACGTATTCCACTTTGCCCGATACATATGCTCGAACAGGAATTGTTTTACGCTTGTCTTTTTTAAGCTGTGCAATAATCTTTGTTGCAAGACCCTTGGAGTCCACTACCTCACCATCTTTTGCAATAATCTTGCGACCATCCTTGATCGTTTCATCAAGAAGACGACCCACAAGCTTGTCTGCATCAAGACCTACAAAGTTTTTTACTTCTCGGTACGGAGTCATAAGGAATCCGTATTTGTTTACTTTTCCAAAACCTGCCAAGTGCATCACCAAACCAATGTTCGGTCCTTCTGGAGTCGCTACTGGACAGATACGTCCGTAGTGAGACGGGTGCACATCACGTACATCGAAGCTCGCACGTTCACGAGAAAGTCCACCTGGACCCATCGCACTCAAACGACGCTTGTGCGCTAGCTCTGCAACAGGGTTGGTCTGGTCCATAAACTGTGAAAGCTGTGAACTCGCGAAGAACTCACGCATAGCAGCAGTAATAGGACGACAGTTAATAAGTTGCATAGGAGTAACCGTCTCCATATCCATCACCGTCATACGGTCTTTAATGATACGTTCTGTACGTACAAGTCCAACACGGTACTTGTTTTGTACCAACTCTCCAACACTTCTGATACGACGGTTAGAGAGGTGATCGATATCATCCGGTGTTCCTTCTCCGTTATTCAATCGGATAAGTTCTTTTACAATTGCTACAAAGTCTTCGACGCGGAATACACGGTGCTCCTCATCATCTGGAACATCAAAGTTAAAGCGACGGTTCATCTTGTACCTTGCGATTGCACCAGAATCGTACCGCTTGAAGTCAAAGAACAAGCTATCTACAAGTTGCTTTGCGTTTTCTGGCGTTGCCAAATCACCTGGGCGAATCTTGCGGTAAATACTCTGATATGCATCCTCTAAAGAACGCTCTGTATCTTTTTCAAGCGTAGTAAGAATGTAATCTTTCTCTCCAGTTACATCACTAAAGAGATCGAGGATCTTACTGTCTGAATCGTATCCAAAGACACGAAGAAGTTGTGTTACAGGGATCTTTCTTTTGCGGTCAATTTTACAGCTGATGATACCGCGACGATCTGTTTCGATCTCGAGCCATACACCACGCTTTGGAATGATTTTTGCTGCGTGATTCTTTGGCAAGTACGGCATCTTAGAGAAGAACACTCCAGGGCTACGCACCAATTGGTGCACAACAACACGCTCAATTCCTCCTACGATGAATGTTCCAATATCTGTCATGAGTGGAATGCTTCCTAGGAACACATCCTGCTCTTTAATTTCTCCAGTCTCCTTGTTAATAAGTTGTACGTTTCCTTTCATCACTGCCTCGTAACTTAAGTTTCGACGACGGCATGTTTGTGGATTGTATTTTGGTGGATCAAAGGAATGTCCGAGAATACGAAGCTCCAACTTCTTACCAGAGAAGTCTGAGATCGGACTGATTTCACTGAGTAATTCTTTAAGACCTTCTGTAAGGAACCACTTGTAGCTATCGATCTGCATCTCGATTAACGAGTCGATCTGGCTCAGCTGTTCATCTTCCACCATAAATGCACGACCAGCGCAAATCTTAATAGGCTGAAGGTGTGCAGGTAATGCCTTAAACGCGGCGGAAAATTTTCCTGCAGATGGAACAACGTGTGGAATAAGGTTTGGCAATACATCATCAATAACATGCATCTTGTATGCCTTAGCAACAGGCTTCTTAGCAGCCTTTTTTACAGTGTCTGCTGTCTTTTTAGCGACAGTCTTCTTGGCGGCTTCTGGTGTCTTTTTTGGAACGACCTTTTTTGCAGCAACTTTTTTTGCTGGCTTCTTGGTAGAGGCTTTTTTGGTAGCCATAGGAGCAAGGGGGAATTTACCGTCTCAGCGGCAAATAGGGTTAAATTTACGGCAGCGCTCAAAACACAATCAGAAGTCCACTGCAATTCCGATCTATTCTAAGTAATCTTGGCCTGAAGTCAAATAAAATGGTGTATATGTAAAGATTACTCCTCTTCTAACTTTCTCAATAAAGGCCCTGTTCGTTTGTTATTTGGGTAGACATCGAGCATTTGATTGATAATAATGAGTGCTTTTTCCTTATCGCCGGTTAGCGTGTACATAGAAGCGAGGTTCCCTAGAGCCATTTCACTCCACGGATGAAGTTCCACTGCATGCTCTGCATACTCTATCGCCTTAACAATATCACCATCATCCCAATAGAACTTGCTCATGTTTGTAAGCGACTGTGAGTTTTCTGGGCTTAAGCGAAGAGATTCCTCTGTAAAGAGGATGGCATCTTCTCTGTTTCCTGCTTCCATAGCAGCAATACCCAAGCGAAAGTACGCTGCAGAATTTGGAGATATTTCGATAGATTTTTTTAACGCCTCTACAGCTTCTTGGTTTCTGCCATTACGCAGCAGCCACACTCCAATTTTTTCATACGCACCAAATGTATCTGCAGTTTTGGTTGAATCCATAAACAGGGTATACGTATTTTGCCACACGCTTGCACGTTGAAATGATAGCGCACCACAGATAATAATAATGATTCCACATACGACGAGTGTCACCTTCTGTCTTTTTTTCATGCACCAAATAAGTACCGGTACTAGCATCATAACAACACCCAAAAATGGACCGTACATGTAACGGTCTGTTGCTAGGTAAATTTCACTACCTCTAAAGTATTGGAAAAAACTCGGTACCAGCATCGTAATCGCTATTGCAAAACCAACTGCGGCAGCTGGGACTTTGTTACGTTTCATCCAAAGTAGGGCAGTAGCTATGATGACAACAGCAATAGATGTTACCAACTTTGGATTGGCGAGCGTTACATCTGCATGCACATACGGGTAGAGAATAGATAAGTGAATTGGGAGCAGAATTTTCTGTGTA
>CAVOCY010000007.1:0-41877 GCA_963694385.1 Candidatus Altimarinota bacterium
CCTCAGCTGGTCTGATGATGACACAGGAGGATCATCCCTCTCTGCAGGACAAGGTTTGACTATCACAAGCAACTTTGTTTTCTTGAATGCAGCTATCACTGGTACTTCACTTGAAATCTACGGAACAGCATCTGGACGTCACTTGCATGCACAAGATTCACTAACAGCATCAGGAAGGCTAGTCGTAGAGACTGCAGAGAAGAGTGGTTCTGCTGCAGTTACTATTACCTCAACAGAGTTTCAAAGCGGTGCATATCTCTTTGCTTCTGGAGCTGCAGTTCTTGCACTCGATGTATACGAAGGAACACAGTCAGGAGCCAATGCACATATCATGTTTGGATATCGTGGAGTGTTCGACGTATCACTCTATCGCTCTGGACACGATGACCCGGGAAGCGGAGGACTTGTTCTAAAAACACAGCAAACAAATGCTGATGCAAGTGCATTTGAAATTATTAGTGACTATGGCTCTGAACATAATAAAATATTTAAGGTAACGGCAAGTGGAGCTGTACATGCAGATGGTGCATTCAACTCTACAGGAGCGGATTACGCTGAATGGTTTAAATCACGGGATAGTATGGAAAAAGGAGAAGTGGTGTGTATTGATGTCTCAGAAGACAATACCGTACGTCGTTGTACTGGGGAATCAGATGCAAATGTGATGGGTATTGTTTCGAGTAATCCAGCATTTATTGGAAACAAAATTACTGGTGCAGGTGGAATAATGCCACCAGGATACGAACTGATAGGTCTTATCGGACAGGTTCCTACTAAAGTTCTTATTGCTCCATACGGAGAGGGTGTACTCAATATTAGTCCAGGTGATGCACTAACAACTGCAGCAGAACCAGGATATGCACGAAGGGCGCTTCCAGGTGAGCCAACAGTTGGTGTAGCTCTCGAACGATTTGAAGGAAAATCTGGATCCAAAGGCAAAGTAAATGTGCTCATCTCAAGGCGTAATAGTTCTGTTACAGTTGATACTGTAGAGCAGCATGTACTTGAAGCTATTGCTTCAATGGAAATTGAAGATGAAGTAGAGATCATGGTTGCCGGAGCCATCGAGGCTATAAACTTCAGTGATGACATTCTCTCTGTAGTTCGCCAGCAGCTTCAAGAGTTTGATCTACGAGAAACAGTATTAAGTATTCTTGATGAGGCAGGTATAGGTACAGGGACAACGGTCGCCACACAGGAGCAACACGATGTACAAATGCTAGCTGTAGAACTAGGATCGGGATCTGCTCTCTGGGGAATAGTCGACACGTTGGAGGCAGAAATTTTACAGTTACGTTCCACTGTAGAAGTCCTAAGTGGAGCAGTAGTAATAACTCATCCTGAAAACTTTGAAAATCTCTCAATCGCAGACACATTGATGATTGGTGGAGATGCGAGAGCAGTAAAAGACTTCTACGTAGATGGTACGTTGTACGCAGAAGACATCTTTGTTCCAGGTCTTATCCATATCGATGGAAGAGTGGATATAACAGGGGATACCGATATAGCAGGAAGGCTTACTGCTGGTTCATTTGAAATCAACAGTGGAGCTACTGTTCACGGTCCTCTAAACATCGACGGTGTTCTAGTGATCAACGGACAAGAAATCGATTTATCAGGTCTTGTCTCTACAGGATCTATGCTTAACCTCAGCAGCCTTCTCGTTAAAAACTCTATAATGATCCTTGGAAATATAACTATAGAGGGTATGGCAGAGATCCTTGGAGATGTGATTATAGGAGGAGACCTTACAGTCTCTGGAGCCCTTACTATAAACAATAATCAGGCAGGATATGCAGTGGTAGTACAAACAGGAACATCGGCACTTGTGACGTTTGGTTCTGGTACCTTTACCTATCCACCTATTGTTACTGCAAGTTCTGACGACTTTGCCTCATGGAGAATTAGAAATGTATCGGGTACAGGATTTACTATTGAAACAAAAGAACCTGCAACTGAAGACATTACATTCTCATGGCATGCAATGCTTACAGAAGATCCTCATACATTTAAGGGGCTTCCTGCTGGTGCCAGCATAAACGACGTTGCATTCTTCGTAGATCCATCAGGTGTACCACTAAGCACCAGTGACATTTGGAATGCTTGTATCAGAAGCCAGCAACCACTTGGCCTCGATGGAAAACCATTTAACTGTCGTCGTTACCACGATGATGATATGTGGACACATCCAGACCACCAAATGCAATTTATGTGGGATACACAAGCAGATATAGATCTTCGCCTCATCATTCCACGTGGTTACTACATCGAAGTTGTCGGCAAGGAAGAGGAAGAAGTTATTGTAGAGGATGTATCTGAGCCAGAGATTTTGGAAGAGCAAGAGCGAGAAACTGGAACAGGAGAAGTGATCGTTGATCCAGAACCAGACACTGGAACAGGAGAAGTGATCGTTGATCCAGAGCCAGAAACTGGAACAGGTGAAGTGATCATCGATACGCAGAGCGGGGATACTTCCCCGCATTCCAAAGAGGAAATCGAGGAAATCAATGAAATCGAGGAAGAAACACCGAACCAGTCGCCAAGCGGCTCCGGTTCAGTGCAGGCAGGCACAGGTGAAGTGGTCATAGGACCAGAGCCAGAACCAGAAGCTGAACCAGAGACTGGGACGGGTGAACTAGTAGAACTTGAGTAATTGCTGAATGCGTCGTAAGATAGACCAATGAAAAAACGTAGCTTCCTTGTCTCTCTGGTTGTACTTTCTCTTCTTGGCCTTGTTGCCGTTGTTGAGCTAAAACGTCAGGCGATCTCTGCACAGTTATCAGATATCACTGAGCATTTACAGGAGATGAAATTCGATGACCCTACAAAAAATCAAGAGACTGCAGATCTTATCGTCAAAGAATTGCGTAATCTCATGGATATCCCAGAAGATATAGAGCCAACAGTAGCTACGATTGTAGATGTAGAAATTCTTCGTAAGAAAAACCCATTCTATGCGAAAGCAGAAAATGGGGACCATCTTATTGTCACTCCAACGCGCGCCATCTTATACAGCTCGAAGACAAAGAAGATTATTGATGTTGCTCCTGTGCAGCTAAAACCTGTAGCAGGAGGTTCTGCGGAGGAGGGTTCTGTGGAGGAGTAGAACTGGGTTTTTGGCAATGGATAGACGATAAGAGTGATGAGTAAAAAGTAATAAGTAAGAATGTATGGTGATGAAAATGCATTGGTCGTAGCGTGTAATGCTATGGCTGAAATATTGACTATATTTGAATTAAAAGCTTGGCAAAAAGCACGTTTGCTACGAATGCAAATTTCAAGAATTACAAAAGATTTTCCAGCAGAAGAGAAGTATAGATTAACAGATCAAGTAATCAGATCTTCACGATCAATTGTTGCTAATATAGCAGAAGGGTTTGGATGCTATTACTACAATGCATCTATTAAATATTATCGGCATGCTAGAGGTTCACTTATTGAAACTATGGAACATGTTTCATGTGCATATGATGAGGGATATATGGCAAAAGAAATATGTATAGATTTTTTTAAGATGTCAGAAGAATTAAAAATGCTGATAAATGGTCTTATTCGTTCTCAAAATACCTCCAAGAAAAAACCATAAAACAACACACTCATCACTCATCACTCATCACTCATCACTCATCACTCATCACTCTTTACCAATGAAATCCGACAACCGATCCCTAGATCACATAGCCCTTCTTCTGGCTCTGTACTGCTTATCTGCCAGTGCGGGTTTCCTTTCTGGCAAACTGACAACCGACAACCGACAACCGATAACTTTACAGAAGGACCAAAGGCCTCTTATTCCTACTATCAACATAGAAGGCATTCGCAATGGCCTACTCTATGGCTCTATCAAGGGCTCTGCTCGCATTGTTATTGGATCAGAAATCCTGACACAAAGTGGTGTGTTTGCACTGGATGCATCATCATTATTGTTTAATGAAGTTGCAATTATTATTCCTGACAATGCACAGTTTGTGGCTTCTAACAGAGGAAAAAAGTACTACCCAGTATTTTCGAGTGCAGGAGAGCGGATTACACCTAAAAATCGATTGTATTTTGAAACAAAAAGAGAAGTAGAGGCCGCGGGCTATCTTCCCTGACAACTGACAACTGACAACCGATCACTCTTCACATATCACTCATCACGCATTACCATAGAGCCCAATGCAACTCTCAATCATTCATCCATGCTTCAACGAAGAAGAGAATATCGAGTACACAGTACACGAGACACTTCGATGGTTTGATGGAGAGGCACACGATGGAGAAGTGGTTGTTGTTGATGATGGATCGAAAGATCAATCTCCACAGATACTCCAGAGACTTTCTTTGGAAGACAAAAGAGTAAGAGTAGTAACACACGAGGAAAACCAAGGATACGGAATTGCTGTTCGCTCTGGATGTGATGCGGCACAAAACCAGTACATTGCTTTCGTTGATAGTGATGGTCAATTTAAGATCGAAGACCTCAACCGTCTTATCCCAAATCTTAAAGACCACGACTTTGTCCCAGGACGCAGACGAAAGCGTGCAGACTCTGTTGTGCGTAATACCTTTGGAAAAATATTGGGACTACTGATTTACGTAACATTTGGTGTGTGGATTCGTGATGTTAACTGTGGCATGAAGATTTTTTCTAAGGATCTTTGGCCGACAATGCGTCCACTGTACGGGACAGAGAAGTTCTTTAACACAGAGTTATATCTACGATTAAAGCGTGCAGGGTACAGTTGGAATCAAGTTGATGTTCCACATTACCCACGTAGAGCAGGAAGCCCCACTGGAGGAAGTGGCCGTGTGATCTTTGGCATGATTAAAGAGCTGTTTGATCTACGTTCTAAATTGAATGCAGAATCGCAGGGTGCAAATATCATTTCTTCGCTAAAAGAAGAGAAGATTACAGAAGAGGTTTCGCAGGAAGTGCCCGTTTGATTCTTGGTGCAAAGCGTTCTACTGCGACAATCATCAAAAAGATGAACATCCACATTTGTGTACCCGCTACGAAGGAATCTAGAGCATCAAATTCTCTGAATGCTGCTTTATCAATACTAGTAAGTGGCATAATTCCCATCAAATTTACCGTAAAGGCAATTACCATTCCCCAGTACGCAGCCGCTACTTTTTTACTAATAAAGCACAGAGGCACTCCAAACACAACAAATGGGAAGAGGTAACGCTCGTGCATTTGCGTAAGGAACAGAAAGAATGCTGCAGATAGCAGTGCAGAACAGTACATTAGTGCTTCTATATTTCGAGGGTGTTGTACATGTCTTCGGAAGATATACAAGATAGATATATAGAGCATTCCAAAGAGAGTAATACCCCATTTGGTGTAGGACATCAGACCAAATGGCGATGTTGAAGATTGAATGCGCCAACCTTTATCCGCCAATATCGACCACCAAAAGTTGTAAGCACCGATAGTGACATTGGAATATGCACCTATGGATCCCAAATACACATTCATGACTTCTTCTAAAACATTACCCATTGCAAATGGAATAAGTACCACAAGTGTTGTCAGAATTCCTACAACACAAAATCGTAAGAAAGCTCTGCGATCTGTGGAGGTAAATATAATAAAGGCGAACAGCGGGAAGAGTGCAATACTCTGGAGCTTTGTTAAAATAGAGAGTGCGAGAAATATGGCAGTAACATCACGTTTTTCGTAGATCCAGGCAGTAAGAGCTGCCAAAAGGAGCATGGAGTAAATAGAATCGGTTTGCCCCCATAATGCAGAGTCGTAAATAGCTGCGGGATTGAGTGCATAGATCCAAGCTCCTGTTATTCCTGCCTTTCGACCTTTCCATTTTTTGATCACCATATACAGCAACCCACATATAATGACATCGGCAAATATAGCAGGGAGCTTAATAAACATTCTGTAGCTCATAGCATCCATATCAAATACTCCGAATATGAATTGATATACATGACCAAACCCCGCAAGCATTGTTATAGAAAGTGGGGGATAGTCGGGGAGCATATTGCCACCGACTTGCTCTATATAAGATTGCGCAAGTCCCAGTTGCACCGCGCTTCTGGCCCATCCTTGGTACACTCCAATATCAAAACCGTATCCAGGATTCCAACTAAGACCAAATCGCACTAAGAATGCGACGACAAGCGCTAGCAATAAAAATCCCGAGAATCGGACAGTTCGTTCTATAACAAAAGAGGAAGGGGTTGAAGTTATAGTAACGGTTTTCGTTACGCATCGCCACCATTCAGTGGCAGCGCCAAATTACTTTCTCTTTCACAGTTCACACATCGTAGATCCCAGAGAGGGAATACCATACGCATTTTAAATGATGCATCATCGATAGGTTCGTAGTAGGAGAGTGGCCTGTAAAACTGGAAACCTGCAAATATCAAGAGTCCGAGTATCAGAACAATCCAACTCTTTTTGATTTCTGTAAGCTTCAGGCTTCCAAGCTGTTTAAGTTCTAGTAGTACGTAACTCAAAATAATGAAGCTAAAGATCAGAGGAATAAAGTAGTGGTACAAGTACATCACTCGATCGATTTGTGAGACAGCCAGCATGTACGAAGCCCACATACCACACCAGATAAGTAGTTCATTTCGGTAGGTTAATGGCTTTGTACTCGGAATAAGTGCAGAACCAATAAGAAGGGAAAAGGCTAGCAGTAACCCTAAGAATGCAGCCCCCCAAATAATAGGATTCGCTTGCAGTGTTATGTATTGGTAGTACGAGTTATCGGGTGTTTCCCATCGGTAGTTAATAGACCGAGCACCCAGTGGCCAGAAGTAAAACGGCGAACCGTTTTCATCAGACTTACAGAGATTAAGAGCTGGTACACCTTTACTGTAGTGATTGAGGAATTGTAGGTTCTCTCTTAGCATCAGTTGCGTATCAACTTGCCCAGCATTTACGAGTGCTTGGTAGCTTTCTGATGCTTGGTAGTATCCATTATCTGGCAACGAGTCGGTAACGTTTTTCCCCATCGTAAAGTGCAAGTGCCAGATACCAACGTAGGTAATTAAGAAACCAGCGACGGTTAAGACAAAGAACTGTCCAAGCTTTTGTGGGCTGAGTTTTGGTATAGCAAAAGCAAATGGATTCGAGGAATCGGTACGCAGGTGTAGTATCAAAAGTGGCCAGAGTAAGACCATAATGAGTGCGAGTGCCTTCGTTGCCATGGCACAACCAAAGACAATTCCAAAGAGCAAGCTACACAACGGAAATCCGTTTTTATGATCTTTATATTTACGTATCAAGAAGTAGACCGCTATGAGTGCAACACAGAAAAATAGCATGATGCTGTCGAGCATTGCGGCTCTACTATGGGTTATCAGCGCATTATCAAACACGTACAAAAAGCTGAGCAAAAATGCCCATATCGGTTTCCGCGTGATCATTAAAAATATTAGATACAACAGCGGGGCTATCAGCCACCCAAGAAGCACAGGAAAGAACCGATATCCTTTAAAGGAGAAGTCACTTGGAAGCTCTTTTGCGTAGTCTGTACCGATAAACTCATCATCTGCACCTTTGTTGGCATCAAAAATCGCTTCTCCTGCAGCAATAAGCATCTTTGCCAGTGGAGGATGTGGCTCCATAAAGTACGTATCATTTAAATACTTCTGTGCAGAGGCGATGTGGTAGTTCTCGTCCCAGTAGAGGTACGGTGGATTGGTGTAATTCCAAAAGAACGTAAAGAATGCGAACACCGTAAGCGCAGCACCAAGCAAAAAAGATTGGGATTTGAGCCAGTAGGGAGTTCCAGATAGCTGAGGCATTGGTAGGGAGTGTAACGGAGTTTTCTCAAAAGAAAAACATGACTCTCACTCCTTTCGTCGCTATTCTATCGATCCTATGGCAGCAACTAAATCTCGTCCACCAAAAGGCAAAAGTTGGCTACTCAGTATAGCCGTCTTTGGGGCACTTATTGCCTTATCTTTAGTTTCTCTTACCAATCCTCAACGTTCATCAGATAAGAAGTTTGCTGATGCACCAGAGGTAAGTATCAGTGAAATTACGCGTGGATATAGTGAGGGGAAGTTTAGTAAGATTTCTGTACGAGATAACAAAGTATTCGTCGAGACAGTAACTGGAGCTGTTTTGCAGTCTTATAAGGAGTCTCGAGATACGGTTTCTCAACTAGGATGGAACGACCCTGAAAACAGTACAATCGTAGAAGTAGAAAACCGCGAGGCACAAAACATGCTTGTTGCTGTACTTCCGGATATTCTTTTCTTGTTCCTTGTTATTGGTGGTCTCATCTGGTTATTCCGTGGAATTGCACGTAGCCAGAGTACGGCTATGAGTTTTGGAAAGTCTCGTGCAAGAGTCGCTGATGCTACACAAGTAAAGACACGCTTTAAGGATGTTGCGGGCATGGAAGAATCGAAAGATGAACTTATGGAGGTAGTAGACTTTCTAAAAAATCCGAAGAAATACACCACTATCGGTGCAAAGATTCCTAAAGGAGTATTGCTTGTAGGAGCTCCGGGTACAGGTAAAACACTACTCGCTCGTGCAGTTGCTGGAGAAGCAGGTGTTCCATTCTTCTCCATTGCAGGATCTGAATTTGTAGAGATGTTTGTGGGTGTGGGGGCAAGCCGAGTACGTGACCTCTTTGCCAAAGCCAAGCGCAACTCTCCTTGTATTATCTTTATTGATGAGATTGATGCTGTTGGTCGTCAGCGTGGAGGTGCAGGTTTCGGTGGAGGACACGACGAACGAGAGCAGACACTCAACCAGATCCTTACAGAAATGGATGGATTCGAGCAAGAAACCAACGTCATTGTCATAGCAGCAACAAACCGTCCAGATGTACTAGACCAAGCCTTGCTTCGCCCAGGGCGCTTTGACCGCCGTGTCTTTATTGATAGGCCAGATCTCGAAGCGCGCGAGAAGATCTTGGAAGTGCACACCAGAAACAAGAAAATGGGGAAGAAGATCGATTTGCATACCATTGCGACAAAGACGGTAGGGCTAGCAGGTGCAGACCTCGAAAACATTATGAACGAAGCTGCCATCTTTGCTGCTAAAGGTAAAAACAAGACTGTAAGCCAGAAGGATATTGATGATGCAGTAGAAAAAGTAGCACTAGGACCAGAGAAGCGCAGTCGCAAACTCTCAAAGAAGGAAACGCATATAACGGCCTACCATGAGGTTGGACATGCAATTGTTGGACATCTTTGTCCAGAAAGCGACGCACTCCATAAGATCTCCATTGTGTCTCGTGGTAACGCTCTTGGAGTAACGTGGTTCTTACCTCAGGAAGATCAATTTACAACCAGCAAACAGAAGTTCTTAGACGAAATTTGTGGCCTCCTTGGAGGACGCGCTGCCGAAGCTTTGATATTTAACGAGATCACCACAGGGGCAAGTAACGACCTCGAGCGTGCCTCTGCAATCGCTCGAAACATGGCAATGCGCTACGGAATGGGGGACGATGACCTCGGGCTTGTAACCTACGGAGAAAAGCAGGGAAACATGTTCCAAGGAGTAGATCCTTCTACCACTAGAAACTATAGCGAAGAGCAGGCACGGCACATCGATGACTTCGTTCGCGAGACTATCTCTAGGCAGTACACACGTGCCCTTGGTTTACTAAAGAAACACAAGACTAAACTAGAAAAGGTGACTCAGGCTCTTCTTAAAACTGAAACGATGAGCAAAGAAGAATTTGTGGAGATATTTACAGGAAAGAAGCCGAAGAAGGCCAAAAAATAAGACTTTCGTTTTTTGGCTAACTAATGCTATAATCATGGCCAATGCAGGCTCTTTCACCACTTGATGGCAGATACAGAGCAAAAGTCGAAGCGTTGGCGACGTATTTTTCCGAAGAAGCATTAAACAAGGCGAGACTCGAAGTCGAGGTTCGGTATTTTATAGCGTTAAGCAAAGAAGCAGGAGTCAAAGAGTTACCAAAGGTATCGCCGAAACAAGAGAAAGCCCTTTTTGCACTTATTGCGCAATGGAATGACAAAGAGGCAGCTGCAGTAAAATCTATCGAAAAAATAACGAACCACGATGTAAAAGCTGTGGAGTATTACCTTAAAAAGAAGGTAGCGAAGATCGGTGGACTTAAAAAGCACGTAGAGTTCATTCACTTCGGATTAACATCAGAAGATGTAAACAACCTCAGTTACGGCTTGCTGATTAGCAGGTCTCTTAGTGATGTGATTATCCCAACAGCTACGAGTGCTGTGAATGATCTTAAAAAATTAGCATCCGCAACCCGTAGCATTAAGATGCTTAGTCTTACCCATGGACAACCTGCAACTCCAACCACTCTTGGAAAAGAGATGATGGTCTTTGTCGATCGATTTAACCGTCAGCTCGATCAAGTAAAAAAGTTCAAAATGCAAGGAAAGTTTGGGTCAGCAGTAGGGAACTACCATGCACAAAAAGCCGCTTACCCTAAAGTAAAATGGGAAGCATTCGGATCTAAATTTATGAAAAGTCTTGGCCTAGATCCACTCGCAAATACTACACAGATCAATCCACATGATGACATAGCAGAACTAAGCCATATGATGTTTCGTTGGAATACGATTGGTATCGATCTTACGCGAGATATCTGGCAGTACATTTCTCGTGGAGTGTTTGGTCAGAAAGTCGTAAAAGGAGAGGTAGGGTCATCCACTATGCCCCACAAAGTAAACCCGATTGATTTTGAAAATGCGGAAGGAAACTTTGGTCTTTCCAGTGCACTCTTTTCACACTTTGCAGAAAAACTTCCGATTAGCAGACTGCAAAGAGATCTATCAGACTCGACTGTACAGCGGTCTATTGGTATTGCTTTTGGATACCATGTTTTGGCTATAGCTTCTTTAAGAAAGGGGCTGAGTAAGTTATCAGTGAATAAAAAAGTTATACAACAAGAGTTAGATGATCACCCAGAGCTTTTGGCAGAAGCAATTCAAACGGTGCTTCGCAAAAATGGTGTAAGCAATGCGTACGAGAAATTAAAAGCTGTAACCCGGGGAACATCAGTAACCAAAAAAGATATGCAGAGGTTCATCGAGAAACTCAAGATCCCGAAAGAGGATAAACAAAACCTGATAAAACTTTGTAAGTAACTATTGCTCGAATGTTCGTGTTCCTCTAGTTATCTTGCGAATGCAATTATTACGATCATAACGACTGCGATAGCGTTGACCACAAACAACAAGTCCTCGCTTAAGTCGTTCTTCGTAGGCATCTGCAGACTTCGTGCGTTCTATTCTGCTACGACTAACAGGGTCTCTATGTAACTGCCTAAGGGACGGCCTGCGAATGCCAATCTTGTATTCTCGGATAGTTTTACTGCGCTTGCTGCGTGAGCTGCGAATGGTTTCTCCTCCCATTGATCTTGTACCAATACCAAAGGTTGTTGCTCTACTGTTACGAACAACACGACTCCGCATCTTTGCTTGCCTCATTTGCAGTCTTTCCAAGCGACTATTTGGCACTTCGTTAGCGGCAAATACGGCAGAGGTGTGAGCAGCGAAGAGAGAAAGTGCAACGAAAGCACTCAGAATAGATTTTACAAATGACATAGCGTTAATGTGAAGGTTAGCACCAGTGTATACCTCCTGCTACAGTTGGTCTATGAAAGCGATGCGTACCGTATTTCCATTGGGATGTTTAGGCCTGATTTTGTATGTGTGTAGCTATAAAATCGGTAACACAGATTTCTGGTGGCACATAAAAGCAGGACAGATGCTAAGAGATTCTGGCTGGATCACGACGGATCCTTTTGCGTACACCCGACTCGGCGAAGCCTATCTGGCAACGCACGAGTGGCTAGCCCAAGTCATAATGTCCATATTTTTCGACTTTGGTGGGTGGGCAGGAATCACAGTTCTGCGTATCACGCTTATTGCACTGGCATTTGGTATTCCACTACAAATACACCGCAAAAATATCTGGATAAACGCTCTTCTTGTAGTTCTAGCAGTGGCGAGTGCACGACCTGCTCTTACAGACCGACCACAACTCTTTACCTTTGTGATGTTTAGCTTGGTTCTATTTTTCTGTATCTCCTATCTAGAGGTAGATCGCAAAAAACGTAGAGGGATTCTCTGCACTCTTCCGGTCATACTTATTGTTTGGAGTAATCTTCATGGAGCAGCTTCGGTAATTGGTATCGCACTCTTTGGAGCGCTATGCGTACAGCAACTCTTTAGTAGAAGATCAGATCTTCGAATGTTACTGCTGTGTGCAGTAGCAATGCTTGCCGCACCACTGTTTGCTCCAGGAGGATTTGATAACATCAGCTATCTCTATACGCTTCTAACAGAAAAATCAGCAACGCTGATTGCAGAGTGGCAGCCAGCTTCGTGGGGATGGTATCTTAAACACACAGGATTTTTTTGGCTTTCTGCAGTAGTATCCATGTTCTATGGTCGTAGAAATATCCTGTTTTCTCTTCTGGCACTTTTGGGTATTGGGTACTTATCTCGCACCGCACAGCGTCATGAGATTCTCTTTATAATTACAGGGTTACATCTTACCATTTATCAGTTGCGATACAGCGCAAAGTGGAATGGAGTTCTTGAGAATCTTCAGACTAAGAAAGTACTTTTCCCTGTTATCTCAGTTATCACTCTCTTTTGCTTAAGTTTTTATACGCATGTGCGTGCGTACGATATCAACCGGAACGATCATCTCTTTGGATATGGGGTCTTTGAACCCATGCGAGGAGCATCAGACTATCTGCACAGAGAACAGGTCTCTGGGAATATGTTTAATAATTACAATGCCGGAGGAGAGCTTTTGTTCCGTAATCATCAAGTATTCCTCGATGGTCGAAACTTAGATTATGGGTACGACTATATGCTAAAGGCTGTAAACGCTGGAGTAGATCAGTCTGAATGGAATGCATTAGAGGAGGAATACGATTTCACACATGCAGTGATCTATTACAACCTGCAGGCGCAGATGGATCCACTTCCCTATACTGATCTGCTAGATAATGATCCAGAATGGGCATTGGTTTACCTCGATGATTGGGCTGCTGTCTATGTAAAAACGGAAAGTGGAAAACGGAAAGTGGAAAACGAAATTATTACCATCACGCCAAAGAGCTTAGAGAATCAGGAAATTCCGTTAGAAATGGGCATGACCTATTTTAGACAGATGGAATCTGAACTTAGTGACATGATTGCCATCAGACCAGACGGTGTTAAGGCGAGGATGCATTTAGCTAAACTGTACACAGCAATAGAAGAGTATGCACAGGCAGAAAAACTCTTAGAAGATGCACGTGCAGTACAGCCTAAAAATTTCCGTATCTATCTAGGCCTTATGAAGCTGCGTATGGAGCAGGGGAGATGGGATGAGGCATTGGTGTATGTAAAGAAAGCCAAGCGCACAGCAGGCTTCTCTGGGCTTTCTGTTAATGAGGATCTTATTGATCAGATTCGATCAAAAGCAAAATCTGACTATTAAAATAAAACCACTGATTGTAATTACGTCTCTAGAGTCAGTAACGCAGCCCCACGTGTAGCTGCATCATCCAACGTTGCAATCGAGAGCTCTGGTAGAGGAATGTTGGGCAGAGACCACTGCTCCATCTCCTGTTGAATTTCTTGTAGATGGGGCTTGAGTGCTTTTCCTGCACTGCCACCAAAAATGATTAACGAAGGATCAAAAAGAGAATTTAAGCTTACACACATCCAGCCAACTTCCTTAAAGACTTCCGGTCGCATAAATGCACAGACTTCTCCTTCCATGTATTCTTCGGGCTTGCTTGCAGCTTCACAGCGCTTACCAAAAGCTGTACCGGAGATAAATTGTTCTATGTCTCCACGTTTATCCGCGGTTTTGTATGGAGGTTTTCCTGGTTGCAAAAGCATGTGGCCAATCTCAGCAGCAAATCCATGTGCACCACGGAAGAGCGTTCCATTGACGACGATACCACCTCCCACTCCTGTTCCCATGGTAATACCTATCACCACTCCACGTGTGCTGCATTTCGAATGGAGCGCTTCTGCAAGAGCAAAAGCATTTGCATCGTTATCAACAGTCACGGGTAATCCACTATCGGCAGTGAGCTTCGTTTTGAGTGGAATGTCTTGTGCTTCCGGAATGTTAGGGAGCGTTACAATCACTCCTTCAGGCTGACGCACAAGGCCTGGAACACCAATACCAATACCAATTGTATCCTCTGTACGTATAGAATCTATCGCTTTTACAAGGTCTTCATACACATGAGGCCACGCCTTATCAGAGTGCGTATCAAGTTTTATTTGCTCTTCCAGATCAAAGGTTTGTACATCGTACCTCGCAAGGTCAATTTTTGTTCCTCCAAGATCTACGCCGATGATTGATTGTTTCTTAGTCATGATGTTTGAGTTGTTCTTCTTTTTCCACGAATAGCAGCACAGTTTCTACGTATGTAGCATGACTCCAAGTAAGTGGCCCAACAGAAACAGGGTCTCCAGTAATAGGATGCATCTGCTCTGCAAGAATACCTGAGTTTGATGCGTGATCTGCTGTCCATTCTAAAATTTTTCGTGCTTCAGCAAGATCATCAACATTCTCTGCAATGGCAATAAGCCACTGTGCGTACCACAATGTTGTGATGAACCATGGATTTCCAGGGATATCCTTTGTGGGTGCTACTTTGGAGTGGTAGTAGTCGTTGGTGTATCGAGCCCATCCTCCAACATCCGTGTGCACAGTAAGCTGCTCTCGCAGTTGCTCCATAGTCGCAACAACACGTGGATCTTTAGGGTCAAGTACTCCAAGTTTCCATATGGCTGCAATACTAGCGTCTGGTGTGAGATCACGTTCTGTAGTTTCACCATTCTCTCGTTTAATTTTCTTCATAAATCTTCCAGTCTCATTATCATACAAGTGAAATAGGAATGCCTGTTTCATTTTATCTGCAGCATTATGATATTTTTCTGAATGATAGTGATGGCCGAGCATATGGGCAATTTGTGCTGATGCCTCGAGCCCCGCAATAGCACTAGCAGTGGTATAGGTAAATACACCACGATGCTCCTCCCATGGATCGTAACTCGGCAGTGGCAGGCCGGAATCTGGTTCGACAAATTCTAGAAGGAACTGGGCTGCCTTTTTCACGAATGACTCATACATTGTCTGCAAGAATTCAAAATCCTGTACCTTTTGGAAGTGCTTCCAGATAGCGTAGATCACGAGTGCAGTTTCATCTTCCTGAATGGGGAGTTGTGCTTTTCCGTCACGAAACCACGGATGCCACGTCGATCCAACGCTTCCATCAGGATTGTATTTGTGCAGCATATATCCATCATCTGTTTGATGTCTGCAGCAGAATTCATAAAAACGTCTCGTTACTTCCAGGTAACCCGCCTTATCCAATGCCATCGAGACAAAAGCGCCATCGCGTGGCCAGACGTACGTATACGTGTCACGGTTGAATTCCATGATATCTGCATCTGCAGCGGCAATAAGCCCACCCTCATTATCGGCATGCAGGCGAATGATCAGCAGACTCCGTTTGTACAGATCAATGAGTCTTGGTGAGAGCGAACCAAACTTCTGATGATCTTTATTCACCCAACTCTTCCAATAGTTATGACAGTTGCGTTGCATACGTTCTTGCCCCTCTGTAAGAACAAACTGTTGCAGCTTAACAACGTCTTGCAGCTTCTTTCCAAGACACATCCACATGGTGACTTCTGTTTTAACATCAGGTTTTACGTAGCAGTGGATACCAATAGTCGAGTCTACAGATCCCTGATCGACGGTCGTATTACTCAAGTTTCCATCCTCGGCATCTCGCCATGTACCTTCTTTTCCTTTGTACTCAGCTTTTCCGATGCTGTAGCTGGTAATACCGCATGCCTGTATGTTTTCTTTGCTATGGAGAATAGATTCATATTCATTTGCCTCTCGTCCGGTAATGCATTCAACAGGATCTGAGGTTTCTCCTCCTATAAGGAAGTATCTGCTTTGACGGTAGTGAATAACAGAGTTGGTGAAAGGCTCATAAAATGCTGTGTCCTTTTGCTTATCTCCATAGATGTGTAAATCATGATTAAAGAAAATGCGTACTTGCTTTTCTTTGCCATCAATACTGGTGACGAGGAAGTGGCGGACGAGAATATTGTGCACGGGATGCACATAATCATTTGCGGTAATTTCTATGCCCAGTTCTTCATTTATCAAACGTGAGTGACCGACGAGTGATTCGGGTTTGTAATTTGGTGTGATATCCCAACTGGAGTCAGAAAACCATCGTATTCCTTTTCCTTCTACCCATACACCTGTTTTATGAACATCACCGTATGCGGTGTGGTCTTCCATACCGACGTGCGGGTAGTAGAGATCCCGCAATTGGAGATCATCATCGAATGTCGCAAGCATGGAGCCGTTACCAAAGACAAGAGAGCGAGGCATTATGCAGAGAGTCGGGAACGTAAATCAGCGAGTGCATGACTGTAACGTCGGTACGCTTCGTACGGAGAATCATAAGGGCTAAAGTATTTGTGCACATCACCATCACTCCAGTATTTGGTACACATATAGTAGAAGTGATCAGAAGTAAGCAGTCTGCGCCATGCCTCTATCAAGCCTTTGTTTCCTGTTCCTTTTACTTGAGACTCTAACGCATAGATCGAGCTAAGTGCGGCATCTTGAATATGGTTTCCGGTCCACGCAGAAAGATCGCGTTCCATGTCGGCCCAAGAGATTGTTTCGTGTACATCGTACTCGTGGGTGTGTTCCTTTTTCCAGTCTGCGATAACCTGTGATGGAGTTACTGCCTGAATGCCTCTCTCTTGCCAAATAGCAGGAAGTTCGCGAAGAAAATCAAAGATACCAGTGTCTTCCCATTGGTGCTCTCCAAATGTTTCATAGTCCATAAAGAGGTTTGCATTTTTCCCACCACTTTGCATAAGCCAGTCGGTGAATGTACCTGCATCCAGAGGATATCCTACCCAGGATTTATCGGAAAAACGAAATGCAACATCATCAGAGAGTTTGTAGTTTTTTAGGAGCACCGCGATATCACGTGCCCTTTTTTGGAGTGGTCTATTTGCTCGTACAATTTTTTCTTGTTCTGCTGGAAGACGAAACGTTGGTGGTCGGAAAAGATCGTTAGGGTTTCTTCCTTCTAGATGGCTATCTGCACCTTCTGCGATAATACCGTTGAATCCCATGAGACGTGCGATTTGTGCAATCTCGTTATTGTAGATCAGCTCGGTATTGCGAAACACTTTTGGTGTCATGCCAAATAGCTCTTCGGTTGTACGTACATGCTTTGTAACTTGCTCACAGTATTCCTCGAGGGATACGACACTGGCAAGTGAGTGGTAGTACGTCTCTGCGAGAAACTCTACCTTTCCAGTCGCTGCAAGTTTCTGAAACGATTCCAGAACATCCGGTCCATACTCTTTGCACTGATCCATAAACACTCCAGAAAGACTATAGCAGATGTGGAAGTCTGGATACTTTTCAACAAGCTCTAACATCAATGCATTTGCAGGTAAGTAGCATTTTTCCGCTACCTTACGGAAGATTTGATGGTTTTTCTCAGAATCAAAATAGTCTGCTTTGCCCTGCCCTACCTCCGTAATACGCAGATCCCTCAGCCGGTATGGCTGGTGCACTTGAAAGTAGAAGCAGATGCGAGGGTTCATAGTTAACAGTGAATAAGGTCGGTATAAACAGATTGCACATGTGACGCTTGGCGCTGCCATGTAAGTTTGTTTAGTGTTCGTGGTGCGTAAGATCGAAGTTGATGTGCCAGTGGCTCTTCGCGGAGGATAGTCATTACACAGTCCGCCATCTTTGCTGTATCCCAGAAATCTACCTGAAAGCAGTCATCTACTACTTCTCCGGCACCAGACTGGCGGGAGAGAATAACTGGAGTGCCATGCGAAATTGCTTCAAGCGCTACCAGACCAAAAGGCTCTGAGATTGAAGGCATAACAAAGCAGTCTGCTTGTGCATATAACTGCTTGGCTTCCATTGAACCTACTTTTCCGGCAAAGATTATAGAGTCTTGCAGGCCATGGCGACAACTAAAGTCTACAAGCTCTTCGAACATATGTCCGTCACCTGCCATAACAAAATTTACCTCGGGTTGTTCTTTATGAATCAACGAAGCCATTTCCAAAAATTGCACAGCACCTTTTTGTGTTACCAGTCTTCCAAGAAACAGAATCATTGGGTGCTGCTTCTTTAGTATGCGTTTGTGTTCGATTAGCTCCGGAGAAGGAGGTCTATCAATAGACCCATTGTGCACAATAGCGATTTTCTCTGGTGCAATACCGTAGTGCTTCGTAAGCATATTTTTGGTGAAGTTACTTACGGCTATGATTTTTGTTGCCGCTTCAAACCCCATGAGTTCTCTTTGATAGATATATTCATTCGGAGCGTAGTTTGTACGGTCGAGCTCTGTAGCGTGGATGTGTGCAACAAGAGGAACATTGTGATGTTCTGCAGATCTTCGCCCTGCTTCATAGGTCATCCAGTCGTGACAGTGCACGACACTAGGGTTAAGGTCTTCAGTCATCTTCACACTCATCTCCGTATAGTTCGAAATAGCTTCACCAAGGTCATTTCCGTACATATCCTTTTTGTTCTTAGGCACTTTGCGAATATTTGCCTCAAACGATTCAAACGTATTGTACGGTTGCAGCATGCTACACACACGGAGCTTTTGCACAATTTCATCAGAGGGAAATCGCACATCAGTGTCAGTGGTTTCTGATTCATGGGGGAGTACAAGAGTTACCTTTACACCATTACTCAAAAGTCCGCGCACGAGACCCTGGCAAGCAACGCCCAAGCCCCCAAGATGAAGAGGGGGATATTCCCAACCGAACATGAGGCTGTGCATGGACATATGTATTATTTATGTGTTGATATTCTCCGTTATTTTCTATAAACGGATCAGAGAATTATAGCACAACAGCAAATCCCCAGATAGATGCGTATATGCAAAACTGTGGTCTAGTTCACATACCAAAAATCCTCAAATTACAGAAATGGCTTACTCAAGTGTTAAAACAGCATTCATTCCTCCGTGATCATTTGGACAATACTTTTCTGCATTTTTATCACTCTCCCATATTTCTTTGTTTATGACAAATTGATACTCGTGTCGTCCGAGCGGAAGTGAGATTTTCTTGGTCCAGGTTCCATCCTGCTTCTGCTTCATCGGATGCTTGTCGATCTGCCAATCATTAAATGTCCCCGCAACAGATACAGACTCTGCTTCTGGTGCAAAAATAGAAAACGTAACGGAAACTTTTCCTAGCATGCCTAAAGTAAAGAGGACTAGTCATTCAAAAGCAATAGACTTGGAGCTGATATGGTGATGTGGGTTACGGACTTGTCACACATAAAATAAAACTGCCGTTGATATAAGTCGCGGACAGTTTTATTTTGGCCAGAAGATTTAAGAGCAAGCTCCCGAACCAACTGACAAGACTAAGTATAGCAAACTTTACCAATTTCATCAATACATTATTAAGTAGCGATATCAAGTTTAGGCCTAACTATAGCCAAAAATTCTGAATACAAAATTTACTCAAAAAGCTATTTAGAGTAGAGGGGCAATTCTAGATTTTTCGGTAAGTTCTCAAATTTAGTGAGATTTGGTGCCGAGGGGTTTTCTGGTTACAACTCGACAAGATAGAATTATCCGTAAAATGAACTTCCATATTAACTTCGAAGTTCGTATACTGAGTATATGCCACATGATCACAACATCAGAGTCATTACTTCTGGAGAGCTTCGTGATAACTTTCCGGCCATTCGTGCAGGACTCAAAAAAGACACGCAGTATGTTCTACTCTATCGCGGGAGACCCATCGCAGAGATAGGGCCCGTAAGTACGGAAACAAAAGAGCTGTTCTCTTTGGGGGCACCTCCTCCTCTAAAACTACCGCACACTACTGCAGGGCGGAGGATTAAGCGCAACACCGCAAAGCGAAAACAGAAGAGGATGAAGGGGTAGTAGTAAGGGGGTGTCAGGCAAAATGAGAAGAGCTGGAGCTTTTGATTGCCATTTTATGGCTAGTTGCTACAATTTTGCCGTTCTTTTACCTGCCCAGGTGGCGGAATTGGTAGACGCGCACGCTTGAGGGGCGTGTAGGAGCAATCCTGTGGAAGTTCGAGTCTTCTCCTGGGCACCATTCGACTCGGCCCTCTGGGGCCTCGCTCATGGTCCTCGACCTTCGGTCTCGGGCCACCTCTTCGCCGAGGCGAATGACTCTGAGTGAACGGAGCGAAGCGCAGTGAATCGAAGAGCCCTGCAAATATTGAGAATTGCGCTCATGGTCCTTGGCCTTCGGGTTCGAACGCAGTATTAATATGATCCCGCAAGAACGGCAACTCCTCGAAGAAGACATCGTCGGGTACTTCTTTTTAGGGGAATACTACGAACAAAATGGAGACATAGAGAAGGCAATTTCGATTAAACCTCGGTATTATTTATCAGAAATACCGTCGCTTAGAACAGGCAAAAACAACCCTCTCTACAGCAGTAGAAATAGATAGCAGCTTACTGGATGCACGCTACAGACTGTCTGCAGTACAGGCAGAGACAGGAGATTTTGCAGGTGCGATACAAAACCTAGAATACATCGTTAAAGAAGATGCTGATTACAAACAGGCTTCTAGGCATCTGGAGCAACTGAGAGGGGTGATTCGTCAGTAGATTCTTCTGTGATTGGTCTCGCACCCATCCAAAACTGCAACATATCAATATTCTCTGCTGCACACTTTGCCATAAGCCCTACTAACCCTCCTACAGGATGATCACAAGCGGCAAGATTGTGATGATGATTCAATTCTTGCCACCGTCGAGCTATTTCTTTAATTACGTCTTTATTTTTCTCTAAAGCTGCAATACTGAGCATTTGCTCCATCAGTGACAAACAACCTGCTATAGAGCTTGGATTGGACTTTTCCCTGTCTATCACTTTCGAAAGTACTTCTTCAGGGTCTGCCTGCAGTAAGTCACCCTCAATACCATGCTGATCAAGTGTTGCTGTATTTGTTTGAATTCTATCACCACCCGTTTTCTCTATCTGATCTACGCACTCAATTACACATTCCTCTCGCCATGGCGCCTCAAAACTATTATCCGTTTGTCCATCTACTATATCCCATATTTTTGTGCGAAACTCTGGAAAAAAGTTTAGGACACGTGTGTTAGGTTCTAATTGTGTATAACACCACATTTCTCCTTCGGCTACTACACTTTGTAGGGTTGCAGAATTTTTTAACCATGCAACAAGTTTTTTTTCTGCAACAGTAAGATCCACAAGATATAACTGCTTTCCTGTGGTGTGCTCTGTAGAAGATGTACCGTAATTTCCAAAAAGAGGATCTCCTTCTGGGATAGCGTATCGCCTACCTCTATGCATGTTATCTACAGATTGTTGCATTCGTTCAGTGTATGCCTCTGTACCACCCATACCCGGAACCTTAGCAATTGCAGCAGATTCTCGAGCTGCACGATATGAAAGATGCTGTGCAAACTTTCTACGATCAAAAAAAATCTTTTGCATTTCAGGATTTTCGCCTTTGATATTACGCTCAATTCTTCCATGAACATTGGCAATAAAATCCGTAACCGTATATTCTGATTGGCTCATTGTTGGCCGAAACCACCATGGAAGGCTATTGGCGAATACTCGTAGATGGTTCTCATCAAACTCTGCCTGTTCCTTTGGTAATCTGTTCGGTTTGCCCATAGCGCTAGAGAATAGTATGTATGTGCCTATTCGAGCAAGGAATTATCTCATTCTTCGGAGGATGATTCGTCAGTAGAATCAGGATTTACTAATGCATATATGCGTCTAATTAGGTCTCCTGTTTCTCCACGCGCGACACTGTAATAACTGTGTTTGCCATCTCTCCGAACTTCTACCAAACCCGCTGTTTTCATGATACCAAGATGATGAGAAATCGCAGGCTGAGTCGTTGCATCTGTTAATTCGACTAGATCTGTCACATCTGTTTCCCCTCTTGTGAGAATGACATCTATTACCTGAAATCGAATAGGGTCACCAAGCATCTTTAATACTTTAGTAAAGTCATTAACATCTTCTCTGTGCATAAAGTTTGGCTCCGCTTGAGTGTCTTCGGGTTGTTGCTCATCTACTGCTGCAGGATCCTGTGGGACTTCATCATGTGCATCTGTCATCTTAAGAGTTGAGGGAAACTATCTATTCGAAATCTCGTATATCAATTTCATAATCGTCATAGGCATCATTTTCAAAATTACCACCACCGTATTCTTCCTCATCTTTTGTACCGTCCCCATCATCGTCATCGAATTCTGACATGTCATTATCTGTAGCAATAAATTCACTGTCTGCAGTGCCCCTAGCTTTATCAGCAAATGCTGCGTCTCCTATTACTTTATCTGCATATTTCTCATGTGGAGGCCTTGCAGGAGCTTTTGGTCGTGACCTTGATTTTGGCGCTGCTGTTTTCTTCTTCTTTTTCTTGTCTCCTACTTTAACTCGCGCACTGTTTGCTTTCCCTGTCTCATCTTGCACATATTGTTCCCACTGCTGCCGTGTTGGATGTTGCGTTTTAATCTCCCGCTCTGCGACGCGAATGCTTGCCTTTGCCTGTGTGCTTTTCTGTATAACTTCTAGTAGCTTATATTCTAGAGCTACTGTTCGCAGTGCTTCTGCGCGTTGTGCACTAACTTCTACCTTTCGTACAGCTACTTGCAGCTCATCTTCAAACTCACTCAATCCATTGAGTTCAGCAAATTCACGAATATATGTTGCCCCTACTGCATGTTGTTTAGCGGGAACTTTTTTTGCTACCTGTGGAAACTTAATAACAAAAGACTGATTCGTAAGAGGATTGTCTCGTACTTTGGGTGGGAATGTCGTTTTTGATTCTCTGGATTCTTTACGAACGTGATTGTTAAACTCAGCCTTAGTCGAATCCGACCATAGTTTTTGCATTGCCAATCCAGTGCTAGGCAATGTTTTTTCTTCTGCTTTACATGCCTTCTTACCAACAAAATACTGCCCAGGAACAAGGGAAATAGGCCCTTGATCTGGGATTTTCGCATCAGGTGTGTACGCTCTAAATGGTAGTCGATTGCGCTCTTTTTCATCCGCTAAGAGCTGATGGAAAATATATCCATTTTCTAATGCACTGTGATACTGGCGACCATACAGTCTTTTCATCATCTCCATAGTTGCCTTTGTCTCTTTTACACCCATAAATGTAGACCGCAGCTGCCTCCAGTCGAACGAATCGATTACTCTATCCATAGATCCTACAAGACACGTTTGTGTATATTTTGGATCATTCATGCGAACCTGTACCCGACCTGTGTGTTCCTCGTCTCCGGAGTTAACGTTATAGGAAATAAATCGCATACCGGTATCTCCGTATTCCTGACGTAAGCGCATAACGACATACGACACAAGGTTGGCGTTTACTACGACCAACATAGACCCCTCTTCATTGGGCTGAGGAATACCCGTTTTTTCTGCTAACGCTATTTTTTTACCAACTTGAGTAATAACTTGCTCAGCAGCTTCGTAAGAGCCAGAGGGGAAACGCACACCTTCTTGACCAGGAAATTCAACAAGACGCGGCGGCTTTAATACTTGGTCTGGACTGTTGTTGGCATCCTCAACAGTAAATTGAGAGAAGTTCCCATGAAAATTACTTCCATCTCTAAATGCCGTTGCCCCAAAAACGTGTGCAGGTTTCTCTCCTCCTATACTGTCGTGCGTCACCATAGTACCTAATGTATCTGGGTTTACTTTTCCTGCTTCATCCAAGAATATCCATTCTACATTTGCCAAACAGTCTTTCATACTTTCGCGAGCACGTTGCTGATACGTTGTTGTGTGAGCCATAACAACTATACGAGAATTTCTAGTAGGTAATGAACCTGCTTGTTCGTTTCCTACGTCATAGCTACTCTGCATAAACACACCACCAGTATCAAAGATCTGCCTATCTACCCCAAATAGTAAATCACCTCTTCCACTTCCTTCTTCCTCCGAAGCAGGTGATAGTTCTAAAAATTCCAAATCGGATCCATTTGGTGCAAATACCACTCCACCCTGTCTAGCTACGCAGTGCGCTAATTCATCTAGAACTCTCTCATGTTGAGGGTAAAGCACAAAGTCATCCCATAGCTTGCGCTCTGTAAGAGACTCTTGAATTAACTGCCTTGCTGCATCCACATCAGTCGGGTTCTCATCACAAATACTGGCCCACTCTTTTTTTGGAAAGAAGTCCTGCTCGGCTCCAGTAAACTCCTGCAGTGCGAACCTTCGTTGCTCTTCAATTTCTTTGGTACGCATTTTTGAGCTCTCTTTAGAAAGCACTGCGCTACGCATACCATCCTTACTAAGAGCCTGTTGCATCACCATAGATTTTCTCTTAACCAGAATAAGGACGTTTCCAGTCATCACTCCTCGCACCATCATACGAGACAACGCTGCAATAATAATTCCCATGATACGTGTTTTTCCTGTTCCAGGAGCCTCTTCCATAAGAAACGATTTCAGCTCTGCATTGGAGCGACGCTTTTGTACAAGCATTTGAATAAACTCAATAAGTAATGCCTTCTGATGTCGCCATATTGTATCTCCATTTACCTCATCATCTTCCTTTTCGAATTCACGCAACATTGTGATCAGTTCGTTTACAAGATGTTGGTGCATATCCGAAGAATCATCAAATCCTTCTAAAAATTCTTTATGCGTATTGGGGCCCGTCTTTGTAGTACCCCTCTTCTCCTGCTTCTGCTCTGGTGGTAATACCTCATCATGAAAGCTCGCCCACTGATTATATTTAGCTTTAAATGCTGCAGAGGTAATGCTGAGCAATTTAGGAACAGCTTTGTCGTCGTATTCAACAGGAGCCGGTGCTTTTTCTGCTAGAGCCATAAAGTAAGGTATTGTGCAGTACTTTGGTATTTATTGGCAAATAGATTGCCGAATTAGCTAAAATCGCTACAGTTTGCCCTGTTACCTGCCCAGGTGGCGGAATTGGTAGACGCGCACGCTTGAGGGGCGTGTAGGAGCAATCCTGTGGAAGTTCGAGTCTTCTCCTCGTCACCATTCGACTCGGCCCTCTGGGGCCTCGCTCATGGTCCTCGACCTTCGGTCTCGGGCCACCTCTTCGCCGAGGCGAATGACCCTGAGTAAGATTTTGCTTTGCAAAATCGAGTCGAAGGGCCCAGTAACAACTACCTCGGGCCTCCTCTTTGCCGAATCGAAGAGTCCACAAAGGCTTGTCAGGTTTGAAAACATATACTTGTATTGGTACACTCTTCTCATGAATCATTCTGTTTCTCTATTACTTGTATTCTTCCTGCTTACACCAAATGTAAGTGCAGCAACATATACTACGTTCACGCACGATGAATATGATATTTCATTTGAATACCCCGCAGAATGGATCAAAAGTAGTGCTAAAAGTGCATATGACGGGAGAGTTTCATCACTTTGGGTAAAACGAATAGATGCATTTAATGCACCTCGTATTGATATTAGATGGTTGGGATTCCCAAATACAGACACAGCAAGAGATATTCACAAAAAAGAAGCATTTGAGAAGGATTTTGCTGAATTAACAGAAAAATATGATGACTTCATTATTACAAAAAAAGACGATTCTGAACTCTTTGGGCATGTCGCTCTTCGTTATCGTTTTGAGGCATCGTTTTTCAACAAACTTATTCGTGAAGAATGGGTATTTGTAGACTTCAATGGAACACGAGTTGAATTCAAATATAAAGCGACGCCATCAAATTTTGATGAGTACTACGATCAATTTGAGCACGTCATTGATTCATTCTCGTTACAAAAACCTGCTCCAGAACAAAAAGTACAAGAAACTCCAAAGGAAGTTACAAATGAGGAAGTTGCAGAGTACCAGCGATGGAGACCTTTTTCTGATGTGCCGACTGGCGCTTGGTATTCAGATGATCTGCAGGACGCAAGAATTGCAGGTTTTGTAAGTGGATACAAAGATGCAAATGACAAACCATTAAACAAATATGGGCCTTCAGATCCCGTAACAGTTGCAGAGCTTTTGAAAATGACTATCAAAGCTACAGCTGTCCCTAGTTATGTATATGATAACCCAGAGGAAGTAACTATAGATCACTGGTCGAACAAATACGTGACATATGCCATACAGAAAAATGTTGGATTCAAAAATGTAAACACTGAAGGATTTCGAGATTTAATAGTCAATCATCCTAATAAACCGATAACACGTGCTGAGGCAGCAGGTGTTGTTCATGCATTCTTTCAAATTGGAGGAGTGTTAGACAAAAATGATCCACGATATGCCATCTACTTTAAGAATGGTGGCTTTATAGACACTGTTCACAACTACTTCAAAGAACCAATTCGTGATTTAGTCAGCATAGGAGTGCTCACCGGTGATACCGATGCAAATGGAAATCTTACGGGTTACTTCAGACCAGAGAGTAATATTAATAGGGCAGAGGCAATGATGTTGGTTATCAGGGCTAATAGTAAACTTTGCTTAATTACAAATCTCAAGTGCCCTGCTGAATAATAGTGATTTGCAAATAGTAACCTGTAAACCCCTCGTCACCATTCGACTCGTAAAAATACGTCCCGCTGTCTGAACCTTGATGTATAGGATTACAGGATGACCTAGATTTTACCACGCTCTGCTTTTGTAAGACCGAGCATATGTTCTGTCTGCTCTGGGTCAGTTGCTTCTGCTCTCCATGTATCTAGAGCTTCTTGAACAATGACACATACCTTTTCTGCATCTTGTTCATTCAAGGCTTCTGTGAGTTCATTGCGAACCGTAAACATCTGTTCGAGCCAAAGCCTCCTATCGTCATCGAGTCCAAGACCACGAGCATTGATATATCTGCTTACTGTCGACCATTCAAAGTCGTGTCCTTCTCCATTAAGCTGTCGGAAATTACGTGTAAGAACAGAGTGGCTAAAGTCTTCCTCAAATTTATCACTCCAAAATTCTTTGAGACTGTGATATTCCTCAAATACGAGTACGGCAAACCCTCGAGCAACAGGGTGCTCCCATTGCATGTCTTCTGCCATGTATTCTGGATATTGTTCGTACCAATCGGCAATAAGCTTATCTGTAACAGTAGAATTACCACTTTCTACAATACGCCTAATCTCTGGAAGAGACGGTACTTCACCTTCATCTCTTATACGTCTGAGGCGATCTTGTGAAATGCTTCGCATTTGATTCTCAGGATCTTGTAATCCTCTTGCAGTTGCAGCGAGTCCTCCTAGACGTCGAGTGATTTGTGGAACCACTGCGGCTACCGTATCTGGATCTGCATTAATTTCTTCTATCTCTTCGTGTACTGCGGCAATGCGGGCATCAGCAAACTCTTCTGCAAGCAGCATAAGCGTTGCTACTTCTTCATCGGAAACATCTTTTTTACCACGCTCGATAAGCATAATGTCATTGGCAGAGTAGTCGCATACAGAGGCAAGTTGCTCTGCAGATGTGCCACAGTAGTTTCGGTGTAGTCTTAGTGGAGAGTTATATAAGTCGCTACCATCAACTTCAAATCTCCTATTCATTTTTTGCTTAAAGAGTTGCTCTAGATACTCTCTCTCGGTTTTATCTCCTTCGTATTCTTCGTCGGAGGCAACAAGATCAAACACGACTTTAGCGGGTGCCTGATTAGAGAACGTTGCATTCTGATACATCTCACGGATCATATGCGAAGGACGATATGCCTCTGTGCGATTAGCCTTCTTTTTTCCTCGTTTTTCAGGTGGAAGAATATGCAGCAACTTTGCAACCATTCCATTGTTCCAGTCGTGACTGTCGCGAATACGCTCGAATGCATCACTAAGGCTTTCTTGGCTTTGCTCGGCTTCGTACGCTTTGTCCCATTCTAAGCGAAAGGATTCTCTGTATTCTTCGCCAATAATGTCATCAATCAAATCATCTATCTGATCTCTCGGTACAATACGTGCGGAGGCAATGTTATTCGCAGCCTCGTACGTAATATCAAGATGTTTACGGAGAGACTCTTGTGTAAGCTTGAGTCCTTCAGTTTGCAACTGCAATTGTATGATAAGGGTAATGACAGGCTCTGGAACGTTTTGCTTGCGCAGTTTCTTTGCCATTTGCTCTGACCAAATTTCTCCAGAAATTTCCAACTCACCCTCTTCTAGTTCCAGTAGAGATGCAATGGTTTGTGGCTCAAAATAATTAGGTACAGTTTCTGACTCGTGACGTTGCCAGAGTGTGCCGTAAGAAAGTGGACGCCCATCATTATTAGTGAGTGCACTGGCTGCAGAAAAAGCTTCTTCTCCTACCATATACTTCCATTTGGCATACAGTCCTTCGATCGTTTTAGCCCAAGGTCTATCGTAATCATCTTGTTCTGGTACGAGGTTTTCGAGAAGCGCTTCTGCAGTTTCTTTTAATTGCATACGAGCTTCTTCATCATATGTACCTTCATCTTCAGAAAGAGCGAGGAACATGCGGTACAAGATCGAATAGGTCTCATGCTGTGTTTCTCCAAAAGGACTCTCTGAACTAGCGACAGCATGATCATCAAGTGTCTCATCAAGAAGATCATGTGTACGTGCTTCCAATCCTTTTCTACTTAAACCAGCAATAAGCCATCTTCCTTCTACAATGGTAAGTGGGATAGCGAGGGATTCTTCTCTAAGATCTGCAGAAGACGTTGCCACTTGGATCTCTTTTCGAACAGTAGAGAGAGTGTTATTATTACGTACAACAGCGCTCATGTTCTGTCCTGGGATTTCTGGTCTGTATATGCCTGAAGCTCGATCTAATGAAGACATAAGGAGATCAGTGTAATGAGATAAATAGAACAGTCAAGTTAGCTTTACCCTAAGCAAGAATATAGGTAGTCTCTTTAACCAATATGAATGAAAACTCAACATCTAGTGGCAAGCTTCCTCCTCTTATGGATATTGCTGTGCGTCCAAAGAAAAGCAATGCACGTAGGACGAAGTTTGAGAAGAGGTACAAGGATAGTCGTGGTCGTTTGCTAGAAATATTCAAGCCAAATGAAGAGATGACAAAAGAAGAAATGCTTGATGTATACGGTCCAGAAGATCCACGCGTCTACCATGCTGCGTATCAGAAGGCTCCAGAAGGCAGAAAGGATATAACACAGGAGAACTGGACCCTTATTGAGGAGATCGATAAGAATGGTGGTGTGCTTCCTGGAGATACTGAGGAACGTGAGTTATACCCTTCACAAAGGGCTCATTTGGATTGGCTAGCCATCAATGGACCGCATGCGGACTCTTTTCATATTCTTGGGCCTCCAGGTACAGGAAAAACGCTCGCGCCTTGTGCTGCAGTAGTACTAATGCACATACGACAGCAGCTCCGTAGAAATTTAGAGGGTAAGATTGCGTACTGTACATCCAAGTCACATCACCTTTCTGCCAAGATGCGTCAGGGTGATGACCGGCGTCGCCATCTTCTTCGGGCTCCTCCCTATGATATGAGCGAGAAGGACTGGGCGAAAATTTACAACAAGTTACGGAAAACAAATCCGGCATTTATGAAAATAAGTTTTTCACGTGCTGCATTTATGGAATTACTTACCGAGCCCGTCAGTTCTGTAGAGGAGGCATATGCTCTGTTACAAAAATCACTGACAAGCAGAGGTCTACCCTTTACTCGAGATCATGAAACATTAGTAATGATAGCTACTATCCTTGGACGAGAAGGGAAGTTAGTACGAGGACCCAAGAAACAATGGGAATTACTACCAATGCCAGCTCCACCACAGACAGATGACGAGCAGCGCGAAGCACTGAGTGGAGATGTAGGCCTTGTTATTCCAGAAAATTACCCTGTGTATGCAAGAGCTGCAACAGGGGTATCTACTGCAGAGATGAAGGATGCACGTCTTGCATTAGATGTTTCGACACTGTTTACCAGTGCACGCCAGATACGTAGCTATGGTGACGTGCTTCATAAAGATCTTGATGCAGTCGTTGTAGATGAAGCTGGGCGGAATGAGGCAATGCGCTTTATAGAGCCGACATATACTGCATCAGGAAAAACGCGTACCCCTCGTGTATATGGTGCTTCTTCACAACGATATAAGAATCAAAGCTGGGAGAAGGAATCACCAGGAGTCAGCTGGGCAGAGGCCATTCGTATGCAAATGCTCTTTGATCTTGGGGTACAGTTTGGACCTTCAGCAAAAGCAGAGCACTACCCAGCAGAAACTGAGGAGGCTATAGATCAGTTTATGAAAATGATCTTTGCAAAATTAAAACTATATTCGAAGTTACAAATTCCACAGCCTGCAGAACGTAATACGGTTGCAGTAGTGCATGGAAAGTTGATAGATAAGGTCACAGAGGGTCTACGTGAACAATATCCAACACATATGAATGCAGATGTAAGACCTTACTATGGAGATGAAGATGAAAAAGGTGCACTAGAAGACTGGTTCGATACTCCAAGAGATGGACCAAATGTGTTAGTGCTTCCAGCATCTGAAAAACTTTCATTGCACCTTGGAAGTATTCGCAGATTGGCAATAGGTACTCGTGTTACAGCAGATGCGCTGTTTCATCTAGCAGGTCGTGTGGCGCATGGACAAGGAGACATGAAGAAAGATGATAGACAGCTTTTGACGATGCAACAGTTTGCAGATAGCAATCTTCGTGTTACTCCTTTTACCGTATTTAATCACGGTCAAGATCTCGGTGAAGCCCAGTTTGCATGGTCTAACGGTCAAATTCTTATGAGTGAAGAGGGGTATGCAAAAGATAGAAAAATAACAAAAGGAAAGGCTAGCCGATTTAATGCGTCACAGATTCCAAGTACTGCTCGCAGAACAAGAGGGGATCCATTGCCTATTAAAGTGGGACAAGGAATATCCCTCTTTACCCGTAACGAGAATGGTCAGCGCGTGCTTAAAGAGTCGCTGCAACCGCAAACCCAAAATCAAAGAACAGCTGCTGTTCCATCGCCAAATAATGTTTCCTACAGGCCTGGTGGAGCTGCTCCTACCTCTGGCATGGTACAGGAATGGTGCAGAGAGGTTGGTGGCGAAGGTATCTATGGCAATTACAGTGCCGCACTAAAGATGGCAGCCAACTCTGCACACGAAAGAAATGAGAATCCTCGTCTTGTAGTATTACGAAAGGTAGCACAACTACGAGAGCGATCTGCTCGATATAACAGTGGAGGGTAAGACTGTTTAGTGAGTATATTGCGATTAAATACATATTTTGGTATACTATATACTGTTATGTCTGATAAAAAATTCATATTAGTTGTCGACGACGATGAGGCTCTCTGTAATGCACTGGAGACGAAATTTGAGAGTAAAGGTTACGATGTCACCATCTGTAAAGACGGTGTCAAGTGTATGGAAATGTTAAACAAGAAAAAATTTGATGTCATCATGACGGATTTACACATGCCCAACATGGATGGTTTCTCTGTATTAGAAAAGATAAAAGACACGAAGAATGCAGAGGTACCAGCGTATGTAATTACTAACCTTGGTAGTGATGAACATTGTGAAAGGGCTCTTAAGCTTGGTGCCAAGCAATGCTTTGTAAAATCAATCGTAACACTACGAGATGTCGTGGAGATTGTTGATAAAGAACTAAGCTAAATTAGTTGAGGAGTTTTAAGAATTCCTCTTCGGTCAGTACATAAATATCGAGCTCTTTTGCTTTATCAAACTTACTTCCTGGGTCCTCACCTGCAAGAAGGTACTGCGTATTTTTACTTACAGAAGAACTTACTTTTCCTCCCCGATCCTTAATCATCTTTTTGGCTTCTTCTCGCGCAAGAGAGGGGAGCGTTCCGGTAAGTACAAACGTTTGCCCGGTTAGTATTTGCGGTGCGTGAGTTCCTTCTGGTTGTATGGCAATGACGGCTGCGTTTTCAAACTTGTGCAGTAGGGCTCGGTTGTCTTCTTCTGCTATCCAACCTGTGAGAGACTCGGCAACTACACCACCAATACCATCAATGGTAGAAAGGCCTTCGGCAGTTTGCGCCTGCAATGTAATGGCGATATCTGCCATGGTAATTCCATGAATTGTTTCAGCCGCTGCAAGCGTACTTACGGAAAGTTCACTCTTTGGCCATTGCAATCTTTGTGCAAGAATCTCGGCAGTTTCTCTACCGACGTGCCGGATACCAAGGGCAAACAAAAACCGATCGAGTGGAACGTATTTTGCTCCTTCTATAGCGGTTAAGACGTTCTCTGTTTTCTTCTCTTTAAACAGTGGCAGTTGTATGAGGATGTCTCTGGTAAGGTAGAAAATATCTGCAGAATCAGACACTAATCCTTGCTCTAGAAGTACATCAATAGTCTCTTTTCCGAATCCTTCTATATTAAATGCATACCGTGAAACAAGGTGCTCGATTTTCTCTTGTCGCACCGCACCGCAATTATTATTGGGGCAACGGTGTACTGCCTCTCCTTCTGGACGCACGAGTTCCCCGCTGCAACTAGGACAGTGCAGAGGAAAGTGAAAGGCCCGAGAGTTATCGGGTCTTAGGTTCATCATTACTTCGACAACTTCGGGGATAATGTCTCCTGCTTTTTGCACAACAACGGTGTCACCAATGCGCACATCTAGTCGCGCAATTTCATCAGCATTATGCAGAGTTGCTCGTGTCACTGTCGTACCTGCAAGATGTACAGGGCTAAGATGTGACACAGGAGTAATGGCTCCAGTTCGCCCTACCTGTAGCTGAATATCAAGTATTTGAGCAGTCTTTTGTTCTGCTGGAAACTTATAGGCCCTCGCCCATCGAGGAGCTTTTGCAGTGGACCCTAAGTCTCTCTGCATTTGTATGTTGTTTACTTTTATAACAAGGCCATCGATATCGTAGGGAAGACTATCTCGCGTCTTCTGAAAGTCTTCGTACATTTTTTCTACTTCCTCCAAACTGTGCAGTAGTTGCAGCTCTGAGTTGATGGCTATACCCATATCTTGAATCAGTTGCATCAACTCTTGTTGGGTAGTGATTTTAAGAGCATCTGTCGTATCTTTTCCAAGCGCATAACAAAAGATTGCCAGCTTTCTTCCTGCTGCTATTTTTGGATCTAGTTGGCGTAAACTTCCTGCTGCAGCATTGCGAGGATTTGCAAACTTTTCCTCTTCGGATAGGGCTGAATTCAAATTCTCTAATGCAGCTTTTGGCATGTAGACTTCTCCAGAAATCTCTATCAACTTTGGCCCATCATCTCTATCTAGTTCAAACGAAAGCGGAAGCGACTCAATAGTTTTTACCGTGTGCGTTACGTCCTCTCCTTCGATACCATTTCCTCTCGTGATAGCACGTTTCAAATGATAGTGGAGCGGTTTCTGCTTTTCGGCGTCTTGCTCATAAACAAGTGTCACATTCAGTCCATCAATTTTGAGCTCTGTTAAAAACTCAAAGGAAACATTCTCTTTACCCAGTGCTCTCTCCATCTGATCTATCCAGTCTGTTAGCTCTTCTTGGGCAAACACATCACTCAGCGATTCTTTTGGTGTGAGGTGTTTTATTTTTGGCAATCTACCATCCAAAGGAGCACCAACGCGTTGGGTAGGGGAGTCCTCTGTAATAATTTCTGGGTGCGCAGCTTCGAGTTGTATCAGTTCTTGCTTGAGTGCATCGCGGACATCTTCGGATGCTTCTTCTTTATCATCGATAAAATATGCTTTGTTTAATCTCCAGATTTCATCGCGGAGTTTCGCTGCCCGTTTCTGCACATCTACATTATTCATATTTCGATTATACCCATTGCTCTACAATACAGATATGAATTTAAAGAGTACGTTGCAGCAACTGGTTATCGCAGTCTTTATATCATGTACAGTTTCTGGGCTAGGATATACGTTTTTTCAATACAAAATGCCCGGTGTACCTAGAATTCTGCGTCAGTGGAGCTACGGCATGATGGCTCCTTTTTAGGGATATAAGACTACGAATAAAGAGCTTTCCGCAGAGGGGTTACGGTCGGATGGAGCGTGGGAGGCTATCGATCTATTGCCGTATGTACCATTTTCACGTGCAGAACGTTCTATGCGAGCTGACCTTTGGACGTATCGCGTACAAGGTGATGCGATCTTGTCTGCGCAGTACCGAAAGATGGCATCAACAATATTGCAGCTAGAAAGAAACAGCGGCCATCAGTGGAAAGAGCTTCGACTTAAAATGGAAGAGTGGCCCATGTCTCCTGCTGGGTACGAGTACTTACGACACATACCATTTATCGATACTACGTTCCTTGTGTACGTTTTATGAGCACAAATCCTTGGGATCATTTTTGGCTTCGCACAGTGCCTCCGCATGCACTTGCACTTACGCGCATCGCACTTGGGCTCTACCTTCTTGTCTACGCAGGGTTGTATGTACCAAACATCAGCATGGTGTTTTCTAAAGAAGGGTTAGTCTTTCCACTGTATTTCGATCCACCATCAGTACTTAGTTCTATCATCATCTATTGGACATTTCTCGCATGCATTATTGGCCTAACATTGGGTGCGTTCTATCGGATCTCTGTATTCGGAACTATTACTATTGCGTTGTACTTATGGCAATTACAACTGCATGGGTTTCCAACATCGTACAATCGTATCCTCCTCTTTTGTCTTTTGGTGCTGCTTTTTAGTGGGGCACAGCGCACGCTCTCTTTTGATCAATGGAGACGCAGTGGTTCTATTTGGCACTGGGAACCTGTCAGCATTCTGCCGCAACGACTTATTGCATTGCAGATCACGGTAACATTTTTAGGGGTATCACTCCAAAAATGGTGGCTTCCACACTGGAAGGGAGGGGAGATACTTGCGTACTCATATATTAGTCGTTGGAGTACTCCTCTATCCAGATGGTACGCGCGACTGCCGCTGACATTGGTGCATTATGGTTTTATTGTGTGGACTGTAAAAATTTTCCAACCACTTTGCGCTATAGGTATTTGGTTTCCACGGTTTCGGTTGCTCTCTTTTTGCTTTCTTTCTTCATTTCTAATTCTGATTGGTGCCATGCTTTCTATCTGGTGGTTTGTGTTTGTCATTCCCGCTTTTATACTGTTCTATAGCCCAGAAGATGTGTTTTTGTGGTGCCGAGTACGTAGTGCTTCACGCATACCGGAAAAACCAGTAAAACATACAAAGTAAGGCCAGAGTATATTTTTGAAATTTGGCAGTTGCTTTCTGTAGAAAATCCATCAATATTCCGGCCATGATGACACTTGTAGATATCAAAGAGCAGATCGAATCCATCGACCAGCAGATCATTAATCTGTTGGAAGAAAGGACGCATGCATGCTCTGGACAGAACCTCAGCTCTGATGAAGAGGTTGAAATGCTATCACTTTGGCTAGAAGAAGCTGCAGAAAAGGGACTAGACGATGCAAGAATGGAGAAGATCGCCAAGTTCGTGATTGCTATGTGTAGAGATGCCTCAGAATAGACGTTGGAGGTTTGAAAGGTTGGAAATGTTAGGAAGGTTTGAAGCCTGCCGAACTCTCCAAGCGTTTGTAACTCCTCACTGACTCTGTAGCCAGCTTTGAAAGCAGTATAGCGAGGTCGCCCTCTCCCGGCGGGAGTGGGCGAGCTGTTTCACAGATATCAGAAAGAGGTGATGACAAGATCCTGATATTATTATGATTGGTGAGATGCGTGATCTTGAAACGATTGTAGCAGCCCTAACTCTAGCCGAGACAGGACACCTCGTATTTGCCACGTTACACACGCCTAACGCGGTGCAAGCCGTAGATCGTATAGTTGATGTCTTCCCATCCCATCAGCAGAAGCAGATCCGTACACAGCTCGCTTTGTCTTTGCGTGCTATCGTTGCCCAGAGACTTGTTCCATGCGCTCATGGAGGACGTATAGCCCAGCGTGAAGTGCTTATTAACACTCCAGCTGTCGCTAACATCATTCGTGACACTCGTGCCCAAGAGCTTACATCTGTGCTCCAGACAGGCCGAGACACAGGTATGTGTACCTTTGGGAAGCATGCAAAAGAGCTTCTAAAGGAAGGTCAGATCGATAAAGAGACGTATGACTGGGTAAAAGAGGGGTAGTTCCATATCGTAATAGAACTTAAAATTTGGCTTATATCAGCCGATTCTGATATGATATTCGTTAAATAAGGTAAATGGACATGTAAAGAACCTTTTACTTCTCTCAAATTGCTTTAGACTACGTTGTTGCATGGTTACTCTTCCTGCCAGCATCGAAAATTACCTCCACGAAGCCGAATTCTCGGCTACGGAGATCCTTATACTCAAGCGTCTTCTTGAGGGGAAAATGCTGACATTACGTGAACTTGCATCGAAAACAGGTAAAAGCACAGGAGTACTAGATCAAGCGACTAAGAAGCTTATAGAAAGAAAGATCGTGACCAAAGAGAATGTAAACAACACTACGAAGTATGCAATTTCTTCTTTAGAGGCAGTCAGTAAATGGATGCAGAAGGATATGGAGAAGCGGCATGCAGTCCTAGACCGCAAGCGACAGGATTTCGAGGCATTTATTTCTACGGTAGAGCATGAGAGTACGCGCCCAGATATGGAGCACTTCGAAGGACTTGCAGGAATACAACAAGCATTTGCAAAGCTTCTCGAAAAAGGAGAGAAGGAGTGGCTACATTTTTTACCTGCAACAATGCGAGAAGAGGATGACCCTCTTGTAGAGTTTCGTGTAAGCCTTTTCCGTCAGCGAAGAAAAGAGAAAACATTTATGCGCTCCATCTGCCCAAATGTTCCTCTTGGTCGTCGTTACCAAACACGAGATGTGTTTGAATACCGTGATACAAAACTTGTTACGCCACAGGATTTTCCTGTGTCCTTCGAGCAGTTTATTGTTGGTGACATCGTTGCTTGTATAGATGTACAGGAACAAAAGGCCAGCTTTATTCGTTATCCAGAACTTGCCGCTAGCCAGTGCAAAATGTTTGAGTTGCTGTGGTGTAAGGCGGAGGAGGATCCAGAAAGTTGCTCTACAGAGAAGGTAGTAGAGGTGGAGATTCCGTTAAAGACAAGATGTATTTCGGCGTTGAGGGAATGTTTTTTGAACAAGAGAGCTTCGGCAATATTGGCTATGTTAGCAATCATATCACTTGTAATTACAGGGGGAATGTATAAATACACGTTGGAGTTGATGAAGGATGAAATAGGCACAAGATTGATGTCTATAGCAGCTACTGCTGCACCAGAGATTGATGCTTCAGATTTAGATTTTGTACATATACCACGAGATATGAAAAGGCCTGAGTACCAGAGGGTATACAACCAACTAAATGATATTAGAGATAGAAATGAAGATATTATCTATATCTACATAATGCGGCCAACTGAAGATAAGGATATTTGGGAGTTTGTAGTTGATGGAGATACCAATTTCCATTTACCAAATTTTCTTGATGTGAATAATGATGGAGTACTTAATGAGGCTGATGAAGGTGCTCCGCCAGGAACTAGATATGATGTAGCATTCTCTGCCCCCACTATTCGTGATCATGGCCTAGAGAAGCCTGGTTATGATAGTGATTTCTATTCAGATCAATGGGGTACATTCTTGTCTGCTAATGCACCTATCTACGATGAAAGTGGAAAGCCAGTTGCTATTTTAGGTGTAGATATGGATGTGAGTGTAGTATTGACCTCTATTGGAAAAATATTTAAAACATATATATTGTTTTTCGCAATATTTGGCTTATTGGCCACAGTTAGACTAATAATAGTATTATGCAAGAAGTAGTGTGGCTTTGTATATTGTTCAATATGCTGAATAATGCTACAATAATAGGAAATGAAGAAAGAATCAAAAAAACCAGCAAAGACTAGAAATAAGATTTGGTTTCTAGACATTAGCTACTTGCCACTGTGTATTGCTGCAATTGTAACAATTGGAATGGTGTACTTTGTGTATTTGCAAACACAGGAGATTTTAAAAGAGAGGCTTCGTATGCGATTAACAGCAATAGTATCTACTGCTGTCCTAGGACTTGATGGAGATGAGGTAGAGAGGGTAATTGAATTGGAAAAAATTAGCTCACAAGAAGCTCTAGTCAGCAAAGAGCTAGATAATGTTGTATCTCATATGAAAAGAGTCAGAGATAAGAATCAAAATATTCAGTACATATATATATGGAATAAGACAGATGATCCTAACTTTGTTCAATTTGCTGCAGATGCAGAGATGATTGACCCTATTGATCTTGATGGTAATGGTATAATTGAAGATATTGAAATTCCACCTGAACCAGGTGAGCTTTATGAATCTTTTGAAATAGAACTATTAGATGAAGGTTTTGAGAACCCCGTAGCACAAACTGAGTTCATTATTGATAAGTGGGGAGTATTTATGTCAGCCTTTGCTCCTATATTAAACAGTAAAGGTGAAACGGTTGCCGTATTGGGTATTGATGTAGAGGTAGAAGACTTCACCGCATTGATTAACGCAACTCTTATTCCGTTTTCTGCTTTGGTTATTCTTCTACTCTTTATGTTGAGTGTGCAGACAGTTGCACTTGTCCGTATTTGGGGTAACCGAGTAGAGATAATGAAGGAGCTTGATAGACAGAAAGATGAACTTCTTAGCATTGTAAGCCACCAGCTTGCAACTCCAGTATCTTCTGCCAAGTGGTACATGGAAATGATGTTAGATGGAGATATCGGTAAGCTTACTAAGGAGCAGGAAAAACATGTGAAGACAGTGCAGTCTGTAATGAGTGATTTGGCTGATCTTGTTAGTATGATCTTGGATGTGTCTCGTATTCAACTAGGAAAAATGAAGGTAGATAGAGCAGACTTAGATCTGCAGGAATTCTTTGGAGAGGTATTGAATGTGATTAATCCAAAAGCTGCAGAGCGAAAGATAGATCTAGTAATTGAGATTCCAAAGGATATGCCTAAAGCCAAGCTTGATAAGCGTCTTATGCGTATGACATTAGAGAATCTACTAAGCAATGCCGTAAAGTATTCTGATGAGAAGAAGGGTAAGGTAGAATTCATTGTTACCATTAAGGGTAATAGCCTTCACTACACCGTTAAAGACAATGGACGTGGAATCCCGAAAAAGGATCAAGATCAGATCTTCGGAAAGCTCTTCCGTGCTAGTAATGTACAAAAGGTAGATGGTAACGGATTCGGACTCTATGCAGCTAAAGGAGCTGTAGAGGAACAAGGAGGATCTATTCGATTCGAGAGCAATGAGGGCAAAGGAACTACATTCTTTGTAGAAGTCCCCTTGAAAGAGAGGAAGAAAAAGTAAATATTGAGTGGTTTTTTTAAATATAGTGGTATATTTGGCGTATGCCTACTACGGATCAAGCCACAGCTGAGCCTAATAAAGATATTGCCGAGTGGGGTACTTGGGATGCAGATGAATACCTCAATACATATTTTTCAGCTTCTGCACTTGGAACGGATTCCTTTGAAGCATGGAAATTTTTAGCAAGAGAGCTGAAAGCATTAGAAGGTACTCCTAAGAAGATATTAGATTTTGGAGCAGGTCCAACGCTTTTTGGAACTATTCCTTGTGCTCAGTATGCTACTGAAATACATGTATGCGACTACTTAGAATGTAACTTGGAGGCAATCCAAAGATGGGTAGATCAGGATCAAAACATGTTTGACTGGGGCAATTGTATATCAGAAGTGCTAAAAATTGAGGGTGCAGAAATAAGCGAAGAAAGCGTTACTGCTCGAGAAAAATTGCTTAGGTCAAAAATTACAAAATTACAAAAATGCGATGCAGGAAAAAGTCCTGCTATAGAAGGTGCTGAGAAGTATTCCTTAATTATATCTACGTATTGCGTCGATTCAGCTACTAACTCAAAAGAAACATGGCAGCTATATATGAAAAATTTGTTAGCGCTCTTAGATGATTCTGGTGTCATGCTTCTAACTGCATTGCGCAATTGTAAGGATTATAAAGTAGGAGACGCTTCATTCCCATGTGCAGATATAGACGAACATGATATGGAAGAGGTGTTAAAGATGAATGGATTTACTAATCAGTACACAATAGAAATATGTGAAGCATTAGATTGTGAGGAGGAAGGATTTACTGGCTTGATGTTTGTAAAGATCCAGAAAAACTAAATTACAATCAACCCCAAGCCTCCAGCGATCACAAAGGTAATAGCGAGTTTACGGTAGATATTTTCTACTGGCTCAAAGCCATGCGCTCTAAAGAATGGTATTTTTACTAGCAAAGCACCGAAGATAAAGACCATTGCTGGATAGGTAGTCATTACCGCTGTTACCATTGCAGGGTGGCCAATACTTAATGCATACACAGCGGAGATAATTCCAAGAATATTGGCAATCTCCATGAGGCTTAAATGTGGCAATACTTTGCGGATATTCTTCCAGTTGTCCAATAATGCATGTCGCTCTGTTTTGCTGACTATAAATGGAAGTAGTCCGAAGAGAACGATAGCGATGCTGTAAGGGCCATAGAATGAGAGGAAGGGGATTTCTTTTAGGGCATGATGGGCCATCAGGCCATGGCACGCTAAAAACAGAACATCTGCTGCAAGAAAGCCAAAGTAGACGAGATCTGGCTTCTTTAAACGTTCCCAGGAGAGAGCCATTACAGCTGTTACAACAATAAGTATTCCAATCCATTCAGAGAATGCTAGATAGTTACCAAGGAATATTGAAGCTACAGCAATAATGACAGGATATGTTGCTTCTACAGCACTCATATCTCCTGCCTCATCTGCTTTATCTAGGGCATAAAAGTAACATGCCTGCGATGCCTGTAAGAAGAAACCAGATATAAAGGCTAGAGCAAAAATACGTGGTTCTGGCCAAACTATAAGAGGACCAAGTCCTAAAATAACTGCTACAGACGTAGGAATAGTAATAAAAAGCCCTTGAAGAGGGCGTGTGAAGATATTTGTAACAATAAACCTGTCAAATACAATGACAATTGCTATGAATACCGCATATATGAGGGCAAATACGAACCACATAATTATGTATATTAAACCACTTTTCTGCTTATAAGACTACTAAATACTATTTCAAAGCAGCAGCACTAGGCTTTCTGTCCTTAGACTTGTTAGGGCTTACGATCATTTCTTCTTTAGCTCTCTTGGCAATCTGCTTAGCAGCAACCAAGTGCTTGTCGTGATCGAGAAGGTTAAGTTCATCTAGGACGGTGTTTCCTTCACCAGAGATATGCGTAGCAGCTCGTGGAGCAACATCTATCTGACGATCGATAAAGGTTGCACGCCATATGTGCATATCGAGGTGTTCGTGGCAGACATTAATAACCTTTCTAAGGTTAATAGAGCAACAGCTATAGAGATCCAGTCGAATGTGTGGGTGGTGACCCGGCTGTTCGAAGTAGTGTCCAGCAATATGACTAGTAGTAATAGGCTGAATAAATGACCAACCCGGTGCACGCAAATCCAATGCAGGGAAAATCTGCAATGGTGCAAGCTCTTCCATACGAAGAGTGTTTAGGAGCGCATCTATAAAGTTATGTGTCCAACTTTCCATCTTGGATTGATCCAAGCTCTTATTGAGGTACGCATCGAGTACCAAGATTTCATGCTCAAGTTTAAAGTGGGATGCTCTCATAAGACGGGAAGGTGGTTAACAACGAGACATTCTCCTTAGTTAGAGCTTCGATGTCAAAGATAGAATGTAGGAAAGATGGTATAGTCTATTTTATTGTTGAATGCAAGAGTTGTTCAACACCGAGTGGCTCTCCTAAGCCAAAAAAAGACACAACTACTCGTTTTCTCCTACCACAAGGCAATATACAAAAACTTTCCGATGTATCAGAACTTCAAATATTGGTGACGTAACATTAAGTACTATTGTGTATAAATTATGTATTCAAACTTACTGTAGATCTTCAAAATTTAGCGATTCTTTTTCGGTATCTTCGCAGAAAGACCAATAGGCTCTTGCATATCAACAATAACGCTAGGTGCCTCCTGTTGGTTATTAGATTCGC
>CAVOCY010000008.1:0-41665 GCA_963694385.1 Candidatus Altimarinota bacterium
TGGCACTGCTTTGGTGCACTTGTACGTGCAATGGAAACACATCGATTCCCCTTCGACTGGAGAACCATCCAGAAGCATTGTATGGGGTCAGTGAAGTAAAGATTGGTGGGTCGGGTGGGGATCGAACCCACGGCCAAGAGATTAAGAGTCTCCTGCTCTACCACTGAGCTACCGACCCATATCTGACGTAGCAGCAAGATTCTACGGATAATTGATCCTATCTACAACACTTTTCTTGCCTTGATTTGGCCAGAGGCTGCTTGTTCGAGAACTGCAACAGGAAGACCTGCGTGCCACGCAATCATATCTTTTTCACACACTCCACCAATTAATCTTCCGTGAGAGATGTCCTCAAACTGATCATCAGACAGTTCTAATTTTGACTTATCAGTAAGTACATCCTTAAGAGGAAGAACGTCAGACCACTTAAGATCATCAATTGTAACCGCATCATCCAAAGACCATTCCCCTACTCTCGTACGGTTAAGCGCGGTGAGATAACCACCAACTTTCAGGCTTAAGCCCAAATCATTTGCGAGTGACCGAATATATGTCCCACTTCCACAGGCAATACATAACTTTAGATGAGGATAGGTATACGACAGAAGATCGCACTTTGTAATTTCTACTCTACGTGCAGCAAGTTCTACGTCCTTCCCCTGTCGCATTTTTCGGTACGCGCGTTCGCCACCTATCTTTATTGCTGATGCTGCTGGTGGGACTTGATCAATCTGACCCAAGAAGCGATCTCGCAAAGACTCTACTATTTGATGATCTGTAGGATCCCCTACTCCTGGTTTGCGCTTAAACTCTTCTATAGGACCTTCACGATCGTACGTTGCACTAATAGAACCAAAATCAATATCGGCAACGTATTCTTTTGGCAAACTGTTATACAGCTCTACAAGCTTAAGAGCTTTTGCTCCTACGGCTAACACCATCAATCCAGATGCTGCGGGATCTAACGTACCCAAATGCCCAACCTTTTTTTCGGATAACGCCTTGCGAACCATAGCAACAATATCATGACTGGTAGGTCCTTCGGGCTTATCAATGAGGAGGAATCCGTGACGCATGCCAAAAGAGTACAAGTGGAAAGTGGAAAGTGGAAAGAGAAATGCACAGCTATTTTCCGTTTTCCGTTTTCCACTTTCAATTTAGCCCTCTGTAAATGTACTATAAGAGGCAACCCCCCTATTCCTATGTCCATTACACCCACTTGGGACCTGTTTATCATCGTATTCTTTGGGTTAGTGATTACCTATAGCTTTATCATAGGAAAGCATGAGGCTGTTAAAATTATCATTTCTACCTACATCGCCATTCTCGCTGTAGAAGGAATAGCCAACATTATCACACGTATTACTGGAGACTCTCGACCCCTACTAAGTGTTATGGGATTGAACATAGATACTGATATTCTCACAGCAGTTAAACTGATCGTCTTTATAGCACTTATTATCTTTATCGCTGTGCGCAGTGGTATAGAAGTGGATTACACCAAAGATCTAGGAGGCCCTGTAAATGTACTGCTTACAGCGGTGTTTGGGTTTGCAACAGCAGGACTACTGCTTATCTCACTCTTTATATTTGTTACTGATGTTTCTATTCTCGATCCTGCTATCGAGCAAAATGAAACTATTGCTGCCCTTCTCCAAAAGAGCAGGCTCATGCAAGTAATGATATTAAATCAAGACTTATGGTTCTCTTTGCCTGCACTTCTTCTTATTGCAGTCGGTCTTGTAAGCAGTGATGCGAGCACCGAAGATTAGTTTCGTCAAGCCCCATTACCATTACAAGTACCAACTGGCCTTGCGCTAGGGCATTCACATAAGTAACAATGGTACAAATTCCCCATACACACTTATGATGAATAAAATTAATTCACTATCGCTCTACGTGTCATACGCTGCGATCTCATTCCTACCCGCAACAGCATCTGCCCAGCTCTTCGGACCTACTCCTCCTATTGGTGGTGTAGAACCAGATGATACTGGTGAGGGTATCCGCACCGGTGTCTTAAACATTCTAGTAAGGGTACTTAGCTTCATGGCACTCGCTGCAGTGGTAGTTGTGGTTATCGCCGGTATCCGTCTTATTGTTTCTCAAGGTGAGGAACAAGAGAAAGACAAAGCAAAGAAGACGATTCTCTACGCCATTATTGGTCTAGTGGTTATCCTTCTTGCTCGGGCAATCATTTCCTTTGTCGCAGGAGTCACAACACCGTAAGCGATTATTATCAGAAACTAAAAAGCACCCCACTCGGGGTGTTTTTTTATTTACGTAAAGCAACCCCCGACTCCATTTCTGATAGTACTCCAGCAGATACTTCTTTACGCTCTTTCTTAACATGTGCTTTCTTAAGAGGGTCTTGTACGACAATGGCTGCAGTGGTTACTTCAAGAATATCAGAAACAGGAAGGGCAATACCCCAACGAAAAAACTTACGAGGAAAGAGCCATTCGATATGCATGACATCGGTATTAAATTGAACATCTGCACAACGGCCAAGCATGCTACCAGTCTCGGTACGAATCTTCTGACCTAATACAGAGCGAGGATCCTGCAAAAGAGACTGTAAACGAATACGATCTTCTGGAGGAGCAAGTCTATTTGCGTTACGCAAATAGACCCTCGTCCCCCATCGTATAATATCAGCCGAACTGCAAAACAGGTCTCCCTTTCCAGCGCTCCCTTGAACATGCACCAAAAATCCCTCAATCTTCCCGGTATCTGGGTGTATAAGGATCCCAGAAATCACTCCAAGAGCCCTATCTCCCCCTTCTTCGAGAACAGGGGTACCTATGCAAGAATTGAATCGAACGTGCATATGAGGAAGTGTAGCAGAGGACTCAAATCTTAGCTCTCAGCTCTTTTTTCTGGTATAATAGAGACAATATGTATCTCTTCTCAGGATCTTCTCATCGGGAACTCGCTGAGGCCGTAGCCAAAGAATTAGGAGAAACACTTGGTGGGGTAACCCTCAAAACCTTCAGTTGTGGAGAGCGCTATGTAAAGTATGAGGATTCTGTACGAGGCCAAGATGTATTTATCTTACAAACAGCAACACAAAACGTGAACGAAGATCTGATTGAACTGTTCTTGATGTGCCAAGCAGCAAAGTTATCCTTTGCAAAAAGTGTCCATGTCATTGCACCGTTCTTTCCGTACTCTCGCCAAGACAGAGTCGCAGACTATCGAGAGCCTATTTCTGCAAAGCTTATCGCACATCTCTTAGAGCAGGCTGGTGCAGACCATGTCATTACTCTCAATCTACATTCAGACCAAATCCAAGGATTCTTCTCTGTTCCAGTAGATGCACTTGATGGACAGGCTATTTTCTCTAAATACATCGAAGACAAGAAGCTTGATAAGCCCGTTGTAGTTTCTCCAGATGCAGGAGGGGCAAAGCGCGCAAAGAAATTTGCAGATCGTATAGGAGCAGAGCTCGCTATTATGCACAAAAGCCGACCAGAACATCAGAAAGTAGAAATCCTAGAACTTGTAGGAGAGATAAAAGGGCATACCTGCATACTCTTTGACGATATGATTGATACTGCAGGAAGTTTAATCTCTGCAAAGGATGCACTCATTGAGGCCGGAGCGAACCCTGATGTCTACGCAATAGCTACACACCCCGTCTTCTCTTACCCAGCCATCGAACGATTGAGTGATGCAGGATTTAAAGAAGTTATTGTTACTGATAGCATCCCAACAGATCCAAACGCATTTGAAGGACTAACCATCCTCCCAATTGCCCCACTTCTTGCTCAGGTGATCCAGCATGTAGAAAAGGGTCAGAGTGTTACAGAAATCTACGATAAATAAACGGAAAGTGGAAAGTGGAAAGTGGAAAGTGGAAAATGAGTAGGAAGTTTTCCGTTTTCCGTTTTCCTCTTGTATACTTCATTTAACCTTCCCCTTTTCGTATGAAATTATTGCTATCAAAAGCATGCTCTGCATTTTTCGCAGCTGCACTACTCTTTACCTCCGTACCACTCGCACATGCAGGTGGAGAAGGGGGCAGGACTCTTCGTTCATCAGAGAGACGCTGTGAACGCACATCAGGTCGCGAACTAGAACGCTGTAAATATGTTAATAGCAAAACCGAACGCCAGCGTTACAGGAATTCTCGCAATAGCTACACCCGTGGTCACACCCTCCGTGAAATGCGCCATGTATCAAAAAACAGACCTGCCACTGATATTCGCCGCATCGGTACTCCAAACCTTGCAAGACTTCGTAGGCACAATCGCAACGGAGGAAATGCTCGTAGAATGATCAATCGTCGAGATGATTACGCACGTTCCAAATGTGAGAATCTTCGAAGCACAGAGAAATACATGTGTATTCGCCGTGAAACAAGAGCTTCAAACAGAGGAGAAACACGATAAATAAGCATATTAAGACGTAAAAGAGGGCCTTCTGGCCCTCTTTTTATTGACCAGATAGGCAAATCTTCGTACCCTATTGCAGCTAATACATAAGGGCGACTAGCTCAGTTGGTTAGAGCGCTACACTGATAATGTAGAGGTCGCAAGTTCAAATCTTGCGTCGCCCACCACACTTCGCTCTCTACGGAGAGCTTCGCGTGGCACGCCACACTTTTAAAAAAACAGAGCTGCGAAGTGTGCCCCGCGGAGCTTCGAATGTAATGAGATGCGGCGTGGGGCTTTTTGATATATAATCGGTTGCTATGTATACATTCTCGAGCTAAAAAATGGACAGTATTATATTGGTTTCACAAGAGACTTGAAAAAGAGGCTTGTTCGACATAAGAATCATTCATCTCCTACTACCAGTAGAATTGAGCCTAAGGAACTGGCTTTCTATTCTGCTTTCAAAACAAAGCAAAAGGCACTGGATTTTGAGAAATATCTGAAAAGTTCATCTGGCTTTGCATTTAGAAATAAGCGACTGATATAGTTCTACAGTAATAGAAAATAGGTAGTACCTGTTGGTAGGTCTATCACCATTCGACTCGGCCCTTTGGGCCTCGCTCATGGTCCTCGCCCTACGGGCTCGGGCCACTTTTGCCGAGACGAATGACCCTGAGCGAGCGGAATAAAGTGAAGTGAGTCGAAGGGCCCACTAATTTATGGCTTCTGTAAGCCATTTTTTAAATTACTTTTTCATCATCATTTTCTTTCTCATCATCTCCAAATGCCATGAAAATATAATAGAAGCATATCATTATCTGTACAATTAATGACTAGTCCAAACCCCCTGATCTCGTTCTCGTCTCAATACGAACTTCGAAGTTAACTTATAAGTTCAGGCACCGTTTCATACCGCTAATGAGTCACTCCATATTACTAAAGCCTCTTATACACATTTTTTCGATGCCCTATACGAATAGTCTTTGCCACTTCATACACAATACGATAACGACCAATGCGAATACGATTGGAAATGGATTTTCTTTTAGAGCATTAATAGATGCACGTATCTTTCTTAGCGCATTTGCAGGCAACAGGCATGGTAAATGACCACGAGGTGAGATGCTTTCGGCATAAAGAGGTTTAACTCTACTTCCGTACCCAATTCACAAACCCATCAAACGATGGTGAATATGGGAAGTCTGTGTTTCCATTAATCTCAATATTCGTCACTATCGCAGTAGCGACATCTAACGTAAAGCTTACTGCTCTATCTTCTGTCTCTGTACTAAAGAGGATATCTGTTACTCGAGCTTGATTATCTGCGTAGGCTGCTATGGCAGAATTTACTGTAAACAGAGCTGCTGCACCTTCTAGCATCTGATACGCTTTTGCCTCTACTTGCTGAGGAGTTAATACCACTTCTGGTTCTACCTCTGATGCTGTGGAAGATGAAGATGCTTCTGGTTCTGGGTCACGCTTTGGAGGTAATGGAGAAAGATCAATACGACTGCGCTGCTTGAGGGTGTCTGCAGCTTGCTGCATAACATCTGTAGGTTCTTCTACACTTGCAATAAGATCACTGATAACTTGAGCGAGGTGCTGAGCTCTCTGAGGATAACCACGGTCTTCGAGGCGATCGATAAGAGGCATATGTGCTTCGAGAACATTGTCCACAAAAGCTTCTGAATCCCCTAATTTGCTCTGCATTCCATTCAACGAAACAGAAAATCGCTCTAGTACAAAATCAGAAAAAGGCTCTGGGCTAAATGTACTAAATGGAAGAAGAAACACACGACTGAGGCTCGACTCTACAGAAACCTCTGGCTCGAATATAGCCCATGCAATATCTCTGTATGCAGGATGGAACGAGCTAGCGAGCCATACAGGTTCGCTATCTACCAACTTTTGTAAGAGAAGCATTCTTAGAACTGTATGACTAACATCAGTCTGACTAAGGAGAACAGCAACTACTGCAGATCCACGATCTGTTGCTAGTGCATCTTGCACCATAGGAACGTTAAGGAGTTCCTCGAAGCGATCTGCATCTTCTGCTTCTACAGTAGTACGAACTACTCCAAGAATATGCTCATTGCGATCTGTCGTAACGTGACTCTCTGATACCGAAAGCAGCAACTTTCCCTCTGGCACAATATTAAGAGGAAGAAGTATCTTGCTCTCTGGTAGAGTGCTCTCGGGAACGAGAACAAGAGACAAGTCTCCTATTTTTCGCTCTACAAAACTCATTGGAAGTGGACGTGGCAGTCGAGCTTTCATCCAGAGATCGAACCCATCATTCAGTGTAGCAATGCCATCAGTAATCTCCCACTGCATTCCACTTGGAACAACCATACGTTGGTCTCCAGAAGTCACAACAACTGGCGTCGTTAGTGCTGCAATAACAATGCTTTTTGTACCACGGGTAAGATGGATAGCCCCATTCATAGAAAATAGAGAAATTCCATCGACCTCTGTGAAAATCATTCCATCAGAAGTAAGTAAGACAGACCCTTTTGTTAGCACAAAGTGATTGTCTGCTTCCTCTAGCTCCCCACCAGCGTACACAACTCCATATACACCTGAATCAAGAGTAAATCGCTCATCCTCTGCACCACTAAATATCTGCGTAACCGAAGAAAGCACATTCGGAAAATCTCCATGTATATCGACCAAGCTGAATACAAGGGCAGCAGCCAAAATAGGAAGAGCTACAAAGTGCCTATGGCGAGATGTATATATTTCCAAATTTGTTTATGAATCTCTATATTATAGCAAAATTCGGTACTTTTCGCTACACTGCGTACCGTGCGTATTATTGGAATAGACCCCGGCCTTGCAATAGTAGGAATTGGGCTTATAGAAGCCAAATCCCCACATGATATGGAGGTATTGGACTACTTTACGATCGAAACTACCTCTGGGACTCCCCTCGCACAGAGGCTGAAGGAAATAGGAGACGATCTTCGGACTTTTTTGCAAGAATCCCAGCCAGAGCTTGCCGTGATTGAAAAGCTGTATTTCTCCGTAAACGAGAAAACTGCTCTGGATGTTGCTCAGGCTAGAGGAGTTATTCTATCAGCAGTAGCAGACCGAGAAATTACTATCATCGAGCCTACACCTCCAGAACTCAAAAGTTGTATCTCTGGAGATGGATCTGCAGATAAAAAGCAGATGCAACAAATGGTAAAGATGATATTTAATCTTACAGAAATACCAAAGCCCGATGATGCAGCTGACGCATTGGCATTGGCTGCATTCGGAGCATTTCGAGGAAAGTTGGCGACAGTTATCGTGTAAACAGTTAACTGTTAACTGTTAACTGTTGACTCTCCATTTGCCATACCTTTGCCCCGTCTAACTCACTCGGTATGTGTGTTGTAGTGATGATAACTTGATGCTCCTCAAAAGATTGAAGAAGAGAAGTCTGATGATGGTCATCGAGTTCCGAGAATACGTCATCCAGAAGTATCAGTGGCTTTTCTCCTCTTTGAATTTCAAGATAGGAAACCTCAAGGAACAAAAGCGCCAGTACAGCCGTGCGTTGCTGCCCACGCGATGCAAACGTAGAAATATCCCTACCATCTACTACGACCTTCCAGTCATCCCTATGAGGACCACACGTCGTCGACTGTAATACGATGTCTCTCTGTTGAAAGTGTGAAAGCATATCCATCATCTCCGACTTCGCTGTACCAAAATCCCGTGCCTCTCCTTTGCGCTCATAAATAATCTGCGCATCATCCCAGTCTTCTCCAAGTGTTGCGAGCTCTTGCCCAAGCGTGCACTGCAACATTTCACAAAGCTCTAGTCGACGAAGCATCACCACTGTCCCTGTTTCTGCTGCCTTCTCATCCCACACAGTAAGATCTGTACGCCGAGCACTTCCTTCTGCGATCTTACGTAGTAAGGAATTCCTCTGCTTGATAATCTTTTGGTACTGCATTAAGACTTGCATGTACTCTGGAGAGACCTGACACAAGAGCTGATCCAGAAACCCTCGACGAGCAGCAGGTGCCCCCGTAAAGATCTCAAGATCCTGTGGAAGGAAGATGACTGTAGGTAAAGACCCCACCATATCGCTAATAGAAACTTTCACATCATTAATAAAACAAGCCTTCTGTTTTCGTGGGGCAATTTGCGAAACAAGCTCTAGAGATTTTTCATCCTCAGTATCCGGTTGCACCTGTGCCTTCACACGATAATACTCCTGTCCCCATGTAATAATGTCTGTCTCATCTGCCTTCTGACAAGACTTGGTAAGAGACAGTAGAGAAATTGCTTCTATGATATTCGTCTTTCCAACACCATTGGGCCCAACAAGGACATGAATATTCTCCTCACCAAACTCCATTGTGTACTCTGGATAGCTACGAAACTGCTGTAGTGAAAGAGAGGTTATACGCATAACTTACGAAAGAAGGGCAGTGCCTTGATCATATAACTTACTGATCAAGCTAAGATATTCTTGGCGCTTTATATACTTGGAAATCTGCTCTTGAGACACCCAAACAAATTGATCGATTTCATCATCATCTACTGTCACCACAGTATCAGCGTCCACCGATGCAAATACATACTCAATACGCTGACCCTTTACATTGTCTGGGCGAAATCTTCTGTAACTTGCTGGAAAATCATACTGATAGACCTCATCACTCGTTCCAATAACTTCAGTAGTAATTCCTGCTTCTTCCTGCACTTCCCTAATAGCTGCCTGTGCAGTGGTCTCTCCATCTTCTACTCCTCCTTGCGGTAATTGCCATGCATCCTTCTTGCGAGGCTTATGGACAAGAAGTATTTCAAATGCCGCTCCAGCAGGCCGAAACACTGCAACAGATGCACAACTACGATAAATCTCTGTGGTCATTGAGCACCACTATACAGTATCAATGACTACTTGGAATGCCTCTCTTCTTTGAGCTTAACAGGCTCTCTAGTCTTACATTTGCTGCAGTATTTCTTCATTCCCTCTACGTGCTCTTTCCACCCCTTTCCCTGCTTATCCTGCTTATGCAGGCGCAGTGTTCCTACCCGGTTTCCCGACTTGGAGCAAAACATTGCAAATACTGTTCTCTTTCCTCTTGGCATAGTGCGACTAGGATACGGATATTTAGCCAATCCGCAAGAAAAAGCTAAGAAAACGCTAGAAGAGCTAATCCTGAAAATACTATGCTAAAGCACGTCAGTTTTACAAAAACTGATTGACCATCTAAGAGCTCTTTAGCTGCATATCGTGGAAACAGCTTCCAAACGCACCACGCCATGAATAACACTACAAATGGTTGGATATTCCCGACAACAGATACCAGTGAAATCGACCCAGATTTAAATGCCTCAGCCATGAGATACATACCAAGGAAATAGGCCACAATCACCAAAAAAGCGATCCAGTAGAACAGGGCATCAACTTTTGCAGGAAGAGCCTTAATGCGTCTGCGAAATGAGGGCATCGTCCATGGGAAGACAAACGAAAATACCTCACGAGCACAGAGCTGCCAAAATACTACCGTAATGAGGACCTCTCCAGAATCAAGAGCTGCTTTAACCACAGCATTCGATGGCGTAAATAATGCAGCAATAGCTACGAGAAGGAAGAGCGCAAAGTAGGTGACGTGATGATGCCAATAAGAAAGAAATCCTACTCCACCCAATATACATACTACTGCGACAGTTTGCAGAGTCGTCCACGATTCACCAAAGAATATAAACCCTACAGCACTGAGGAAGATCGCCAAAAATGCCCAAGTAATATTGATTACAGAAGCATCCATGCGATCCATAGCGGCAAACAGTATGATGTCACCGCAGTACGCGATGAGAGAGGTAAGAATGAGCCAGGGTAACCACGCAGTTTCAAAAGGAACAAAGAATGCAGCGATACTTAAAAAAACAATGCTGACACAACTCTGAACCCACATAAGTACAAAAGGATCCTTTTCATAATTTTTCACTAAGATGGAATCCATCACTAAAGCAAAGGACCACGCAATAACAGAGCCGACAGCAAAAACTAGCCACATGCCCTTAGCATAAACACTTTATCCACTATTCACTATTCATTTCTTCGGCTATCCCATTGCACCACTATGACCATCGCCCTCTGCAAGGTATGAGAACACGGAGTTTGCCGCGACCGACCCCTCTCCTGCGGCTGTTGCAAATTGTGCAAAGTGATTCGACCCACTACTGACATCTCCAGCAGCAAAGACACCTTTGATGTTCGTACGCATAGCATCATCTACTTTGACATGTCCGCGGTCATCAAGATCACAACCAAGCTGATTAGAAAGATCAACTGCTGGGATAGATCCTACTTCGATAAAGACACCATCAACTTCCAACGTATCGGATCCTTTATACGGAGTATCAATCTTAAGACCTGTTACTTTACTGTCCCCAAGTACCTCTACCGCATTTGTATTTAACACAAATTCGATATTGTCTCTCTCGTTTACCCTATCGACCCAAAAAGGTTCTGCGCGAAACTCATCTCTTCGATGTACAAGATATACCTTCTTCGCAACCTGTGCGGCAATAGCTGCACCTTCTACAGCACTATCACCTCCTCCGAGGACTGCTACAGTTTTATCACGATAGAAGAACGCATCACAAGTGGCACAGTAGGTAACGCCTTTACCAGAGAACTCTTCTTCTCCGGGTATTCCGAGATGACGCTTATTGGAACCTGTTGCTACGATGATAGTTTTTGCCTCGATCGTATCGCCATTTTGCATTAGCAATTTGAATCCATCAGTGATCTTCTCCAGCTTCTCTACTCTCCCTGATACATGATCGACATTATCAAAGCTTAACGCGTGATCTTTATACTTCTGCATGAGGTCTGGCCCTTTGATATCAATCTCTCCCGGCCAGTTACCCACTTCTGCAGCAGTCATCCCCATTCCACCTTCGACATCACCAATAATCACTGTGTCGAGTTTGTAGCGAGCAGTGTAGACAGCAGCGGTATATCCCGCACACCCAAGGCCGATGATTGCAACGTCTTTCATTTGAAATGTAGAGTAAATGATTCGAAAGATTATATCCAGCCTCGCACCTGCATAGCTCCTAATATTTTTTTAATGCCTACGGAGAATGCAGCCTCGCGGAATGTCATCTTTTCACGACGTGATTCTCTACTGACAGTTCGATATGCATCTAACATAATACGCTTGAGGCGCTCATCAACAACTTTCGCAGTCCACTGCTCTCCAGATCTTCCTTGTGACCATTCAAAGTAACTCACGGTCACACCACCTGCATTTGCCAAAACATCAGGAATAATCTGGACACCATTTTTATTGAGAATCTCATCTGCTTCTGGGGTCGTTGGTCCGTTGGCAAGTTCTAAAATATATTCCGCCTTAATGTTTTTCGCATTCTTTGCAGTAATCACATTATCCAGAGCAGCAGGAATCAGAATATCGCAATCAAGCTCTAGTAACTCTTCGTTTGATATCTGTTTCACATTATCCATTTTCATGCGATCGATATCACATACAGACCCTTCACAATACTCACCTGTAACCACGCCTGTCTTCTCTTTATACTTTGCAATACGCACAGGATCGATACCTTCTGGAGAATAAATACCACCCTTAGAATCCGAAACAGCAACGACGATATATCCCTCATTGTGTAAAAGTTTTGCCATATGTGCACCCGCATTACCAAAGCCCTGGATGGCAACACGCATATCAGAAGGATCCCACGCAAATCGATCCCCCATCTCTTGTAATAAGAAGAATCCTCCACGAGCAGTAGCCGTATCTCTGCCTGCCGAACCTCCGAAAGAAAGTGGTTTACCCGTAATCATCGCTGGTGAGTATGTTTGCGTTTGCTTTTCGTACTCATCACGCATCCATGCCATAATGTCTGAATTGGTATTTACATCAGGAGCAGGGCAATCGACGTCTGACCCGAGATGATCCTTAAAGGCACGAACATACGCACGAGCTACCTCTTGCACTTCTTTCTTCGTTAGACTTTTTGGATTTACCTGTACACCACCTTTTGCTCCCCCAAAAGGAATATTTACAACAGCAGTCTTGATTGCCATTAATGCTGCCAGTGCCTTTACCTCTTCTTCATCGGCATCTTCATGAAATCGAATTCCTCCCTTAAAAGGACCACGAGCATTATTATACTGAATACGAAAAGCAGGGAGTGATAGTTTCGATCCATCATCTCGAGCAATCTCTATATCCTTCTTATGTAAAAATTGTGGCTCATCAAATAGAGTGTTCTGACCATTCTCCAGCTTCATTTTGCTAAGCACAGAATGGAGTGTTGCCTGAAAGCGTGTGTAGGGTGTGGAATTTTTCATGCACCTAGTATGCCACAGATCGAACCAAAAAAACTGTTAGAGAGGTTACAATTAGTTGCAAGCAATACAGAATCCATTTACCTCACAAACACCGTCTAGCACCTTGTGCTGAGAGCGTAGAGAGGCTTTTGTAATATGCATAGCGCGAACAGGGTCTACTTCTAGCTTTCTCCACACAGCAAAGTGATTTTCTTCGTTAAGATGCTCATCAAAATACACGTGCGCATCTTCGTTTGATTCTGGCATGTTGTAATGCTTGCAAAGACCATCCTTCTTTGTCTGAGAAATCTCAGGAAGTGTAAGTTCCATTGCGTACATTGCAGTGACACCATCTTCGAGACTTCCATCCGCAAGCTCTTCGAGCTCGCTTACTGCTTCTTTTGTTAACTTGTGTGGCTTGTACTCTTTTAGTTCTTTTTCACTGATACCAAGACTAGAGGAAAACCTCTTCCACAATTCAATGTGCTCTGTCTCTTCTGTAATATTTTTATCAATCTCAGACGCAAGATCAGTCATTCCACGTTCTTCTGCTCTGTTTTTTACTCGGGAAACAATACCTGGAACTGCTTTTGCCAAGTGAAAGTATTCCTTCGCGTATAAGGCAAGTTCATCCTTCGTAAGCTCTCCGTTATTCCACTTCTGCTCATAAAAATAGTGCGTCAGTAAACCATTTGCACTTATGAATTTATCGAGTTGAGTAAGAGAGATTGTGCTCATAGAAGTTGTGGGGGAAAGACATGATTAAAGTACGACTTCTTAAACTTAAGTGCAAGAAATTTTAGTGAAGGAATTCGAACGCCCATCCGTACAAACGCTGTGCCCCTTCGGTCAGCCTTGGCCCTGGTCGATTGAGCAAAGAATCGTCAATAACACGTACACGATCTTCTTGTACTGCACGAAGCGAATCCCAATCGGGCCGAGCAGTAATCAGTTCTTTCTCTGTATGTACTCCTGCTCCACATGGGCTGAGTACAATAAAATCTGGATCCCACTCTTGCACCTGAGCTAGGGTAACCTCAGGGCTTAACTCCCCTTCTGGAACTGGAAATTGATCTACTCCTGCTACTCGTGCCACTTCTGGTACCCAGTTACCAGACGCAAACGGAGGATTGTGCCACTCCTCTATATAGACCTTTAGTCTACGAGGCAATAACCCCGATTTCTTTTTCGTATCATTAAACCCTTGCTGCATTTGCAATACAAGCGCTGCTGCCTTGGCCTCTACTTGCAATAACACTCCTACATTTCGAATCATTTCATAGATAGCATTGATAGTCCTTGGATCTTGGTGCACCACACTAAAATCAGAAGCCCGTAACTTGTCTGCTAACCTCTCTTGAATAACTGTCGCAGTAAATATGAGATCAGCTTTGTATTCATACAACTCCTTCGGATCAATCTTCACATGATCTTTTACATGTGGAATATCTTTTGCCTCTTCGGGAAAATTCGAAAATTGATCTGTACAGACAATATCATCCTGCATTTCTAATGCAAAAAGGATTTCTGTAATAGCCGGAGAGAGAGAAGCGATAAGCATATAAAATCAGTATACGGGGTATTGATTTTCTATCGATATTTTTCTTATAATAGAAATTGATTATTCCCCTCTTTAGTTATGAAACGTCCAAACTCTTCTTCACTCATTCTCTTCGGATTTTCTCTCGGGCTCATCGCCACGGCAAATGCAGGAATGTTAGGATCTGCCGTCTTCGGTGATGTTTCCGGCGGTACCTACTATGACAACGCAGTCGGAGATATGTACTCTGCAGGAATTATTACGGGTTACAGTGATGGAAGATTTGGACCAAACGATTACGTGACACGTGGCCAAGTAGCCGTGATGATGCAAAGATTTAAAGCACACCTTACAGGTCAGCCTATTGTAGTAAGCTCATCAAGTAGAAGTAGAAGAGTCGTGAGCTCTTCCTCTTCTCAAGACACTACAACTAATAGTGCAGGATCCTTCCGATTTACAACAGGAAGCTACAAAGCCAGCGAAGATAAAGGCACTACTACGATTAATGTAATCCGCTATGGAGGAAATGCAGGAACCGTCTCTGTGGAATACACAACAGAAGATGGAACTGCTAATACTGGCAGTGACTACGACGTTGTTTCTGGAACGCTAACATTTTCAGATGGAAAAACATCTGAATCATTCCAAGTACCGATTATTGATGACAACGAATCCGAACCAAACGAAACTGTATTCCTTAAGCTTAAGCTTCCTGGAGGTGGAGGAAAGCTTGGCTCCCCAGATACCGCAACTCTCACCATTGTAGATAACGACGATGGTAATGGGTCAACAGCAGATCCTAGTAACACGAATGGGGTATTTGTCTTCGCTGCATCAGAATACGAAATGGCAGAAGACTTGGGCTCTGTAACAATTACTATCGACCGTACCAGTGGAACAACAGGACCTGCAACCGTTAAATTTGAAACAATTGATGGCACTGCAGATAGCTCTTACTACGATCAAAACAACGCAACTATAACTTTCGCAGATGGCGAAGATTCCAAAACAATGACCATCACCCTGACAGATAACAATAAAACGAATGGAAACAAGACTGTAAACCTTAAGCTTAGCAATCCTACAGGGGGCGCAACTCTTGGTTCTCTAAGTACATCGACACTTGTTATCATTGATAATGAGGTTTCGAACTTCGGTAACGGGAAAATCAAACTCTCTTCTGATGACTACCCCAACGGATCCGAAGGCAGCCCTTTGATGATTACTATCGATAGAATTACCGGAAGCAAAGGAGTAGTCACTGTGGATTATGAAACCTTTCAAGGAAGTGCCAGAGAAGGAGATGACTTTACTGCAACCTCTGGAACCCTCACGTTTAAAGAGGGTGAATCACAAAAGCTGATTGCCATCCCGATTCTTAAAGATACAAAAGATGACCCACGAGAGGGCTTACGGTTTAAGATCTCTAACCCTACAGGAGGTGCAGAGCTTATAAGCCCTACCGATGCCGCAGTGACTATTCAATGAAAAATTCAGTAGAGACTCGGTATACCGCGTCTCTACAGAGAAAATCCGATATTTTTGTGAATTTCTCTGATACCATATATTCGTGCCGGAGTGGCGGAACTGGTAGACGCGCACGACTCAAAATCGTGTGAGCTCACGCTCGTGAGAGTTCAAGTCTCTCCTCCGGCACCATATAGCATCATGAAGCATTACAACTCCTTTATCTTCGATAGCTGCTCGTTTGACCCAGAGTCAGGAGAAATTCGCCTCGTCTACTCGTTAGATGATGAAATGCAATTTACGGAGGTCCTAGAGATCCCTACAGAAGGGATAGCGCTGAATACTATAGGCCAAGCACTCTTTGCTCTACATCTAGCTGGAGGAACAAGTTACTACAAAACCTGTTGCCCTAAAAATATAGAGGTGCGGTCTGGAATATTAAATGAAGATCAAGCCTCCTTCTGGAATACACTCTACGAAAATGGTCTTGGAGAATTCTTCTATGAGAACAAGGTTGATTTTCGGGGATTGATCAATTTTCCTATCACCGATAACCGACAACCGACAACCGACAACCAACCTGATAGACCATCAACCGGGAAAGTACTTGTCCCTATTGGTGGAGGAAAAGATTCCACAGTTACCATAGAAAAACTACGTGCAGAAGGTAGAGACATCACACTGCTTCGTATGGGAGCTCATCCTCTGATTGATGATATTGTAAGTGTCACAGGACTTCCCTGTATTACTATAAAACGAAAACTGCCACGTAAGCTTTTTGAAATGAACGAACAAGGAGCACTCAATGGTCATATCCCTATTACTGCATATCTCTCCTGCCTCGCAGTTGTCATCGCAGAAATATATGGATTTGATGAGATAATTATGAGTAATGAAAAAAGTGCGAGTGAAGGCAATATTGAATATCTTGGAAAAAAAATTAATCATCAGTGGAGCAAAGGCGAAGAGTTTGAAAAGTCATTTGATAGATACATCAAGAAATATATAAATGAAAACCTCAAATACTTTAGTAAACTACGCGATATGACAGAGTTAGAGATTGCAGCCGAATTTGCCAAGCTCCCTCATTACTTTGCCTGCACAACTAGTTGCAATAAAAACTGGAGAGTTGCTGGTGAGCATCTCGAAGAGAGATGGTGTGGAACATGCCCCAAGTGCACCTTTGTTTTTGCCCTGATGGCTGCCCATCTTAAACGAGACAGTGTGGAAAAGATATTTGAAAAGAATATCTTCGAAAATGCATCTACGATTCCCCTGTTTAAGCAGCTACTAGGGCTGGAAGGCTTTAAACCATTTGAGTGTGTTGGTACCCCAGAGGAAACTAAAGAGGCTTTTGAGATGATAAAAGCGCGTGGAGATTTTGATGACACACCCGTAATGCAGATGTACCTCGAGCAGTCATGAATATACGAGATCTCAATGGCAAGACAGTCTGCATGCTCGGCTACGGACGGGAGGGGCGTGCCACGGTAGAAGCACTGGAGAAGTATGCACCTGAAAGCGATATAACAATCGCTGATGCAAATCCAAAAATAGAAATCCAAAATCCGAAGCACTGGAAACAATTAGGAGAAGGCTGGCTAGAAAATTTGGACAAGTTTGATGTACTGATCAAATCTCCAGGAATTCCTCCCTACGCCCTACGCCCTACGCCCAACGCCCTACTTACAAATTCTACTCAAATTTTTCTCGACTCAATTAATCCCCTCACTACGGTGATCGGCGTGACGGGATCCAAGGGGAAAAGCACAACAGCAAGTTTGATATATGTAATCTTACAAGAAGCTGGAAAAGATGTATCACTCGTAGGAAATATTGGTGACGCAGCTATTGCTCACATTGATAACATTGGATCGTTTGTCGTTGTAGAACTCAGCAGCTACCAACTCATGCAACTAAAACGCAGTCCTCAGATAGCAGTGGTAACCTCATTTTTCCCTGAACATTTGGATTACCACGGATCGTTGGAAAACTATAAAGAAGCAAAGAAGAATATCTGCTCCCACCAATCGGTAGACGATACGGTGTTCTACTACGCAGACTCCGAAGGTGCCAAAGAAATAGCAGAGACTTCTTCGGGCTCCAAAGTTCCATACACAGGAGATGACTCCTCTGTTGCTATCATTGATACCAAGCTTGTTGGCACGCACAATCTCTTTAATATCGCTGCAGCCACAAAAGTAGCGAGGCATCTTGGCATAAATGATGCAACGATCATCAAGGCAGTACAAAAATTTGATGGCCTTCCACACAGACTCAAAAATATCGGCAAGCACAGTGGTATTGCCTGGGTAGATGATGCCATCTCTACCACTCCCGAGTCTACGATCGCTGCCATCCATGCTCTTAGCCCAAACGTAAAAACTATCATCCTTGGCGGGCAAGACCGAGGGAATGACTTTACGCAGCTCGGCGAAGTTATCAGTGCCTCTAAAATAGATCACGTTATTCTGATGGGAGAAAGTGGATCACGTATTGGTAATGCTGTTACAGGATCAGAAATTATAGTTCACGAGGCTTCATCAATGGAAGAGGCTGTAATGATCGCAAAAGACACCACTCCTGATGGATATATCTGTCTACTATCTCCTGCGTCCCCTAGTTACGGGATGTTTAAAGACTTCGAAGAAAAGGGTGAAGCGTTTACATTGCTGGTCTCTAACCATTAATTATTCATCATTACCGACAACAACCTTCGCAGGACGAATCACCTTGCCGTTTAATTCGTATCCTTCTTCGAGAACAGAAACGACAATATCCTTCTCTCCCGCTGCAGCCTGCAGCACTTCATGCATTTGAGGGTCTACTGGCTGCCCCATCGATTCAATCTTTTTCAAACCCACTGACTGTAAATCTGCCATCAACTGTTGCTCTGTAGCGTATAACCCTTTAACCCAGTCATGTTCTGCTAGGTCTTCTGGAAGATGCTCGAACGCCCTTTGAAAGTTACTGATTGTAGGTAAAAGCTTTTCAATAAGCCCCTGCATAGCAAAGCTTCTGATCTCTAGGGCCTCTTTCTCCATACGAGCCTTCGCATTCTGCAAATCCGCTTGTGCGCGTGCAGCAAGCTCTTTGAGCTTCGCAAGCTCATCATCTTGCGCCGGTACTGGATCTTTTTGATCTGACATATTCAAGCAATATATTGAGCAATTGCCACATTGTTCGCAAGCGCATACCAATCTTTTTCCGTTTTCCACTTTCCTCTTGTACACTTTCGTTGATGCTTATGCCTCTTATCTACCTCGTCGGCGGATTCATTCTACTGATAAAGGGCGCAGATTGGCTTGTCGAAGGAGCGAGTTCTATTGCAAGACGTTTTGGTCTGAGTGATTTAATGATTGGTCTGACTGTTGTTTCCTTTGGAACATCAGCACCGGAGCTGATTGTAAACATCATAGCCAGCTTCCAAGGAAGCGCTGATATTGCCATTGGTAACATCGTTGGTTCAAATATCTCTAATACCATGCTTATTTTGGGAATCACAGCACTCATAACTCCTCTAGCCGTACAAAGATCGACTGTACTGAAAGAGATTCCATTTATGCTCTTGGCATCTATCACGCTGCTGATAATGGCTAATGACATGCTTGTCGATGGATATGCACAATCAGAACTTAGTAGAAGTGACGGATTGGCGTTCCTCGGCTTCTTTATTATTTTCATGTATTACACGTTTGGGCTAAACGGGAGCACCACTCTAGAAGATGGTCATACAAAACCAAAGATGCCACTGGGCAAAGCGTGGCTTCTCTTTTCTATAGGACTCCTCGGCCTTGGTGTCGGAGGTAATCTTGCTGTAGAAGGTGCAAAGGCAATCGCTGCAATATTTGGCCTATCCGAAGCTCTTATTGGTCTTACAGTTGTTGCTCTTGGTACTTCACTGCCAGAACTTGCTGCTTCTATAGTTGCAGCAAGAAAAGGAAAGACCGACATTGCTATTGGAAATATCGTTGGATCCAACATTTTTAACATCTTTTGGATTCTCGGAATTTCAGCAGCTATCAAGCCACTCCCATTTAAGCCAGCGCTCAACGTAGACCTCCTCGTTGTTGTTGGTTGTACTGCCCTTCTCTTCTTCCTTATTCACAATGGAGGACTCCACCACAGAGTGTTACTTTGGTGGAAACAAGAAAGGGACTACATCCTTAATAAATTCGAAGGAGGAGTTCTCCTCGCTGGATACGTGGCCTACATTAGTTACATCGTCTACAGAGATCTCTTTCTCGTTGTAAACTAGAGATCATCCTCCGGAACAACACAAGGAACCGCAGGGTCTGCGATGCAATTTTCTGCTGGAGGATCTCCTCTCCATGGGCATGTTTTGCTGTAGCGACATGCATCATCTGTTAATGCTTCTACCTGAGAAAGCACCTCAGCACTTCCGGCTGATGTCGTGAAAAGTACAGTATCCATATCTTTAAACACATACTCTAGGTCAAACTCCACCTCTTCTTCATTCACAAACATGCGCCAGGTATATTTGTTATCAAATACATAGTTCAGTGAATCAAAGAAAGATTCTAATGTCTCTCCAGGCTTATGTCGATGAACGACATGTCCAATTTTATCATGCATATGGAGATAATCATGAAGGTAATTGTGCTCATGGTCATGATCATCTTCTAAGCCTGACATAAACTCATCTCCAGAGAAATCTTCTTTCTCCCCCTCAACCCACGCGGCAAAGTCTGCATGCGTGTGGTTGGGGTCAGGATTCTGTTCGTACTGCCGTTCACACGCAGTGAGCAACAGTACGGGGGCCAGAATTAAAAGAGATTTTTTCATTACTCAGCAACGGGTTCGGAACTAGTCTCATCTTCTGCTGCAGCTTCGGAGCTTGCAGCGTCCCCTTCTCCAGCTTCGCCTCCAACAGTGTTAGTCCCATCACCTCCTGCATCCTCATTCGTCTCACCATTTACAGTACCATCATCTTCTTCTGCTGGTAATTCTGCAGGAACTTCTTCTGGAGCACCTTCCTCCATAACCTCCTCGGCAGGAACAGTGTCATCAGATTCGTCATCCTTCTGCATATCTGTTGTTACAGTAAATGTGCATGCAGAGAGCAGTGCGACAGAACCGAATAGTGCGATAAGTTTTTTCATAATTGATTGGGAAAAGAAATTCAGCTCAATAGTACGTCAGAATGGATTGCGCTACAATATGTACATGGATCTAAAATACGGAAGCCCAGCGAGAGAACCTTTCGTGACAAACGTAGGGCTTATTACTAGTAATGGTAAGCATGGCCATAACATAATGTCTGCAGAATGGACCTATCAAATCTCGTATGACCCAGGTCTTATCGCCGTTTCTATAGCATCTGGAAAAGCGACTCACGAGAACATTGCAGAATCTAAATACTTTGGCGTCTGTATTGCCTCGGTGGAGCAAACAGCTGTTTCGAGCCTCGCTGGAGGGTCATCAGGAAAAAAGGTGAATAAAATATCAGCATTAAAAGATATGGGATTTACCTTCTCGGATGGAAAGCACTTTGATCTTCTGCTTGTAGATGGATCTGCCCTTATTATGGAGTGCAAACTAACTGAGCAAGTCGTTCGTGGCGACCACACAGTTTTTATTGGCGAAGTACAGTCGACATTCCACGATAAGGACAAAAGCCCCTTACTGTATCACGATGGAAAGTATTGGAGCATAGGAGCAGAGCTTCCAAAACCTACAAACGAAGAACGGGCAAATATGAAGGCTTTTGTAGAGAAGCATGCGAAATAACTGCTAGAATGCCGGAACTATGAGCTCAATCCAGTACACCTTCCTTAGCGTCTTTATTGTCAGCTTGGTTTCCCTTGCAGGGGTATTTTTTCTGTCATTTAAAACAGATCTGCTCAAAAAAATGCTGATGGTCCTCGTAAGCTTTTCTACAGGTGCATTGCTTGGAAACGTCTTTTTACATTTGATTCCAGAAGTTATTGAGAGTCATCAAGAAAATCTTGCTTGGGTGCTCGTCGGTATTCTCCTTTCGTTTGTCATTGAAAAATTTATCCACTGGCACCACTGCCACGATATCGAATGTGCGACACATGTGCATCCTGTCGGTCCACTTGTTATTATGGGTGATGCAGTACACAACGTACTAGATGGCATACTGATCGCTACCGCGTACCTCGTATCTATCCCTGTTGGCATCTCTACTACTATCGCTGTACTCCTCCACGAAATTCCACAAGAACTCGGCGACTTCGCCGTGCTTATCCACAGTGGAATGAGTAAAACCAAAGCACTACTATTTAACTTCTTCTCTGCTCTTACTGCATTTGCAGGAGTGGCTATCGTACTATTGGCTGCACAGTCTGTTGAAGGAATCGAAATGGTTCTGTTGCCTCTAGCCGCAGGAAACTTCCTCTACATTGCAGGATCAGATTTAATTCCTGAGCTCCACAAAGACACCAAGCTTAAAAACGCAGCTATCCAATTAACGATGATGATTGTAGGTATTGGATTGATGTATGCGATTTCTTAGAGATTATTTCTCTAGTTTAGACTTCAACCTTAGAAGAAATTGCTGCATAATTGGCCTATGCCACGGTAGCTCAGTTGGTTAGAGCGCGGGACTCATAAGCCCGAGGTCGACAGTTCAATTCTGTCCCGTGGCACCAAACATACATTAATTTAAGACTTCTTTTGATTGTAGCGCTCTATAGAATCCATAAGGATCTTCTTTGCCTCGTCTACTCCATGCCATCCTTTTACCTCCACAGTCTTTCCTTCTAGCTCTTTATACACTTTGAAGAAATGGGCAATTTCGTTGAGATACGGCTCTGCGATATCACTCATACTCATCATATCCTTATATCGGATATCTTTTATTGGAACACAAAGCAGCTTGTGATCCTCTTCTCCATCATCAATAAACTCCAAAACACCAATGGTACGCACTTCTATCACCATTCCAGGCATAGTAGGGAATGTAACCAAAACAAGGGCATCTACAGGATCCCCATCAGTAAAGAGGGTTTGAGGAACAAATCCGTAATCTCCTGGGTAATGCATCGGTGAGAACAGCACACGATCTAGCTTAAACGTGCCCAGATCTGCATCATATTCATACTTATTCTGGGATCCACTAGGGATTTCCACCACGACATTAAATGTCTCAGGGAGATGTTCGCCTGGAGAGAGGTCATCTTGAAGGTTCATGCGCCATATAGTAGTGAAATCAAGAGATATTCAAACAAAAAGAGAAAAGAAATACGGTATAGTACCCCCATGCTCATATTTGAATTCATCGCAATTCAAGCTGTATCACTGTCTGTAATGATCCTCTTTGTGCACGGATACAAGCGCATTGCGCATAAGCATGAAGATCTCGTACATACAATAGAATCGGGAGTAAAACCCAGTTGCATGTTTCAAAGTACTATTATTATTTGGAATCTCTGGTTCGATACCGGAGGTACGATAACAACTGATGCAAATGCTATTATCGACCAAGTGCCACATCCAAACCGTGTTGCCGGTGAAATCAATCAACTTCTCCGTCTCAAATAATGAGCAAGCCTGTTCTTCTTTGTCTACATGGATGGGGCGGCTCTACGGAGTCATTTACAGAATTGAGCGAAGCATTGAAAGGATCTGATATTGAAGTTATTGCACCAGACCTTCCAGGGTTTGGCGACGAACCAGAACCCAAAGAGCCAATGAATGTAGATGACTATGCAGACTGGGTACTCCAATGGCTTACTGAAAACCGATCACCGATCACCGACAACTGGTATCTCCTCGGCCACTCTCATGGCGGTAGAATTGCTATCAAACTCGTCACAAAAAAACTACCAACTATCAACTATCAACTACCAACTCACTTATTCCTCTGTGCTTCAGCTGGAATTCGTCACCCACGACACTTCAAACGCGTTATTGGATTGACGCTCGCTAAGGGTGGAAAAATAATCTTCAGCATTCCAGGGCTCAAGAAACTCGAACCACTTGGAAAGAAGTTGCTCTACAAACTTGTCCGCGTACACGACTACGAAAAAGCTTCTGATGTTATGCGCAAGACACTCATTCTCGTTACACAAGAAAATCTACGATCAAAGCTAAAAGAAATTACTGTCTCTACAGACCTCTTCTGGGGAACCGCAGATGGCATGACGCCATACGGTGATGCTAAAATCATGGAGTCAGAAATCCCGAATGCAAAGCTTCATACATACAAAGATATCCATCATAGAGTCCATAGAGACAAAGCCGAAGAAATAGCGCAAATCATTAAATCACGGCTTTCATAGAGTATAATATCGCTATGAACCCCTTAGTTATTGCTGGCCTTGCTTTCGTTGCATGTCTTTCTCCGCTTCTCACATTTACTGGTCTCTGGCAGGTAAAAGAATGGCGCATTGATAGGATAAAGGAGCATCTACGATCTGCAGGATGGCTACGGCAACTCTTCGGAATAGTACGTCCAACTATCCTTGTTATAGGAATAGCATTACAAAACGTAGAGCTTGCAGTTGCTGGCTTCGCAGCACTCTCTGTATTGCAGATAGGATCAAAGAAGCAACGCTATCCCGTATGGACGATGAAGGCACAAATACTTTTCGTCCTCTCAATTATTATTACAGGAATTATTGGTTATTGGTTAATGGTTAATGGTTATTGGTTAATAGTTCTGATTCCTCTTTTGCAACCACTCATACTACTCATTGCGTGGACACTGTTTCTACCCATTGATTGGCTTATGAAAGATCGCATTATGAAAAAGGCTACAAAGCTTCGATGCGAATTTACCAATGCGACAGTGATAGGCATCACCGGATCTGTAGGAAAGACTACTACCAAAGAACTCATTGCCCATATGCTTAAAAGTAGAAATGTTTTGTATACCCCTGCATACGTAAACTCCGAAATGGGTGTATCACAGTGGCTTCTCAAAGAGCTACCCAAGCGAAGCCGAGATGATGAACTTATCATTATTGTAGAAATGGGAGCCTACAAAATTGGAGAAATTAAAAAGCTCTGCCAAATTACAAAACCAAAAATAGGAGTAGTCACGTTTATTGGAACACAACACGTTGCACTGTTTGGATCTCAAGAGAGACTATGCCAAGCAAAAGGAGAATTATTAGAGTGTCTTCCAGAGGATGGAAACGCATTCCTCAATGGGGATAATTCGCTCTGCGCAAGCATGATCGACAAGTGTGCGTGTCGCACAACAACAATAGGAACGGGAGGACATGCAGACCTTGAAGCATTTGATATAGAAGAAAAAGGAGACGGTATCAGCTTCCGCATTGCTCAGCAGGAGTTTTCTTTGCATTTACATGGAACCCATAACGTCACAAACATCCTGCTTGCCATAGCTGTCGCACAATCTTTGGGAATAGATCTTCCATCTGCATCGGCAAGACTCAAGTCATTCGAGCCACCGCATCACACATTTTCTGTTCGTAAAGAGCGAGGTATCACTATTTTGGATGATACACATAACGCAAGTCCAGAGAGCTTTCGTGCAAGCCTTGCATGGGCGAAGAGTCAGCCTGCAGCGCAAAAGATTCTTATAACCCCTGGTCTTATCGAACTTGGCAAGGATGAAGATCGTATCCATAGAGAACTTGGCGCTGCTAGTAATGGCATCGTGGATCGTGCTATTTTTACAGGCAAGCATGGCATGCGATCTTTTGATGAAGGATTCAATGGCACCGTTGAGTACATAAGCAAAGACATAGCCAAAACATCCGAAGGAGACCTTCTGCTTTGCATAGGTCGCATTGGTAAAAAGCAAATTGATCAACTCGTAACTCGTAACTCGTAACTCTTTCCACTATCCTCTTCTCTCCTATCCACCATACATTCGGCCCTCACGTTACACCTAAATACCTTGCCCAGAGCCTTAAGCAGCTCTGTATGTTCTGGAGATGGCGAAAAGGACCCACAAGAGAGAAGCTACGCAGTACATTAGAACTCTGGTTTGACGCACGTTGTAGCTTGTTTGCCACAGGACGTGACGCACTACTGGCATTACTACGGTCGTTACCTATAGACCGTGGTAGTGAAATCATCATTCAGGGATTTACCTGTGTTGCTTTACCTAATGCTATTCATGCAGCAGGGTTTACACCTGTATTTGCCGAAGTAAATCTTGATACTCTCAACATTGATCTCGATGCAATCATAGGCAGAATCACTCCTCGGACAAAAGTAATCATTGTACAACACACCTTTGGAATCGTAGTGGATATGCAAAGACTTCGAGAGATGACAGAGCAAAAAGGCATTCTCCTTATCGAGGACTGCGCTCATATTTTGCCAGATGTCACAGGACCAAAAGTCATTGGAAAGTACAGCGACTTTCTGATGCTAAGTTTCGGACGAGATAAAGCTGCTTCTGGAGTAAGTGGTGGAAGCATCATTTCAAAAAATACCGAAGTAGCAGACCTCCTACAAAAAGAAGAGCGTGATGCAAAGGAACTCTCTTGGATCACGGTAAAAAGACTTTTACTTTACCCACTGATCTACGCATTCTGTAGACCGTTGTATGGAATAGGTATCGGAAAAGTACTTCTGGTTTTGGCTTCCAAAAGCCACATGCTTGCACCTGTTATTACCAAAAAAGAAAAGGCAGGATATCAACCTCCTTCTATACAGCGCATGCCAAGTAGTCTCTGTGCACTTGTCTATTTTGAATTCAAGCAGTTTCATAGCCTCAATAACCATCGCCGACATCTCACCGAAATATACTATGCAGCTGCCAAAGAATATAATTGGAATATTCCCGCAGGTGTTGATACACATCTCCCTCTCCAAAAGTTTCCACTACTTGTTCAAAACGCAGATGAGATTCGCCTAAAACTCAAAACAAAGAACATCTATCTTGATGATGGATGGACGGGATCTTCCATTTGTCCAAGAACAGTAAACCAAGAGGCAGTAGGATATATCCCAGGATCTTGCCCAAAGGCAGAGAGATTATCGAATCAAATACTAACGCTCCCAATACACCCTACGATGACAGAGAAACAAGCAAAAAAACTGATAACAATCCTGCAGTCCGAACTAGGATCTTCCGCTACTATGGCTGACGATGGAGATTCTTAACGCACAAGATCAAGCACAGTGGGATGCATTTCTCTCTAAGCAGAAATACAGTCCTTTTATGCAAAGCTGGACTATGGGAGAAGTTTATCGTGATATCGGAGAAGAGCCTATCAGACTCGAAATGCGTGAAGGAAATGAGCTCAAGGGAATCTGCCAAGCACTGGTGATCAATGCACGAAGAGGGAAACATTTGGTCGTACCCTACGGACCTATCATCAATAATGGAGAATCAGTGACCCAACTGATTGATGTTCTTAAAGAAGAGGCTATTAAGCACAAATGTTGCTTCATTCGACTTAGCCCTTTTTGGAAAGTAGAGACTGATCCAATTCCAGGATCTGTACCTGCTCCACATCATCTCCTCGCAGAACATATTTGGTACATCAATCTTAAAAACACATCAGAAGAAGAGATCTTAAAGAATATGCGGAAGAACACACGAAATCTGATTCGCAGAGCAGGGAAAGACGGCGTGACTATCAAAAGATCAGAAGACCCTCTTAAGGACCTTGATACATTTATCGAGCTCCACGAAGAGACACGCAAGAGACATAGCTTTACTCCGTACACAAATACGTTCTTTAAATCCCAAGTAGAACATTTCTTTGCTAGAGGTGAATGCACAATGTACCAGGCACATTACGAAGGTGAAGTCATAGCATCATCAATCCATATGCACGCCTACGGAGAAACAAGCTACCACCACGGAGCGAGTACACATAAACACAGAAAGATCCCCGCATCGTATCTTTTGCAATGGACTGCGATTCAAGATGCCCTCAAGCGTGGAGACCATATGTATAGCTTCTGGGGAATAGCACCAGAGGGAGTTAAGAAACATCCCTTTGCTGGAGTCACACTCTTTAAGCGTGGATTTGGCGGAGAGCTCCTAGAGCTAACCCACTGCATGGACGTTCCTGTAAATTCACGGTACTATCTCACACGCGCCTTCGAAAATTACCGTAAGTGGCGCCGCGGATTCTAAACTTCCTATGGCTAAATCAGAAGACAAGCTAGATATCATCATCAACCACCTAGCTCGCATGGACAAGCGTGACCGACTGCGTATGTGGGGAGGAGCTTTTAAGGGAGCGCTCGCTATCATCCCTGCAATCGCATTTGTGTATGGAATGTATTACTTCTACCTGCATGGTGACGAAGTAATGGCCAAGATCGCCAAAGTGGCAGCAGAACAAGCATTTGAAGCAACAACCAAAGGAACAGAAGGTATTTTCAATCAGTTGCCGAACTTTAAAGTAAAATAGCTATACCAAAAAGACGATCTTGCGACCGTCTCTTCGGCGAGTTACGTATTTCCCCGTGGCCGCTACTGCGAAACCAAAGAGAGGAGATCTTCGGATGAAGTGGATGCCTTTATCGTAAAGCTAGGCATACGGAGTAGTTGTGTTCGTTCGAAACTTGCATCTGGTGCTGCAGAAAGTCCTAGTAAGTATCCTACCTCCGCTGCCTTTCGAGCGATGCGGTCGTTTACACCTCCAAGTGGATAGGCAACAGCGATAACTTTCTTCTTTGTAATACCCTCAAGAAGCTGCTTACTCTGAGAGAGTTCTAACTCTACTTGAGCATTCGTAAGAGACCGTAAATCATCTCCAGTGTGCCCTGCAGACTGTAAGTCATGTCCGTTAGCAATAAGCGTCATAAGGTGTTTTTGATCTATAGCACTTCCAATTTGCTGCCCCTTAAGAAAGAGCGTGGCATCAATACCACTCTTACGCAGAACATCAGATACCTCCTGTACGTTACCAGCAGAAATATCAGAAACAGCAAGAATAACCGTATTAGGGTCCAGTCGAACGTCTTTCTCTTCTTGTTTTAAGAGTAGCTGATAGAGGTCACTCATCGTCCATATCGTGTATCCTCCACTTTTTAGTGCCTGAATGTGCTCTGGCATAACAGTAAGCACACCTTCATTGGCTAGCCTGTAGTGCAAAACAGGCAAGTTAAAAGATCCTTGGCGCACTAAGAAGTTTGGCAAGAATGGAGAGAGATATTGCTCTGCAATGTACCCATCTCCATCATTAAAAGGAATGCGTGCCCATACTTCATCTTTCGTAAGCGGCCTCACAAAACTCTGGCCAGCAAGTTCACCAAGCTTATCACTGTTAGCATCCGGGTCCTTACGAACATTAAGGAATCCAAAGTCTACAAAATACATACCTTCATATTTCTTTTTTTCTTCTGCGAGTTGCATCTCTGATACAAGCTTGCTGATGTAACGAGAAGAAACATAGCCTTCCGTATCGTTATAGGAAACTTTGGCCCATGCAGCATCAACAAACTCTAATACTTGTATAGATTCGCTACGATCCAAACGGCCAATCTGCGTAGCAGTTACCTTAGGGGCATTACGCACATTCAAAAATGCATTTGTAACACGGAACATATCCTGTGCACCGTCTGATCCTGTACGCATAGCGTTAAACTTATCGATAGATCCGACATCAATAACTGGAGGACCTCCTTCACCTTCTTCTTCTGGAGCAAGTTCTAACCGAGGAACAAATGCTCCTGTTCCGTTTCCGACAAGCTCTTTTACACGAGCAAGATCTTCTGCGGTAAATGAAAATTCATCCGCTTGTGGAATTTCTGCCTTCTCTTCTCCTCCACATCCCGCAAACAATATTCCGAATGAAGCAACGAGAAGAAATGCAACAAAAGGACGAGGGGTGGAGGACCGGCGAGCGGTAGAATAGTAAGCCATAATTACATACGGTCTGGAACAGAGATAGTAAGAAGTCCGGCACCCGTCTTAAGGACGTCTGCCGTTAACTGTGTGAGATGTACACGAAACGCTCTAGCAGGTTCTTCCGCTTTAAGAATCGGTGTATCGTTATAGAACGTGTTGTAGTCCTGACACAGTTCAAATAAATAATTGGCGAGAGTGTGGGGCATATGACTTTTCCTAGCATCTTCAAGTACACGTTCAAATTGCAGTAATGTATTAAGAAGAAGTCGTTCTTTTTCTGAGAGCTCTTCGATTTTTTGCGGCTGGTTAGAGCCATCTGCTTTTTCTACAATCGATCGAGCTCGAGCATGGGTGTACTGCAAATAGGGTGCACTGTTTCCATCAAAACTGAGTGCGTTATCCCAATCAAATGTCATATCCATCTTTCTGTTTTGACTGAGAACACCATAAACCAATGCCCCCTGTCCCATCATTTCCGCTAGGGCGTCTGGATCATCTGTCTGAATTTTATCTCCATGGCTCTTGATAACATCAGAGGCTCGTTTTTTAGCTTCATCTAATACTTCTTTTAATTTCAGAGTATTCCCTTTTCGCGTACTCATACCTTCACTATCCGGGAACCGCATTCGTCCAAATACAACATGCTCAAGTTCTGGGAGATCCCACCCTAATTGCTCAACTGTAGTAAATAATTGCTTAAAATATAAAGACTGAGCCACATCTACAACATAAAGGATCGCTTGCGGTTTATACGTAGTAATACGATAGAGGATGGTCGCGAGATCCCGAGTAAGGTAAATAGTGGCTCCGTCAGCCTTTACGACTATTGCAGGAGGCATATTGCTCTCCTCTGAAAATTCAACAATGAGTGCTCCATTCTCCCCTTCCTTGAAAACCCCCTTCTCCTTTCCTTCCTCAATAATAGTTTGCATTTTGTCTTCATAGAAACTCTCACCAAGTGTGTGATCTAGGGATACATGAAGTCGCTCGTACATGGACTCCATTTCTTTCATAGTAATATCCACAACTTTTTGCCAGAACACTCTCAGGTCTGAATCCCCCTCTTCCAGCTTTCGAAATGCATAACGGCCTGCATCTTCGATAGATGCATCCTTCTCTGCTTCTTCATGAAAACGAACATACAAAGCAAGAAGGTCCTCAACTGAACATGATTCGACAGGCTTATCCCCCCACCTCTCAACAGCGACAGCTAATTTTCCAAACTGCGTACCCCAGTCTCCTATGTGATTAACAGAAACAGTATTGTATCCTAAGTGACGGTACACATTAATGAGCGACTGGCCAATAACAGTGGAAAGGACATTGTGCAGACCGAGAGGCTTTGCAATATTTGGATGTGAATAATCAAAAACAAATGGTGCCTCATTCTCACGCTTTACTTTTGCGGTACATGCTTCACGTGTCTGTGCGAGTGCAGCTATCAATGCATCTGCTGTCAAAAATACATTCACATATCCAGGACCTGCTACCTCTACTTTCTCTACTACATCTTCCAAAGAAAGAGCTGCAACAATTGTCTCAGCGATCTCTCTAGGATTGCTCTTTGCCTTCTTTGCAATTTGTAATGCAACAGGTGTTGCTAGGTCTCCATGAGCAGCCTCTTGAGGCCTCTCCCAGCCCACAACAATGTCACCAATACCGTACTCCGCCTCGAGTGCTTTTTGGACCGTGGTGGAGAGGGAAGAAAACATGAAATTTTTTGGGTGAGTGATCAAGTCTGCTACTCATGTATTTACGGTAACTGTAACACTAATAGTTATCATTACCACTTGAAAACAATATTTGATCTTGCATACAGATTATGTACATGTCTTGAACACAAAATGTATGCACAATCGTCCACCCTAAGTAGCGTGCATATTTTGTACTCATAGAGTCACTTCTTGAACTCTATTGTTATTCAACAATAAAAACGCTAGAATATTATGATGATACTGCGAAATGTATCAATTGCGGCAACTCTAATCCCCTGTCTTCTTCTGGTGGCCTGCTCATCAAAAGAAGAACCTGTGGAATTGCAGGTAAGTGGAGCGAAAACATCCGTTTCTATCATGCATATTATTGCGAAGAGATCTCTACAAAATAACCGTCCAAGTGGATTACTTGGCGTCTTTACTGGTCTCTATACATCTCAAGGTGTCTTTCTCTCTGTGCAAAGCGCAGAAGATGGAATGCTAGCCATTGGTAACATACTCAAAGGGCAGACAAATAGTACATCTGATGAGAATTTTGCTCTCCTGAGAGAAGTGGGAGATATATTGCAAGTTGATATTATCGATACGCTGAATCGCAGCACAGATCGTGTCAGTACCTTAGACAGCTATACTCAGTCTCTACGAAATATTGGTGTGCTCACCGAAAGGAAAATCACTGAGCTTAGCGCCTTGCATGAGACGCAAAAGACCAAGGCAAAGGAATTTCAAAAAAAGGTACGAACCATAGAAGGAGATCTCCGTGATGCCCTTAAAATAACAGACTATGGGACAGCATCCGAATTAGAGGAGCAGTTATCCGAAGCTAACGTTTCTTATGCAGAAATATCGACAAAAGAGGATCAATCTGGCGATATGATAGATCGATTTGACACATTGTTAAAAGTTGCAGCTCAACGGGTTCAAGCAGTAGAAGTAAACCGCGAAATACTTGTCGCTGGGCTAAGAGTGATCGATGTCCCTGGTATTGCTGACTTTAATATCCTTGAAAAAGGCAAAAGCTGGAAGAAGCGGAAGGGCAAAAGTATTTTTGAGTAATCTATAAACCAGATAAGATATCTGTCAATGTTGAGTACTGCGATATTGAGCTAAACCTTGTTTTGTGCTATAATTAATAGATTTCAAGACGAAATGAGTCTCTCCAAATTATGGAACCAAAAACAAACAAAACACCAAAGGCTCCAAGCTCTACTTCTCTGCTAGTACAAGCTTTCGACGACTTGCTCGGACTACACAAGAAGTCTACAAATGCTTTGAAGGCTGCGCAAAAACGTAACCTTACAGCAGATGAGCAACAAGCGATTAGCTACTACGAGGAAGGACTACAAAAGACACTCGACCTTATTGCTCCTGCAGGCATGGAAGTACATTCCATGGAATTAATGCTAAACGATCAATTTGCTCGAACACTCTACGTCTACAACTGGCCTAACTACATCTTTCCAAACTGGTTGAGTCAGGCGATTAATTTTGATGCACAAATGGATATCGCACAATTCATCTACCCTAGTGATAACAAGGTAATCATGAAAATGCTGCGAAAGAAGGTGGCAGAAATGCGATCGAGTATTCGTATCCTAGAACAGCGTGGAATTGTGCGTGATCCGACACTCGAAGCTGCTCTACAAGATGCAGAAGAGCTACGAGACCTCTTGGCTCGTGGGCGAGAGAAGCTCTATCAGTTTGGAATGTACATAACGATTTATGCCGATGATGAGATCAAGCTGAAAAAGCTTCAGACAGATGTCGAGTCTCTGTTGGGAGGAAAGCTTGTACTCACCAAGCCAGCATTCTTCCAAATGGAACATGGATGGCTATCAACACTACCTCTTGCTATTGATGAACTAGAGATTAACCGAAACATGAATACATCTCCGATGGCGACAAGTTTTCCATTTAGTTCAAGCGATCTTACAGATGACCATGGAATTCTCTACGGTATCAACCGACACAACGATTCATTAGTGATCTTTGATAGATTCGATCTCCCGAATGCTAACGCTACTGTGTTTGCTACCTCGGGTGCTGGTAAATCCTTTGCCGTGAAACTCGAGATTCTAAGAGCAATGATGTTCGGAACAGATATCTTTGTTATCGATCCAGAAAATGAATACGTAGACCTTTGTAAGACAGTTGGCGGAACCTTTGTCCCCCTCTCGCTACAAAGCAGCTTCCGTATCAACCCATTTGATCTACCGAAAGCGGTACGTGGAGATGACGCTCTGCCAGGAGAAGTCCTACGCGCTGCGATTATTACGCTGCATGGACTGTTTAAGATTATGCTCGGAACACTAACGCCTGCAGAAGATGGAGTTCTGGATAAAGCTATCTTGGATACATACGCACTTAAGGGTATTGATATGACTACAGAAGACGCTGGGAAAATAGAGCCACCTACCATGAATGAACTGGTAAACGTGCTTATGACTACTGAGGGTGGAGAGAATATGGCTCGAACATTGCAGAAGTACACCGAAGGAAGTTACGCCGGACTCTTCGACCAACCAACGAATGTAGAACTCAATAACCAAGTAGTAGTATTCCAAATTCGTGACCTAGAGGAACAACTACGACCTATTGCGATGTACATCGTCTTAAACTTCCTCTGGAATGAAATTCGATCTGAACTTAAACGTAGATTCCTTGTGGTAGATGAGGCATGGAACCTGATGCAATATGATGATTCTGCTCGGTTTCTCTACGGACTTATCAAGCGTGCTCGAAAGTACTACCTCGGAGTAACAACGATTACACAGGATGTAGAAGACTTCGTAAACTCCCCATTTGGTAAACCGATTATTACCAACGCCTCTCTGCAGATTCTGCTAAAACAATCTCCTACAGCTGTAGATAACCTACAAAAACTTTTCTATCTTACTGATGGTGAGAAGTATCTCCTTCTTAACTCTGATGTTGGTCAAGGACTCTTCTTCGCTGGAAACAAACACGTTGCGATTCAAATCGTCGCCAGCCCCCAAGAAGAAATGATTATCACTACAAACCCCGAAGAGGTATTGGCACTACGAGAAGCAAAGAAGCGCGATGAAAAAGCAAAGCGCAAGGGAGAAGAATTGATACCAAAGGGTGTCGATAGCACTGGCGAAGTGAATCCAGAAAAAGCAGCAAAGGAAGCTGCGGAAGAAATAGCAAAAGAAGAAGTACAAGCTGAGGAGCGTGGTGAAAATGATGTAACAAAAGCAGCAGAAGAAAACATTGCTGCTTCAGAAGAAACTACAGAGCCCGAGACAGCTACAGAGGAACCGGCTACTAAAGACGATGTTTCAAGTACAACAGATCCTTCTCAGTTGCCACCTGCAACGCTCAGCCAAGCAACCCCTGCACCTACAGAAGAAAAGGATGATAATCCTGCTACTGAGCCAATCCCCGAAGAAGAGAGTAAATCAGAGTAATACCGTAAAGTCGTGACGACGTCACGACTCTCCACCTTCTTCCACTACTTTCCAGCGTACTTCTGATTTTAGTTTTCCAGGTAGTGCAAATCCTGCTGCTTTTTTGTGTCCACCACCATCAAACTTCCCTGCCATTTCTGCGACATCAACATCATCACGCAGTGTGCGTAGCGAGCCTTTTACCTTGCCATCACGCTCGGAGAGAATCATGGAGAAGCGCATTCCAGGGACTGCATTCAGATAATCAATAGCACCAGTAAGTGCACTTGCATCTGCTCCAGTAGCCGCAAAGTCCCCTTTAGTGACAGCAGAAACAGCACCACCTTCATCAGTAATCGAAATCTTCTCTAGAACTCTCCCCCAAAGTTTTAGCGTAGAAAGCTCAGCTGTTCTAAAGACATGTTTTACAATTTCTTGCTGCCTTGCACCACTACGTAGAAGCCTCGCCACTGTACGGTATACCTGTATAGAAGTATTGCTGTGCAGCAAGCCTCCAGTATCTGTATACACTCCTGTCAAAAGACAGGTAGCTATATCAGAAGTAAACTTCCATCCAAGTGCATCAGCAATTTCTACAACAATCTCACATGCAGAAGCTGCTTGAGGATCAATAATATTTACCGTAGCGAATTTCGTATTCGTTGGATGGTGATCGATATTAATTGACTTCGTAGTCTCTGCAAAAAGTTCTGGATGAGACTCCAAAAGCCCAGTAAGTTTTGGTTCAGCAGAGTCTAAAAAGACGAGCACATCACCCTCTTGTGCAAATGGCTCATGTGTAATGCGCTCTGTACCTGGAAGAAACTGCAAGGTATCTGGAGCAGGATCTTTACAGAGCACTGCCACAGTCTTATCAGGATATACAGACTCTAATAACAAGCTCATTCCCAATAGAGAACCGATGGCATCACCATCTGGATTGGCATGGCAAAAGACTACAATACGAGATGCTCCGGAAAGGAGATCTGCGCACTGACGAATATCAACATGATTCACCATAAGGAGAAGATGATACTTGCAAGAACGAAGAAGTTTTAGTGATCTCTATTGCACAAAAATTCTTGTAAGGTATGACCGTAAAATGAAGAGAGAACTTTGCAGTGCATTCCTTGTGAAGCACTAGACAAGAACACATCATCAATCCTTATTTTCTAGATTTAATAAATCATCAACCTTTCCACCCCGTTCTATGCGGGGGTCGATGCGAAATCGCAGTTCTGGAATACGATTACGGTGAATTTTTCCAAGACTGTGATTTAGTGAGGGTAATGCCTTTTCTAAAAATTCTAGTGCTTTTTCCTGAGCATCTAACGCTGATATATAGATCGTCGCATAGGAGAAATCCTCCGAAACTTCCACCTCAGTAATAGAAACCATCTTGCACTCTGATGGGCAAGAATGCAGCACAGGGGCTACAACCTCCCGCACAACAGATGCCAGCATTTTTGGACGTTTACCCATCGCTAACAGTTAACTGTTAACTGTTAACTGTTACAAGTTAATTTCCGATATACTATTTCCAATGTCCAATTCTCCAATTTCAATAATTTTCGCTGGCACACCAGACTTTGCTGTCCCCTCTCTAGAGGCGTTAATCGCTGATGAGGATATTGAGGTAAAGCTGGTTATATCTCAGCCAGATAAGCCTGTAGGAAGAAAACAAGATGTGCTTCCAACACCGGTAAAACAAGCAGCTCTTAAGGCCGGAATACCCATAAATCAACCTGATGATATTAATAAAATGGCTTTGAATGATATCGAATGTGACTTTCTCGTTGTCGTTGCATATGGGCAAATCCTTAAACAAGATATTCTTGATGTCCCAAAAATTGCCCCAGTAAATCTCCATGCATCACTGCTTCCTCATTGGAGAGGTGCAAGCCCAATGCAAAGTGCAATGCTTGCTGGAGACACGCAAACTGGAGTCACAATACAGCGCATGGTAAAAGCATTGGATGCAGGCCCAGTATTAGCACAGGCAATCGTCCCACTAGAACAAGACACCACTATTGCACAACTGCACGATCAACTTAGTACCGCTGGAGCAGCGCTCTTAATAGAAACCCTACATGCACCCTTAACAGAAACCCCACAGAACGAAAGTGAGATGACAGTCTGCCATAAACTTAACCGCTCTATGGGAAACGTTGATGCAAACACTATGACGGCAGAAGAAATCAATAGACATGTGCGTGCGCTTGTCCCATGGCCTGGAGTACGTATGAGGATAAAGAATCAGGAAATCAAACTACTACAAACGTCACTAACGGCAACCGATGAATCTATTCCTGTGCAGTGCAAAGATGTAGAATTACACATTCTGCAGCTACAACCTCCAGGTAAAAAACCCATGACAGGACTGGCATGGCAGAGAGGGCATGCATAAAGGTATACTCTGGTCACCCCTTCCTTGAATGCAAAAACAGTTTTTCACTATCCTAGTGCTTATCGCACTACCAATGACCGGCGCTGCTCAAATACATGAAACTGATATTGATGGAGATGGTGTTTTAAATACAGAAGAAGACCGCAATGGTGATGGTGTTGTAAACACTGGAGAGACAGATCCATACAATGCAGATTCTGATGCAGGAGGAGAAGCTGATGGATCAGAAATACAAGCAGGAAGAGACCCACTCAATCGGGTTGATGATATGACCTACGACCTCGATAATGATGGACTCAGCAACGGACAAGAAGATCAACTTGGAACAGATAGATCAAACCCTGATAGTGATGGCGATGGCATCAATGATAAAGATGATCCATTTCCTCTTGATCGTGACTACAAACAAGACAGTGATAGTGACGGAATACCTGATTCTTACGAAATAGAGAACAACCTAGAACGAAATACCAGAGCAGATGCTAGTCAAGATAACGACAATGATGGTCTTAACAACCTCGAGGAATTTGTAGAAGGAACAGATATCAACGACCCAGATTCCGACCAAGATGGTATAGAAGATGGCAAAGAAGTTTCTCTAGGGTCAGACCCACTCGAAAACCCCTGCCTCTTCCACGCAGGGCCCACAGAGATTCTCCACGACCTAGAAACTCACTGGAGTAAGCCATACGTCACTCCTCTGCAAGAGACCAAGATTGAAGAAGACGGCCCAAGAATCATCTCTGGATATTGGACAGAAGAAGGTGCAATGTTTCGACCAGACAGAGAAATTAGTCGTTATGAACTCTTAAAGATTGTCTTACTTGGCAGTTGTATTGCTCTTAATGCAGAGATTGATTCTGATGACTTTAGTTTCCCTGATGTCCGCAGAAAATCTCGTCCACGAGAAAGTGACGACACAAAATTAAAGCGCAGCATCATCTACACTGCATACGAAAATAGCATTGTTGATGGATACGACGACGGAACATTTAAGCCTGATGCTCCTATTAACAGAGCAGAAGCACTCAAGATTATTTTCCTCGCTAGCAAACTAGAGCCATTTGATGATATCGACTACTCCGATCGTTTCTCTGATGTACGAACTGGAGACTGGTACGAAGAATATGTAAGTAGCGCACTGAGTTACGAGTTTGTAGAAGGATACGATGACGGAACATTCCGCCCAGGACAGTCTATTACCAGAGCAGAAGCCTCAAAGATTGTACTATTTATGATGATCAGTAATCCTCATGTAAATGGATACGTGATTCCTGTAGATAATTTGGATTTATAACAGTTAACCATTAACAATTAACCGTTAACTTTTTATTGTTAATTGTTAATTGCTAATAGTTAATTGTCGCTTATACGAACTCTCTCATCTCTTCAAGAGCCTTGATAAATGGTTCAAGGTCTTCTGAATCGAACATGATAGTCGTCTTCTGACCACCACGACTCTTCTCGGATACTTTAAAGAACTTACCGTTATTGCTCTCCTTGAGATCGATATAGAACGTACGCTGACGTGCGTGAATAGTTACAGAGTGAAGTTCATCTGCGAACTTGCCGCCTCCGCCACCACTTGATGCCTGCTTTGGTGCAGATTCAGTAGATACAGCGTCTTCTGTTGCTACAGGATCGCTATCGTCACCGATACCACCACCTGCAAGATCAGCCATTGGATCAAACATAATAAGAATGTGAAAAGAAATAAATCGCCCCTCGCCACTGCTTTCGGTCTTTAGTCTCTCTAGACTTTCCCGTTTTCGTTACGAAAGAGGCGCGAAGAGAATACTAGGCTCCCCTATAGATTGCCAATCCTTTTGCCCTCCAAATGTCTTCATTTCCTCTGTGATGACAAATTCTTTATCCAGCATCCGATCTGAGTAGGGCACCCCAAGCTGAATACTCATTCTTTGAGCTGTATCTGGCATGAATGGAAGTAGCATGAGAGAGATGTGCCTCAGGGTCTCAGCTAAAACACTTAATAAAGCAATCTTGGCATCCTGATCCTTCTCCCAAGGCTTTTGATCATCAATATATTTATTGCACTCTCCAGCTCTCACAAATGCATACCCTAATCCTTCTGATAAATTAAAAGTATTCATAGAATTTTGATACTTTTTCCAAGTATTCTCACCAAGCAAAATATTCTCAGATCCTATATGTAATTGACCACCTTCTTTCTGAAACATCACTAATACTCGATTCAACAAATTACCTAGTTCATTTCGCAGCTTCGCATTATAAAGTTTCTCGAACCTCTCCCAGGAAAAGTCTCCGTCATTCCCTACTGGAATCTCATGACTTAAATAGAATCGGATTGGATCTGGATTCCCAGCAAACTTTGCAAGAACATCATCTGGTACCACGACGTTCCCTGTAGACTTGCTCATTTTGTCTCCTTCACTTGTAAGGAATCCGTGGATCAGTAATTGATCTGGAGTTTTAACACCAGCGCTTTTAAGCATACTAGGCCAGATAAGTGCGTGGAACCGTGCAATGTCTTTACCGATAACATGGGTAACTGTTGCGTCTTTCCAAAATGATGAATCTTCTTTATCCGTAAAGTACCCGAGACCAGAAATATAATTGGTCAGTGCATCACACCAAACATACATCGTTTGATCGTCGTCCTCTGGAACAGGAACACCCCAACTAAGAGAGGACTTTGGACGGGAGAATGAAACATCTTCGAGCCCTTGGTCGATAAGCGAAAGTGTTTCTTGTGCACGACTTTCTGGAATAATGCGATATGACTCTCCATCCCATTCTTTTGTCAGGAGATTTTTGAGGTTATCTGTATCGCGACTCATCAAGAAAAAATAGTTCTCTTCTGTCACCTCCTCTGGAGCTTTTTTATGATTAGGACAATTCCCTGCTTCATCAAGATCACGCTTCGTCATAAACCGCTCACATCCACTGCAATAGAGCCCTGTGTAACTACGCTTTTCTAGCATCCCAGCATCCTCTAGCTTCTTCCAGAGCGCTTGTACTGTTGGCCAGTGCTCTACCTGATCTGATGTACGAATGAAGTGATCGTGGCTGATATTAAGACGTTTGTAGAGGTCTTCGAACAATGGAACATTACGATCAACTAACTCTTTAGGGCTGATCCCCTCCTCCTCTGCTGTACGTTGAATCTTGGTACCATGCTCGTCTGTACCTATCTGAAATCGCACATCGTCACCACGTAAACGAAACCAACGAGCAGAGACATCCGCAAGTACCTTCTCAAGCACATGCCCCATGTGAGGCGCTGCATTTGGATAATCAATAGCCGTAGTGATGTACTGGCGAGACATACGCCTAGTGTAGCAACAACAAAGCCTACTGCTAATAGTTAACTGTTAATTGTTGTCTATCCACACAAACCACCACCTGGTGCATTCGTAGCCGCCTCCACCACAAGACAAACCCAGTGCACTACAGCAGATCCTGTCACTGCTAGAACAATACCGATAACAGCACCAAGGATAATCTTCTTTGCATCTTCTTTTCCAGAATCATCTCCACCGGAAGAAATCATTTTTATAGCTGCCCAAATCACAGCTGCAACAGCAATTCCACCAACAACCGGAACGACAAGAACGGCTGCAGTCCTGTCCGCTAAATGGATAATAAACAACTGACCATCTCCACAATACGTCCCAAGAGCACTACAGTAATACCCATAGTATGGGGAAGCATACGCCGTTTCTACGAGGCCGAAGAGTGTAAGAAGAGATTGCATATCAGAGTATTAGAAACCAATATTGGTAGTAGCACGTACAAGTGCGTAAGAAAGATTCACTGCTAGTGCTCCAGCAATAGTCATTGTTAGAGCTTTTTTTACTGAATCCAATTCGGACTGCTGACCACGAGCAATGACAAGCTTGAACCCGTAGAAAAGCATCATGAGAGCAAATACAGAATTAAAGATATCGAGAACTGCATTAACCGTAACACTCATGATACTAAGATGCGGTGCACTCTGATCAATAGTCCCAGCCTTAGCAACAGCGAAAGAAATGATCACCTGAGAAGACAGAGCAATCGCCCAACCAATAAGAGAAAAGATGATTGCTTTTTTCCCCTTATCTGCCTGAGACTCATTTCCAAAATTAATAATAAGAAGTGCGCCACCAATAACAACAAACAGTACCGCAAGACCTGATGCTATTTCTAGCAATGCCAATACTGCGACAACAATAAACCCAGGCAGAGGGTTTCCTCCACTTCCACACTGGCTAATACCAGCACAGATATCTCCAAGTGCGTAAGCTACTGGGATAAAAGCATTAACGAGTGAAAAGAAGAATGTCATATTTACGTGAAGAACATACTGTTAAGAGTACGAAGGAAGAATCCTGCAAAGTTTACAATGATGAGACCAATAAGGGCCCACTTAATCATTTCTTGTCCTTGGGTTCGCATTCCACCATTAGAACCAGAAACCATAATAAAATAACTACCAATCAAGATCCAAAGAACTGCAAAACCAACTGAAATTGTAAGAAGTAGATCAGATGCGTCATTAAAATAATCAATAAATGTCTGCACTCCTGGCCTTACCTCTATTCGATTTCTACCTCCTAAGGGCTGAACCAATGGAACACAAGTTCGCTTAATAGTATTCCCATCTTCATCCTGAGATGCACATGTTCCTGGTGGAGCTTTACC
>CAVOCY010000009.1:0-40515 GCA_963694385.1 Candidatus Altimarinota bacterium
TGCTTAATTCACCAAGTGCTGCGAAGTAACTGATCTGTCGAATGCCAAGCTCGGAAGCTTTTTTTCTCTCTGGAGCATCCTTAGGAATTGCTTCGGAATAAACAAAAAGGTCTGCATCCTCTGGGACGTTAGACCCATCTTGACCATCAAAAACTTCTATACCTTGGGCTTCAAGATCTTCTGTAAGGACAGTAAGAGATCTATCACTTCCACTGACCTCATGATCAAACGCATTCTGAAGTGCAGCGTAGGCTGAGAGTCCAATACCACCAATTCCAGAGCAGTAGATTTTCATAGAGCACCAGAATACTCTACTATTCCACTGATGTCCTACCAGAATACCGAACCACTTTCTAAACAGCTGACGATAGTCATCGGTCTGTCAGTTGTAGGTTTTATGGCATTTGGACTGGCACTTTCGTTTTATAGAAACCTTCTTTTCGAGCAAACCCTAGAAGAAATCTCCGAAAAGAATGAGGATCTGAGAGAAGAAATTAACCAAGGGTATAGAGATCTTGAACATTTTAAGAGTGCTCAATATAAAGATAAATACGCCAAAGAGAATTTAGGACTGATTCGTCCAGGGGAAAAAACCCTGATTATTACACATATTCCTACAGATCCTTTTATCCTCTCAGAGCCAAAATTAGCACCTACGCAGCAGCAAGAAGCAGCATATTTTGAGCTTTTAAGACAGATGCCAACCCTAGAACACTGGAAGCTCTATCTTTTCCACAAAGAGAAGATTGAGGGGATTAAGATGGGGTTATAACCCATTTTTCTTGCATTATTTACTCTCTAGATGCAAAATACCTCGGCAACGCGGGGTGGAGCAGCCTGGTAGCTCGCGAGGCTCATAACCTCGAGGTCGCTGGTTCAAATCCAGCCCCCGCAACCAATTTTATCCAGTATTTCTTGGCATTTACAGCAAGATTGCGTAAAATACGCCCAATATGGCACATAAAAAAGCCGGTGGCTCCACCAGTAACGGCAGAGACTCCAACGCTAAAAGGCGTGGTGTGAAGCGCTTTGGCGGCCAAAAGGTAAACTCTGGGGAAATTATTATCCGCCAGAAAGGACTTCAATTTAGAGCTGGAGAAAACGTCCACCAAGGAAAAGACTGGACACTACACGCAGACTGCGACGGTATCGTTCGATTCTCTCAAAAGCGCCTTCTTAAGTTCAACGGAAAGCGTGAAAAAGAGACATTCGTGTTTATAGAGCCGGTCGCTGCATAAAGAGACAATACCGCTTGATAGAGACGAGAAACTCTTTAAAGTACCTAGTACGTCGGGGACGTAGCTCAGTTGGGAGAGCGCTAGGCTTTTAGCCTGGAGGTCGTAGGTTCAACTCCTTCCGTCTCCTCTGTCCTGTGTCGCCGAAGGGCAATGCAGGAACTTCGCGCCGAGGGCACCACCATAGTACTATGGTGTCCTCGGTTTTTTTGTTTCCGGTACTGCTAATTTTATGTACTCTGTAGCCAATGTCAGAAACAGATGATCTTGATGTCGGCATGCCAGATGAAGGAATGGGTGGAGCTCCAGAAGCTCTTAGTGAAGATGCGAAAGCACGCTTCGCAGCAGCGGGTGCTGCCATGGCCCAGATCCGTAAAGAAGAAAAAAAGAGTAAGAAAAAAGACGACAAGGTAGTACAGGTCATTATGAAGTTTTTGCAGGACCAAAAAAACTCGCATCTCTTTACATTAATCTCTCGCCTTGTTGCTCGGGACTGTCCTAGTATTTTTATCTTGGCAGTTATCTCACTGATTGACGAAGAGAGTATGAGTGAAGTTGCTGAGTACTTAAAAGAGGTCACAGAGAAAGACGCACATCAAGTTGTTGATGAAAGTATGGCACTTACCAAAAGTAGAGAGATCGACGCCGAGACAAACCGCGCCATGATCGACTGGATCACCAGAATGCAAATGGTGCTTGCTCAGTCTCCAGAAAAGATCCTGACTAAATTGATGATCGACGAAAAAAATATCGACGGTACCGTACTCCAATTAACAACATTTGTACTTCAGCGATTCTTTGAAGATCGAAAGAAATCAGCAGAGTTTGAAAAGCTTCAACCTCTTACTGCTAGCATCTTACAAACTGTATTCGAGCCATTTATTGGCTCTGCAAGAAAAGCTCTTCAAGCCCAAGAGATAGAGGAAACTCCTTAATCGCGCTTAAGCACTGACAAGAAAGCATCCTGAGAAAGAGTTACCTTTCCCATTTGCTTGAGCCTCTTCTTACCCTTCTTCTGCTTTTTAAGTTGCTTCTGCTTACGAGAGACATCTCCACCATAAAGACCTGCTGTTACATCTTTTCTGAAGGCTGATATAGTTTCACGCGCAACGATTTTGGCTCCAATAGCTGCTTGAACTGGTATAACATACTGCGCTTTAGGAATAACCTCTTTGAGTTTCTTACAAACAATACCTCCGACAGTATTCCCTTCGGATCTATGTACAATCGTACTAAGGGCATCCGCAGGTTCACCCAAAAGAAGAATCTGCAACTTTACCAAATCACCTGCCCGGTATCCGATCGGTTCATAACTCATAGAACCGTATCCTGCAGTAGAAGATTTAAGCTTATCAAAGAAATCCAGAACGATTCCCTGCAGTGGAACCTCAAAATGAATTACGACACGTTCTTCATCAAGGTATTCCATAGATTGATGAACCCCTCTTCTATCCGTAACAAGTTTTAGAACCGCTCCAATATCTTCACTACGACACACCACTTCCAGCCTTACCCATGGCTCTCGTACTTCTCCAATGTAAGTAGGATCTGGAAAGTCTGCTGGGTTCGAGATAATTGCTGTATCTGGCTCGTCTTCTTTAAGTAAGCTGGAACGCACAATCTCCGCAGGGCTTTTTGCTGTGAGCTGTACCTCGTATCGCACACTAGGAGCCGTGATAATAAGATCGCAATCATATTCTCGCTCTAGACGTTCTTGAATAATCTCCATATGGAGAAGTCCGAGGAACCCACAGCGAAATCCATTACCCAGTGCTGCGTTTTGCTCTGGATCGGAAACAAGAGCAGCGTCATTCATCGTCAGTTTTTCTATTGATTCACGAAGAAGAGGGTATCCATCTGCTTCGCTTGGATACAACCCCGCATATACCATAGGCTGAACCTCTTTATATCCTGGTAATGGTTGTACGCCGAGTTTTGTAGTAATCGTATCTCCCGTTCGAACATGATTAACATCTTTGCCTCCGGTGACAATGTATCCGATCTCTCCTTCTTTGACTTCTGTATCTGATACGTACGCAGGGGTAAAGTATCCAACATCTATCGCTTCGAAGTCCATACCCGTTCCTACTAAATGAATCTTCTGCCCCTTTTTTACAGAGCCTTCCATCATACGAACATACGCAACGGCACCTCTGTAGTTATCCATAACTGCATCGAAGATCAGTGCACGAGGAACTTCTGCATTCTGGCTTTGCTTAGGGCTGGGTATACGATCAATTACTGCTTGCAAGACTTCTAAGACTCCTGTTCCATTCTTAGCAGAGATCCTAAGAATATCTTCTCGATCGCATCCAAGAAGCTTGACCACCTCATCGGAAACACGCTCTGGGTCAGCTGCTGGGAGATCGATTTTATTGAGCACTGGAATTACTTTTAGGTCATGCTCCATTGCCATATACAGAACCGCAAGTGTCTGAGCTTGAATACCTTGAGCAGCATCAACAAGAAGAATTACTCCTTCGCAAGCTGCCAGAGACCGGCTTACCTCGTAACGAAAATCTGTGTGTCCTGGGGTATCAATCAAATTAAGCTGCATGCCGTTAAAGGTCATGCGTACTGGTTGTAGCTTGATAGTAATACCACGTTCTCGCTCTAGATCCATCGTATCGAGTAACTGTTCCTTCATCTCTCTCTTTTCGAGGGTACCAGTCTTTTCAATCATCCTATCAGCTAGGGTAGATTTTCCGTGGTCAATATGCGCGATAATACAGAAATTCCGGATGTCCATGCGGAAATATAATAATTTGCACCGCAATATATAGCTACTATTTCTTCCCTTTACTCTGCATCAAACAGCTCGTATAAAGGATTTTTAGTGTAATTTCTAGCCTTTTCAACATTGTCATCACCACCAAATTGGCGGTAATAATCTGTAGCAGTTTTTTGTAATTTACTAATATTTTTGGGGCCAGAGACATCTATAATATGAGCTCGAGCTCTGCTAAGCATATCTGCATACTGCTTTTCTGATAGCGAACCTTCCATCAAACCCGAAATATCTTTGTTTATCTCTTTTAGAATAAGTGACCGTAAATACCATCGAATCAAAGTGCGCGTCTCTTGCTCTTCTCCAGTTACCTCCCATCCAGTAAAGTTGGTAGCCATTAACTTGCGCTCTCCCTCGTGGATATCATGCAAAAGCTCTAACAAAATAGCCTGACGTATCGTACCTTTTGCTTTTTTAATTCCCCTCTCTTTAACTGTCTTGCTTCTGTGATCGTTAGCTATTTCTCCAATCGCATTAAACATAACCAAAGACTGCAGTGGTCTGATGCGATAAACATAATCAGCAACAATCGGTCTCATTTCTGCCAATGTCCCATTTGTAGATAGCAACTTACTGAGATCAAGATAATGTGTCTCCTGTTTTTCATCTGTATATGAGATCATAGGAGGCTTACCTGCTGCTTTAAGCTTTCGATACATTTGCATTAGCTCTGCATATGCATCTGCCATTCGAAGAGTTAATGGGCTCTGTTTTTCATATCCCTGACGAGTTATTCTACCCATATATGACACCTTGTCTTGAATCATTTGCTTTGATGTCTTCGTTGGAGTCCCTTCGGATACAAGTAAATTTTTCTTAAAATATGCCTCATAAATATTTCCTCTAGAAGCTGCATTTGCATTGGAAACTATCTCGACTGCTTTTACTTGGTCTCTATCCATTTGTTTTCCACGAAATGTTGCTCTACCAAATAAATCCTGTGCTCTAGTAGCGAATACCCCTCCACCCTGATTATCTACCTCTGTACCTGGAGCTATATCTTCAAGCCCTTGCAATAATCCATCACTGGAAAACTCTTTATACCACTCAGATGCTCCACGCTTCCAGTTGGCAAGTTTTTCACTTTTTCCTCTAGAAACACTTCCAGCATAAAAGACGGGTATGGCGAGAACAATAGCAGGTCCAGTAGCAACCAATAGAGTAGCTCCAAATCCAGCACCTTCAAGTAGTGTTGTTGTATCTTGAGTAGCATACTCGTCTCGTAGGTCTTTATTCTCCTTAATATTCTTTTTACGCTGATTATTTATATGAAGTTCATATGCAGTTAATGCAGGTATAGCTACCCATCCAATACCTTTTGCAACTTTACCGGCACCACGAGTAAATCTCGTACTTCTAAATATACGTAAATTTCCAATAAATTTTCCTGCTCTCGTTTCTGCAATGTACTGAGCTACAGCTCTCTCTTGCTTTATATGTCGAAGCTTTGTCATGAATCCGGGAGGGCGAACATTTCGAAGAGAGCTGACCCCTCTTGCAGTACTCCTAATAGCACCTAATGTGGTGCGACCAGTAAAACGAGCAAGTCTTCCTGTATATTTAGCCGCCAGTGCTCCAGTAAGGATACCAGCTCCTAAAAGTGCTAACGCAGCTAAAAGTAAACCTTTTGCAATATTACCATACGATGAGGATATTTTGTGCAATGCCTCACCTACATCTATATGGGTATCAATATTGTCATTAATCTTATGTAGAAATTTTGCATACTCTCCAAGGAAACCCGTACCCTCTTCTGCGCTGCCAAAGTCTTCCTCCATTTGGTCAAATAATACAAAGTAGACAGTAGCGCCGCCGTATTTCTTTATAAGCGCATCTTTATTTTCTGGTGTAATTCGTCCGATACTCGGTAAAGGATCTGGAATCTCTTCTCCTACAAAAGTAGATGCTGGCGGCATCTCTTTTACAACTGTAACTGTTTCTCCCATACGAGTAATAGTGCTTTTATCAAACTCTTCTATAGCATCAAGAACACTTTTTGCCTTCTTTTTTACATTTTCCTGCTCTTCTGGAGTCAGATCTTCCCAGTTATCCTTTCCTGGAGGCCAACCGAGAGACTCATCCAAAGACTCTGTCAGTGCATCTTGCACATACTCTTTTAATCCACCTGCCTCAGGCACCGGGATCGTCACAAATTTTGAAATAGACTTTGCTACCTTTCGTACAATCTCTCTCCCCTTTTTATTGGAGAAATCTTCAATGTGCTCTTTGAGCCCCGGGTCAAGCATGTTCTCCTCCACACTATCAAGCATGGCTGTCATCGTATCTGCATGATGATTACTACGAAGTTCAACATTTTCGTCGATAGCTACTTTGATATAATCTGGTGTTGTATCTGGACGTGGATCTGCAGCACCTGTGAGATCTACATTCTCGCCGAACTGATTCTGGATCGTCGCAAGTTCTGCCTGACCTATCTGATATTCGGCAAGGGTATCTGTAAGAGATAATAGCTCGCCTATAACCTCTGCCCTTTGATCTGCAAGAGAATCAGATTCTGTATTTCTATCTTTGATCTGCCTTCGAACGGATGCCAAATCCTCTTCATCTTTATCAGTAAATTCTCCAACTCCCTCTTTTGCAGACTTGTGCTTTAGCTGAAGTTGCTCCAAGCGACTTTTTGCCTTTATGTTATTTGGATCTCGTGCAATAGCCTTTTGACGCTCTAGCAATTCTTTGTATTTAATTTTAAGCAAATCTATATAGAGCTTCTGCGGAAGGAATCCTTTTTCCAGCCCCTGAATTCCATGATCCCCAGACAGCAGATCAATAATGCGCTGATTAAGAGCATTCCCACGACGCCACTTTGAATCTGTATCACCATTAACCGCTCTACGTGACACCTCCGTTAACTCTAGCGAAAGTGCATCTCTTCTCTTTTTCAAAGCTATCTTAGTGTTACCTGTACTCTGAGCAATCTGCCCATCTAGAAGTAGTACATTTGCAAAAGAAACACGCTCAGATAATGCGATGCGTAATGCATCTATATATATCTCCATTTTTGCCTCATCCTTTTGTAATGAAAGAGGGATAACCGGAGTATCTTTGCGCATAGCTTCGTAATCGCGCAGTACGCCTAAGACGTGATTTACTGTGCTTTGAAAATACTCATGATAGGTAGCAGCTTGATTTGCAACGATAAGTTCATTTGTACTTTCTACTGATGGTTCATCTTCACTAGAAAATCTTGCCTCTCTCTGCAAAGCAGCTCTCCTGTAAATCAATTCGTTATTTCGAAATTGCTCATTAAAGTTTTCAAACGCATTATCACGAATATTCTTTTCCTGCAATTCTATGAGGTCTGCTTCTGTAACATCTTTTGGTATTGGCTTTTGAAGTGGGCCTACTACAATTTGAAGACGATCTAAATTGTTACTAAACGGTAATTCCTTTCTTTCAGATGCCGATGAAGGGCGTTCTATTGGGCTCATAAATGTGTATTTGTTTTGTGTATTTGAATAACTTTACGTCACAGTATCCAGTCCTGGTATAGCACCAGGTGGAGTACTTGGGGGTGGTACTTCAAAAATACCTCCACCAGGAAGCGCTGGAGTCGATGGTGTTGGCAAGATAAGCTCTCCGGCAGCATCAGCTCCTCCGAACACTGAATCCAAACCAAGGCTAGACATAAAGAGTTCCCATTCACCAGCTAGGTAAAACCCCGTTGCGACTGTTGCAACAGCGGCAGAAGCTGCAAGAAGTGCAGTGACTACTGGATGATTTTTTGGGAAATTCTTTATTACTTCCCAAGCTTTACTCATAACACCTTTCTCTTCATCCATAGTTTCAAGAAAATCCTCTTTTTGTTGCAAGGTATCTGCAACAATGTCCAATCTGTGACGAACAGACTCAAGATCAAATTCGGGATAGATTTCTCTGAGATCATTTTCATGTTCAGCTATACGATCGAATAGTGCTTTACGTCCCTCAACACTTTGAAGCTTAGAAATAGTCTCCTCAATATCAAGCTCTAGATATTGTGATAACCGCTCTGGCGTAGGAACAAATGAGAGATGTAGCTGCTCATTGTTGTCGGGGGCCACTTCTACTTCTGGAGATTCTAATGACATATTTTATAAGTTGAATGCAACAAGTAATTTATTACGAATAAGAGTAAGTGCAACAATGCCTTCTATATCCTTATCTGTTTTTACGCTCTTTAGTAAGAAAAGGATAAGTGCAGAGATCACTGTTGGTCCAAGTGCGAAAAAGAGCTCACTTAAATCTGCGTTATCAATGTGAGTAAGATCTTGTGACTGAATAACATTAACAACTTGATCAATAGAAGAGCTTTCGCTTACTAATTTTAAAATTGCTTGCAGTTTTGGATCACGTAAATGCATAAGCTGCATTCGTACAAGTCGCTGCTCAAAAGTATCATCTGCTGTCTTGGTTTCCTCTTCTGTAATCCATCCATCTCTTAATGACTCTGGAAGTTTTTCAAACAATAACTTTTCTTCAGCCGAAAGGTAAATTGTTGTCATCATCAATTAGGATTGTATAACGTAATTATAGCAGAAAACTGACATCTGCTCAATTTTTCAGGGCACCACGAAGGTGACGAGCGCCTGCATCAATTTGCTCGATCATATCTCCCTTAAGTTGACATAGAGTAGAAAGTTTGTCCCCATCACTTTGCGAAACAACTTCCACCTCTTTTTTAAGAGCAAGTGCAGCAAGTGCACCATGGTACCGCTCAGAGATGACAAAACCAGCATTTGAGACCTCTTGTAGTAATTCGCTAAGTGTACTAGTGTTTTGTATACGAGTGGGAATTTTTATTGATGATGCAAGACTTTGACAAAATTCTATTTCTGATTTTTTATCTGGTTGCATCGAAAGTATAACAACGGAATCTGGATGCATTGACTTTATTTTTTCTTGTGCTGAATTGGTAAACTTGCCACTAGAGTTTTTACGTGGTATTAGTATGAGTATATTTTGTGAACAGACATCTATATTTTGGCTTTCTATTAATGAAAACACTGGATCAAATGACTGAACACATTTAGTACCCAGACCCCACTCCCCTACCCTCTTAAATGAGAGTGAATCTCGAACAGAAATCGACGCTGCTTTCCGGAAAACACGGTGCGAAATTCTCGCGCCAGTCCGTGTTCTAAACGGACCCACTCCCTGAAAAGCAAAATGAACAGGTTTGCCCAACCAAAAACCTAGGCGTGCATGAAGCGACCAGAGAAAACAGGCATACACAGATTCTGTATCCGTAAACAGTGACCCTCCTCCAAAAACTACTGCGTCACAAGATTTGTATGCAGAGATCGTTTTAATCCACCGAAGATTAAGAAGAGATCGTAGTCCACCCGGAAGTCTAGATACCTCATTTTTGCCTTGAGGATGCGCTGATACTACTGTCCAATCGATATCAGAAAACTCTGTAAGAAAGTACTCCTTAAACGCCTCATCCCCCAAGTTCCCCACGCCAAAATTTCCGATAAGCAAACAATTCATTGCGTACAGGATAGAGGAAACGGGGGTGATTTGTAATGAGTGATAAGTAATGAGTAATGAGGAACGATCACACATTACTCGTAACTCGTTACTCTTCACCTTTCTCTTCTTTCTTCACACCTTCTTCGACTACAAGCTCTGCACTTTCTGCCACCTCTGCTTCTTCTGATACCTCTTCTACAATATCCTCTATAACCTCTGGTTCTACCGGTGTTGCCACAGCAAACTCATCAGCAGTCGTAAATCGCTCTGAGAGACGCGCTGACTTACCACGACGACCACGAAGGAAGAATAGCTTGGCACGACGAACGCGAGCCACCTTCTTTACTTCAATTTTATCAATCTTAGGGCTGTGGAGTGGAAATACCTTCTCTACACCGATACCAGAAGCGATACGGCGCACTGTAAAGGTTGTATCTACTGGTGTAGCTCCTTTGTGAACAGCAATAACCAATCCCTCAAATACCTGCACACGCTCTTTACCACCCTCTTGAATGCGCTCGTGGACACGCACAGTGAACCCAGGACGCACCTCAGGACGAGGTTTTACGAATGAAGCCGAGCATTTAGAAATAGTGGCGTTTGTCATTTCCGAGACAGCTTAGAGTCCAAATTATGGACTGTAAAGGGAAAATGGAGAAAAATCTATTTCTTCGCCTCCTCGATCTGCTTAGAAATCTGATTATGAACAATCAGGTGACGTGGATCATTGATTATATCTGAAATGAAACGATCCTTTAGGCTGAGACGGTATAAAAAGTCTCCCTGAGCGAATATACTGTATTTAACATTCTTCAATGAAGGATCCTGCAAAAGAAGTGCTTCAAGCATTTCCTTCTTTACTTCTCCTACTACGAGCAAGTCTACCTTGCTCTCTGTACCAACAAAGGAGCCAGCAAGAACAATAAGATCTACACTTGGCAACTTTTTGATACCAGCAACCACTGGGCTATCTGCCTGAATCTCCTTTGCAAATATGCTACGAAGCTCTGCATACAATGGGAAGTCTTGATCTACCTTGTAGTACTTCTTGCGATTACGATGACGTGCACGAACAAGCCCGATACGCCTTAGATTCTCTAATTCTCTTCGAATAGAGTTGATTTGCTCATTAAGCAGACGTGTTAATTCTCGTATAAAGAACTCCTCCTCTGGGTGTAGCAGGAATGTCGAGAGGAGTTTGACTCTCGTTTGAGACGAAAATAAAGCTTTGAGAATTGAGGAAGACATAGACACTAAAGAAGGTACTTATGTGTGTTCACAAACTGTACTCAAGAATAGGTATTAAGTGCAAGAAAAGTACTCAATCTTTTGAACACTGAAATTATACAAGATTTTTGGCTTTGGTAAGCTAAAAAATTGCAATTAGTCCATAAATATCAATATTTGTCGATCAAATTTAGTACTCATCAATGATCCATTTTTGTGTTCTAAGATATGTTTATGCCCATTTTCTTCTAAACAACTCATCCATTGTAAAATTCGTCAAAATTTGGTAAAATCATATGATGCTAATAAATAAAAAAACCCTACTCGGAATACTTTCCTTAACAGCAATATTTTTCTGTGCCTCATTTGATGGGTGGCAGTCTATGTTCTTGGGAACTGTAGCAGCTCAAGCACCTGCTCCGACAACAAGTACATTTACAGGGATAGCAGAAACTGCTGTCTTCTTTATTACATTGATGGAGGTGCTTGCCTTTATTATTTTCAACTTCTTAGAAGTATTTTTGGATCCACTATTTATTCTGGATATGGTGGAAACCAAAGGGTTAAATGATATCTGGCGGTACTCTCGTAATATCATGAATGTTATTTTTGCCTTCATGCTTATTGCAGCAGGTATATTTACAGTAGTTACGGGGAACAAAGAAGTGGTGCAACAGAAATTTAAAAAATTTATTCTCGCTGTTGTACTCGTAAACTTCTCTTGGTTTTTTCCAAGAGTAATTCTGGATGTCGCCAATGTATTAACTGCAACAATTTACCAGCTTCCTGCTGGTCTTAATGGTGGAAATATAGATTGTAAGCTTCCTCCAGATAAACCTGGGGACCCACCAAAGCCCTGTAAAATTATTACTAAAGTTAGATACTTTGATGGTTGTGTTAATCTACCTGCCGGAGATGGATGGATAACAAAATTTGGAATTGTATGTTACACGGAGGCAAACTGGAGAAGTGATACAAATACTTCATTTGGAATGCTAAATGGTTTGGTAATTAATTATGCAAAACTTGGTCAACTATCGCGCGTAATAAAACCAAACCAAGGGCCCGCAAATGCACCAAACAAAAATGAGCGCTATAAGGAAATACTAAAGTTCCTTGTGCAAGTTATGTTGATCATGCTGCTAAGTGCCATGCTCTTCTTGCCGCTTGCCGCTATGTTTGTCGTATTTCTTATACGTATACCCATTATGTGGGTCACCATATGCTTTATGCCGTTTATGTTCCTAGGATTTGTCATGGGAGACAAAATGGGTAACTTTGACAGTATGAAAATATTTGAGCACTACATTAAGGCTGCTTTTTTGCCTACGGCAATTGCCGTGCCTTTTGCTGCCGGGTTCCTTATCCTCACAGAAATAACACAAAAACCATGTCCAGATATCGCTGGGCCACTCTGTGCGAATACAGGGCCCTTACTTAGTAATGTAAGTACATTATGGGGGATACTAATGATACTTATCTCAATGGCTATTATCTGGTTTGGATTTTGGTCCGCACTATCTATTGATGATATTTATGTAAAAGCCACATCAGGAATTAAGAGTCTTGGCGAGAGCCTCGGAAAAACTGCTATCAAGCTTCCGCTTTCTGTTCCTATTCCTGTTGGGGGTGGTAAGAAGATGTCTGTTCTTGGTGTAGATGATGCTCTTAATAGGTTTAGCTCTACCCTCAGTCGTGGAGGATCTATTGGTGAGGCCGCAAAAGCTGCGTCTCCTAGTAGCACAGCGGCAGCTGGCGCTACAGCAATTAGTAAAGTGGTCAACGACTCAAATAGTGTTTCTAACAAGCATTTAACTGATATTGCCAGCAAGCTAGATAAGAGTGGGACACAAAAGACCAAGATAGAGTGGGATACGGAAATAAAATCTGCATACGATAAGGAGGTTGCAGATCCAAAAAGTAAACTAAAGAAAGGAACAACCCTTGATGAATTTAGAGACTCAGTAAGACAAAATTCTGTATTTGCAGATAGGATAAAGAAATTGACAAAACCTTAACCTCACACCCCCTGCCACATGGGCAATGATGCGCAAGAAATTCCACACTGGCAGGAGGGAATGTCCTCTAACAATGAAGTTCCTCCTCACATACGAGAAGGACAACGAGGGAATGATCGACGTAGAAGCAAATTAGAGTCGCAGTTTCGCCGTGGTCTCATAGCCCAAGGAGTGACCCCTCAGAGAGCAAACGCTGCTCCCTATGTTGATGTTATGAATCTTTCTAGTGAACTACGTGATAGAAAGGGGATGCAAGCACATATAGCTACGGTACTTAATGTACAAAAGGTAGATGGTAAAAAGACATCCTCACTGGATAACCTTCCGGACTTTAGTGAAGTTATTTATCCAAAAGAAAGAAAACGCATGAGAGAGATACAAAAAAGGTTACAAACTACGCTTGGTGTTGTCGACCTTGAGGGTGATAACTTTAGAAAGGTATCACGTAACTTTCGACAAGATTCTTCGTACATTTATTCTCAAAAAATAGGTAACGCTGATGATTTCACCTACACGCTTGCCAGAGGTCTTATTGGGAATGATATCCGTTGGCTTTCTGATCCTTCACGTATCAATAACCCCGAAAACCCCGATAGAATTACAGTGACTCCCGAGCGAGAAAAGATATTCCTTGCGTACCGGAAGATGCTAGATAACATCAAAAATAGACTTGTAACACCTGCTGTAGAGCATGAATACATAACAAAGCACGGTAAAGACCATGGAAGCAAACGACTGCTTAGAGAGAATTGTCGCGACCCGGGTAAACTAAAGAATTCGAGCAAATTTTTGGTATTTCTAGCGGTTGGTGCACTTCTTGCATTGTGGGCCATAAAAGATATTCGAAAAGGAAAGCTTTCCTTTGGAACACTCGTACTTCTTGGCGCTGCAATGTTTCTTGCACAAAGTGGTCCAAAGAATGCTTTTATGTCTAGCCAGCAATTTTCAAACCTCTCTAAGGACATTGGACCAAAGGGAATGAAATCGCTTCAAGATTTTGAAAGGCTAAAACCTACAGCGTACTCTCATCTCGTATCAACACTAAGTAAGCAACAGGGTAGCGGTGGTATTACAAAAGAAAACCTACACCTACTTACAGATCCAAAAACTACAAATGGTAGACCTATACTCAGTAGGCGCGTTCCTAAGGAAATTGCAGAGATGTTTATAGGGCGTCAACACTCTGCAGATGATGCGTATGTAATGAGGCATATGCGAGGTTTACGAGATCCACAATCAAGACAGGTTGCTATAGATTTAGCAAAAGCCAACAAAGATTCTGGTGGTAGAGCACGAGATGAACTCGAAGAACTTATAAGAACTCCTGAAGCAGCTGCTGGATAAACTATTTCTTGCGCTTGAGTTCTCTGAGGAAAACCTCAAGAACGTCTCCTTCTTCAATTAATACAGAACTGTCAGTACGCATACCACACTCTGTACCTTCTTTTGCTTCCTTGATATCACTCTCTCCTTTGCGTAGCGAGGTAATACGACCTGTTCCTACTTCTTCTCCATTACGTTGAATACGATACGTCAGCCTCTTGAGTGTTCCATCCGTTACTTTTCCTCCAATAACTTGTTCGCTCTTCTTCGTCATAAATACACCACGCACTTCTAGATGCCCCATAATTTTCTCGTCTTCCTCTGGCTCTACGAGACCTTGCAATAGCGCATCAATGTCATCAAGAAGAGCATAAATTACATCGTACTCCTGCACCTTTACTCCTTCGTGATCTGCAGAGCGTACAGACGAAGGAGGGACCTGTACGTGGAAAGCAACTACGATACCGTCACTCGCAGATGCCATCATGACATCTGTTTCTGTTACAGATCCAATAGCTGAGTGAATCACTTTTACTGTTACTTCATCAGTAGTCTTTTTGGAAATAGCCTCAGCAATAGCATCCAATGAACCTTGTGAATCTGCCTTAAGTACTACCTTAAGCTGTTTGAGTTTTCCTGCAGAAAGACGGGAAACAAGGTCAGCGAAGCTTCGCTTTTTTCGCATATCCCCCTCTGCCTTCAGCTTATCTACAAGCTGCTTTGCTTTTTGTTCAGAAGGAACTACCTGCAAAATATCTCCTACCTGTGCAATTGCAGAAAATCCAGAAATACGCACCGCACCTGATGGTCCAACCTCAGAAAGTCTCTTATTGTGTTCATCTGTCATCGTTCGCACTTTTCCATAGACCTCACCACATACAAATGGATCTCCAACCTTAAGAGTTCCAGTATTTATAATAAGCGTGGCAAGTGCACCAAGAGATTGGTCTAGGTGGCTCTCTATAACAGTTGCAATAGCACCGCGATTGGCATTGGCTTTATAGCCTGCCTCTTCTCCCATAAGAACAAGTGTATCAAGAATCTCTTCTATACCTTCCTTCGTTTGTGCACTACAAGGAACAGTAGGAACTTTTCCTCCCCAGTTCTCTGCCTGTAAACCGTGTCCTGCGAGCTCTCCCTTAACACGCTCTGGGTCTGCACCTTCTTTATCCATTTTGTTGATGGCAACGAGAATAGGAACCTTAGCATCCTTGGCATGGTCAATAGCCTCGATAGTTGTTGGCTTTACTCCTTCGTCTGCTGCAACCACAAGAACAACGATGTCTGTAACTTGAGCTCCCCTTGCACGCATGGCAGTAAAGGCTTCGTGACCTGGGGTATCAATAAAGGTGATCTTATGTACCTCATCAGATCCTTTAGATTTGTGCTCAATCTGATACGCACCAATGTGTTGTGTGATTCCTCCTGCCTCTCCCTTCACAACATCTGCTTCGCGGATAACATCCAAGATAGAAGTTTTTCCGTGATCTACATGTCCCATTACCGCAACAATAGGCGCACGTGGTGATAGGTTTTCTGGTTCGTCTTTAAGAAGATCTTCGAGGTTACGAGAGAATAGTGCATCTGCATCTGCAGCTGACTCTTCCTTTTGAACAGTGATACCCATGTCTACAGCAATAACTGCTGCAGTATCGTAATCAATATTCTGTGTGATGTTTGCCATCACTCCATTACTCATAAGTGCCTGAATAACTTTTGGCACCTGCACACCCGTCTTTTCTGCAAACTCTTTAACGGTAATTTGATCCGGAAGCATAACAACACCATCTTTCCTTTTAATCTGCTCTTGATGCACTGTTGTCTCTTCTTTTGGTTTGGAATCTGCCATAACTGGTGCTTTACGTTTCTTGCCCTTAGATTGATCAAGTTTGATTTGCTGCTTCTTAATAGCATCCTTAGAAACACCCTCCAAAGTAAGCTTTCGTAGTACATTTACCTTTGGAGCTTTCTCAGCTGAGGAAGCTTTTGTCACCTCCTCTTCTACTACCTCTTCCTCTGGATCATCTTGAGATTCTCGCTCTCGTGGCACTTCTGTAAGATCTATTGGTCCAAATAGGGATTCCATATCAATATCTAGCCCTTTTTTGCGCGCAACATAGCGCACAACACCCTGAGCCAGATTATCAGGAATCTCTCTATCGGTCGGTTTAACACCGAAATCGACGTTTTCCAACTCCTTACGGAGCTGTTGACCAGTCATGCCGAGAGCCTTGGCGACTTGAACGAGACGCATAGATTAGTAAAAATACCGGCTCGAGTGTATCAGAGTAATTCGGCTTTAAAAAGCTTACTGTTGCTTAAATCCGTCTATAACATCGATGCCACCTGCAGAAGGCCTGCTGTCTTCTGTACTTAGACCATCGACAATATCCTTCCCAGGTGCAGGAGGCTGCGCCACAGGCTCCACCGGAGTTACTACCTCTTGATGTACTTCTGGAATCTTTGCCTGAGTATCTACTGGGCCTTGGGAAGCCTCCGATAGCTGCTCTTTCATTCCAACTTTTAGCTTTTGCACTGCATTAATTACGGCAAGATCAAAGTTATCAAAGTCTTTAATACGAAAACCGGCAGCACGCGGATGTCCACCACCACCAAACAATTTTCCTGCAAGTCTACTAACATCTACAGAGGCAGAGCTACGCATACTTGCTTTGAGCCCCTTCTCTTCCTCTTCCATTTCTGTAAAGAGAATGTGTATATCAGCATTAGGAATCGTAGAGATGAGTTCATCAAGAATTCCAGAGGTTTCTTTGCTGGTTGCCTCCATCTCCGCCAAATCATCCTTGGAAACTGTAGACCATACAATACCTGCAGACGTATCCATCTGAATACGATTGAGCGCACGCCCCCAAATCTTTAACGTACTGAGGGGTTTTGTCTTGTAGATGTGTTGCACAATCTCCTGCTGCTTTGCTCCTCTTTCCAAAAGCTCTGCAGCTACCTCAAGACTTCTCGGAGTAGTATTAGGGTTCTGGAAACTGCGCGTATCAGTAATAAGACCTGTAAGAAGTAGTGTCGCCATATCTTGTGTAATCTTCTCCTTAAAGGTTGGCTCATGAATAAACCAATCGTACAAAACCTCGGTTGCAGAAGCTGCAGTTGTATCGATCATCTGTAACTGTCCATAATGAGTATTACTAATATGATGGTCGATATTTAGAATCGGCACAGAGGTAAACAGATCAATATTGTCTGTATAGAACGCCCCCATAAGCGGGAGGTCTGCTGTGTCCACTGCAACAATTAGGTCAAACCCATGACCAGTATCTCCAAAGCTCACATTCTGAGGATTGATACGACCAGCCTTTGGCATAACAATGATATTTACTTTGCCGTCCTCTACGGTATATCGAAGCTTATCCACCTCTACTCCTCCATCAAGATTTACAGTAATAACAAAGTTCTGAGACGCTTCGATCCCCTCCTGTAGTTTCTCAAATCCAGGCAAGAAACTGAGGTTTTCTGGCTTCGTATCTGGGCAAATAACTGTCACATCCTTCCCGAGCTGAGTAAATAGCATCTGGCAGGCAAGGGCAGATCCCAGTCCATCTGGGTCTACGTTTGCATGTGGGACAACCATGATGCGTTGAGCACCGTTTATTGCTCTAGTTGCAGCCGATGTCTGTTCATTGTTGAGTGGCATGTTAACTAGTTATTATAACATATTTTGTAGTATTTGACAATACTTTCAAAATGATCCGTAAGAGCGGATATTGGCATACTTCCCCTCCTCTGGCAACATCCTAATAGGTGATTTTTGTATGGTCGGGATGACCGGACTCGAACCGACGACCTCACGCCCCCCAGGCGCACACTCTAGCCAACTGAGCTACATCCCGATTATGAGTAGTGTACTATAATCACTATGAACAACCAGAACGAAGAAATCCAAGCACTCTTAGATCGCAACAAGCGTGTAGAAGGAGACAAAGCCTGGGAGACCAGTTGGTTTCGTAGAATCTTGATCGCAATCATCACCTACATTTCTGCATGTACATTCTTAAGTATGACTGGAGCAGATAACGAAAGAGCATATCTTCCTGCATTCGTCCCTACTATTGGATACCTCATATCCAGTATTTCACTAGGACCCATTAAAAAGTGGTGGATCAAAAAGAAGTACTAAAACTAAAACGGACTCTCAAACTTTGCATCTGCTCCAAGCTGTTCTTCTATACGCAAGAGTTGATTGTATTTACAGACACGATCTGTACGACTTAGAGATCCTGTTTTGATCTGACCTGTTTTAAGCCCCACTGCAAGGTGTGCAATAAACGTATCCTCTGTTTCTCCACTCCGGTGGCTGACCACCGCTGTCCAACCATTCTTTTGTGTAAGCTTGATAGCATCGACTGTTTCGGAGACTGTTCCGATTTGATTTAATTTGATGAGAACAGAGTTTACGGTTTTCTCATCGATAGCTTTTTGGATTCTCTCTACGTTTGTTACAAGAAGATCGTCACCTACAAGCTGCTTCGAATCTCCTAGTTTTGCTGTGAGGTCTGCAAACCCATCCCAATCATCTTCGCTGTGACTGTCTTCGATACTAATTAATGGATACTTTGTGCAAAGCTCTTCATAGTACGTGGTGAGCTCTGACGAACTAAGCGTATTTCCATCAACATCATACGAACCGCTGTTATAAAACTCCGAGGCCGCCGCATCGATACCAATCTGCATCTTTCCTGTATACCCTGCTGCATCGATAGCCTTCATCAAGAAATCAAAAGCCTCGCCAGCATTTTTTACCTGCGGAGCAAATCCACCCTCGTCCCCTACCGAAACGGTGTAACCTGCATCTTTAAGGAGTTTTTTAAGCGCATGAAATGTTTCTGATCCAGCACGAATAGCATCGGTAAATGTCGCAACACCTGTCGGAATAATCATGCATTCTTGGAAACTTAGCCCAGAGTCCGCATGCTTCCCTCCGTTAATCACATTCATCATTGGCATAGGCAGAAGATATGGATCTTCTACCTCAAACTGATCTGCAAGTGACGTCCAGAGTGGCTTATGCTCTACGCCAGCTCGAGCCCTACATACAGCCATAGAAACTCCTAAGATAGCATTGGCACCAAGCTTTGATTTATTGGGTGTACCATCAAGATCTAACATGATTTGATCCAATGTGCGCTGATCGGAAACACTCGTGCCCTTAAGGGCATCAGCAATGGGTCCACAAACGTTGCTTACGGCTTTGAGCACAGACTTCCCTCCATACACACTCTTGTCTCCATCACGAATCTCTACGGCCTCGTGTGTTCCAGTCGATGCCCCCGAAGGAACAGCAGCTCTCCCAAACGTACCATCTTCTAGTTCGAGATCTACTTCGAGTGTTGGGTTTCCTCGTGAATCGAGAATTTGTCGCGCGTGTATACGAGAAATAGTTGTCATATCACGATGACTCTAAACTCTTAACTCTTAACTCTCAACTCTTTTTCTTGCACTCTCATTAAGAGCTGCACAGTATCCTGCAATAAGAGTGAGGATAATCGCACTCCAACCAAAACCAGAATCAGGAAGCTTTGTAGGTCTACTAGAGGAGCTTTCGTACTCTCGTCCAGTGCTACTACTAGAATCTTGCATAACTACTACTGGAGCCTCATCCTTATTACTCTCTACTCGGTCTGCAATACGCTGCTCACGCCTCTCTTGCATACGAAGGCGCTCACGCCAATCTTCTTCTTGTTCATTATCAGAAACTTCTAGATTTTTCTCATCGCTAATTCTGTCTCCATCTACGAAACGTGCTAGAAACCCAGACTCATCAACCTTCCAAAAGTCACCACTCCACATTACCGCTGCGAGCTCTTGCTCCCAATTTCCTTCCTGCTCTGAAAGAAATGCTGCTGCAGCAAATGGAATAAGGATAAGGCTCAAGAAAATAAGTCTCGGTGTACGCCTACGAATAACCTTAAGACAAAAGAGTACCAACCAAACAAACCCAAGCAACACAGGTCCAAGCGCCCATCCCCAAGAATATAGTGCAACACTGTCCTGCTCTACTGTACTTCCTAAAACAATACCCTGTAAGAGAAGCCATACAAGAAGGATTCCAGCAGGAAGCCAATGAAGATTACGAAAAGTATTATCAGCTCTACGTCGCTGGAAAAGCGAGTAAAGAGATAGTGGATACACGACAGACAGTACAAAGAGGGCAGCCCATGGTAGAGCGCCATCTGGAAGATTGGGTAATGTTGCTATTAACAAACCCGTCAATGCAACGACTGCACCGAGGAAAACAACCAGAAACGTCTCTGTAAAATGTTTGAGAGGCATAGGAGGAGTATGGTCGATGAATAGACAAAGAATGTCAAGAAGGTTGAACAGCAGACTTACTCAAGGCCTACAACCAATGTTTCTTTGCAAAGTACGACAGCATCGCGATAAGTATTCCCCCCATTACACCTATTACTATAAAGAATGCATTTGGATGTGCACCAAATGGTAATCCCACGTTCATACCATAGAGCCCTGTAATAAATGTTAGAGGCAACATGGTCACTGAAAAAATGGTGAGAAGCTGGATCACTGCATTCGTTTTGTGAGAAAGCCAAGACTCGTGTGTATCTTGCAAGGCATCAATCATTTCTTTCGCAGTATCAAGTAGTGCCCACTGACGCTCAATGGCATCAAGGATATCGTCAAAGTACAAAGCCAACTCATCAGGAACGAACTTTTTGTTCTTGTGCTCTAGAGTGGCGATCAGTGTTCTTTGTGGCAGAAGAATCGAACGCATAGAAATAATGTTTCGTTTCACGTTCATGATGTCCTTTAGAAGGTCGACCTCCTCATCTGTATCAAACAAAATCTCCTCCATGCGACGAAGTTCTTTACGAATACTATCAACAAGAGGAAACACATCCTCGAAGAAGTGTCGCATCAGCTCGTACAAAAAGAATCCAGTTCCATGCTGAAGATAATCCTCTCTGAGTTTCTCGGATCCTTCTAGGTCATTCCACATTCGATCTAAAATAGGAATTTTACCTCGGTGCAATGTGACAAAGAAATCCTGACCCATAAAAATGTTTACCTCCTCTTTAATAATACGCCCAGACTTTCTTGCTCGGTAAGGAATGTGAAACACCAAAAACAAATAGCTATCATACTCTTCGACCTTTGGTCTCTCATGTTCACTTAGACAATCCTCAATATCAAGCTCGTGAAATCCATATTTTTCCTGTATTTCTTTAAGTACCTGCTCTGACGGAGCAGGGTCGTCATGCCAAGAAACGCCTTTGTAGACAAGGGAGCGCATAACAAATGTAGAAGAAAAGAAATGGATCTAGAGGAAGGGTCTGGTTCCATGATCTTTGATAGGTTACAGAAAGAACTCTGCTTCTACAATATAAACAATTGATCCCTTATTTATTTCTTCTTCTTCGGTAAATATTTGTCCCGAGGATCTGCCTCTTGTTGGTCCTGTGGCAATAGTTCGTAATGACGGTTCCGGAAAATCCTAAGCTGGAATCCAATATAGAAAGCAATGCTTGCCCCTAAGACAAGCCACCAAAAACGCATGGAGATATAACTAATACCTTCTACTCGGCATACAACAAGAAAAAATCCTGTAATACCAAACCATAAACAGGCATTCGCCCAACTACGAGATAATTTGCGTGTCATTGCATTTGTCTGTTTTGAACGCCATCGCTTTACTGCAAAGGATCCAAAGATCAGCACTGCACAAAATAGAAGTGCGATAACAACTTTTGGGCTGTTATAAAGGGGTGCCGGTGGGTTGGGCCAAAACAGGTAACTAAGCATGGCGTATGTTATAGCGAAAGATTCTCTTTAGGTGTTTCATTTTTCTTTGTTTTTTTTACCACGCCTCCTTTTTTATCTCCTGGCTGTCTCCTTTGTGGCTTTCTTACATCTACCAAAAGCTCTGTAACTAGCTCTTCCATTTCTCGTTCTTTATTGGTTCGAGACGGTCGAATTAAGAGATAAAGGAAAAATCCTGCAATAGGAAGTGCAGCAACAATTACTATAGAAATAAACATATACCAGAACGAATGTGTCCTGAGCAAAATGTCACGCGTCGTAAAGAATACTAGAAAGATAACTACGACTCCCACAAGGAGCATAGCAGCTTGTAATAATCTGAGTGCTGGGTCCTCTGCCAAGAACACGAGCCATGGCTGAGCAAATCCCTGAAGAAATGTAAGAAGAGATGACATTAGAGATGAGGGTACTTACGTCTGTGGACCACAACGTACACGACGACGGCTAGGAAAGAAAGTACTGCAAGAAACTGAGAGAAGCGCATCTCGAATGTTGCAAAAGGTAACCACCTTCGTGCAATCATATATCCACCAAATACTGTGATAAGAATACCCTCGTAATACAGCAGCGCTTTTTGTGTAAGCTTTAGCTCTACAGCTGCAAAAATGCCAAGGCTAATAAATAATAGTATCAGAACCAAAAAGTCCATCTTTGTCGCAAATACTGGAATAGAAAAGTCTCCTCGAAAGTATTCAAAGAAAAATGTAGCTACACTCGCGAGCAATATTCCAAAAAACGTTTCTGACCCCGCTCGAGAACTCTTCTTACGAATGATAAGCAATAAAAAAGTAAGAGCTAAAAATGTAAAAGCGTAATACAGCTGAACAGGATGAATAGGCACTGTGTAACGCACACCCATAGCGTCATAGGTAACAGCCCATGGCATATCTGTTGGCTTACCATATGCACGTCCTGCTGCAAATTTTCCGAACCAGTCGAATGCGCTACCAAATATTGCTGCAGGCAACAGTACATCCAACCACTGCAAATATGTAGAACGATGTGTTCGTGTGTGCCAATAGAGAATAATTCCAATACCCACTGCAGCTCCTATAAAACTAAAAGAGCCATCCCAGAATACGAAGATCCGAACTGGGTCTCGTAAAAACACTCTATATTGGGAAATAATAGCAAACAGTCTTCCAAATCCCAAAAAGGCAAGAAGGAACTGTGGCGCTTTCTCTTTAAAGTGCTGCAAAGAGAGATTTGCACTCTCTGAGAGGCGCAAGAAAAACTCAGAAGCCAACCATACACCAAGTAACAAGAAAATAAGTCTTGTCCAAATAATGGCTGGGCCGATTGTAAATGATTCAAACATCGGACCTATAGTAGCAGAGAAAGCATCCTATCCTATAGACGACTCGAGTTTCCGTTCTGCAATATCTTGAACGGTCTTCTCGATAAAACTTTTAAGAGAAACCTCTACTTGCTCTTTAGTTTTTACATTACGTACAGCCACTCCGTCGCTTTCCTTTTCTTTATCTCCAAGCACAAGTAAGTAGGGAATCTTACTCTTTTCTCCTTCACGTACACGCTTTCCAAGGCTCTCTGATGAGTCGTAATACTGTGTGCGAATCCCCTGCTCTTTAAGCTTTGCCTCTACAGACTTTGCATAGTCTTCGTGGACATCTGCAACTGGTACAATTGCAGCCTGAACAGGAGCAAGCCAGAGTGGAAAGAGCCCTGCAACATGCTCGAGGTAAATAGAGAAGAATCTCTCTATAGAGCCCATAATCGCAGCATGAATCATCACAATACGCTCTTTGTCTCCCTTCTCATTTATGCAAGTAAGATCAAAGTTTTCCGGCATATTGATATCTAACTGGATCGTAGCAACCTGCCACTCTCGACCGATAGAATCCTTGGTAATAAAGTCAACCTTAGGTCCATAGAATGCAGCTTCTCCAACATCTTCGAAAAACGGTACGCCTCTATCTGTAGCAAGTTCTCGGATCGCAGTTTCTGCATGACTCCAAAGCTCTGGAGTACCTAGATATTTATCAAAATTATCAGGGTCGTGTAAAGAGAGACGAATTTCTAAATCTTTAAATCCAACAGTCGAATAGAATGTATCGACGATATCCCAAATTTTGAGAAACTCATCTTTAACTTGCTCCATACGGCAAAACACATGAGCATCATCTTGTGAGAAAGCTCGTACACGAGAAAGCCCGTGCAACTCCCCTGTTTGCTCGTCTCGGTAACAAGTAGTTGTTTCTGCGTAACGCTGAGGAAGATCTTTGTAGCTACGAGGTTTGCTTGCATAAATCTGTGTGTGGTGCGGGCAGTTCATCGGCTTCATTGCAAACTCATGACCTTCACGCGTTGTAATGTGAAAAAGTTGATCTGCAAATTTCTGCCAGTGACCACTCGTCTCATACAATTCTTTTTTGGTGATGTGTGGAATAGTAACTCTTTCGTAACCTCGAGCTTCACGAAGTTCCCATACAAATCCATCGAGCAAGTTTCGGAGCTTTGTTCCCTTTGGTGTCCACAGCGGAAGACCAGGTCCTACAAGTTCGCTGAATGTAAAGAGGTCGAGTTGTACACCGAGCTTTCTGTGATCACGTCTCTTCGCTTCCTCCAACATCTCTAGATGTGCCTTGAGTTCATCTTTTGATGGAAATGCTGCAACGTAAATACGTGTGAGCTGATCGCGTGTTTCGTCTCCTCTCCAATATGCTCCTGCAAGACTCATGATTTTGAATCCATCAGCAGGAATATCTTTGAAGTTTTCGACATGTCCTCCTTTGCAGAGATCAACAAACGTCTCGTTACCCTCTGCATCAATATTGCGGTAATTGGTGACTTCCGTCTCCCCTTTAGCTGCAAGATCTTCTATGAGCTCTACTTTAAATTTCTGATTTCGCTCTTTCCAAAATTTGAGAGCGTCATCTATAGAAAGTATTTCTGATTCAAAGGTTTGTCCTTTGTTGATAATACTGCGCATTTCTTTTTCGATCTTTTTAAATTCTTCATCAGTCACCGGCTCCTCAAAAAGAAAATCATAATAACATCCCGTATTAATAGGAGGCCCGATAGTGATCTTCGTATTTGGCCAAAGCTTTAAAACCGCCTGTGCAAGCACGTGCGCTAATGAGTGACGCAGTTTATAGAGGTCATCGATTTCAGGTGATTGGTTCGACATTGCCAAGAGTTTAGCAGTGGGACATACTATCTCAAACCTAACTCTGTTGTTAATGTATGCACCTCTCGCAAAACATTGTGGTCACTCTGCATACTGCGATCAATCTTGTCACAAGCGTTCATAACCGTTGTATGGTCACGATTTCCGAATGCCTCACCGAGACGAACGAAACTGATACTAAGATGTTTTTTACCAATAAACATCGCAATTTGACGAGGTAGCAATACTTCTCGTACGCGAGATACCCCAATAAGATCATCAATAGATACACTGTAATACTTGCTTACAAGCTCCATAACATCTTGAAGCGTCGATCGCCTTTTCTCTGGAGTTTCAAACCCTACGTCTTCCTCTTGTACATGAGGATCTTTGTTAAGCTTACGCATAATTTCGGCAATAGATTTGATAGTCGGCATGCGCTGCTCTAACTCGTACTGTGCAACGGCTTGCATAAGAATCCCTTCAAGTTCACGAACATTTTTAGTCGTGTGCTCTGCAATAAACTGCAATACGGAGAGGTCGATAAAGAGCTCGTAATCCTGTGCCTTCTCCTGCAAAATTGCGAGACGTGTTTCGTAATCTGGCTCTGAAACATCAGCAATCATTCCACGCTCAAATCGAGAAACAAGACGGTCTTCGAGTTGCAACTCGTCTGGTGGCCTATCAGAAGAAATAATAACCTGCTTACCCGCTTCGTAGAGCGTATTGAATGTATGGAAGAACTCCTCTTGTGTGCGCTCTTTTTTTGCAAGGAACTGAATATCATCAATGATTAATACATCTACCTGACGGTAGCGCTTACGCAGTTGCTCCATTTTTTGCATACGGATAGCTTCAACTACTTGATTCGTAAAGTCTTCCGACGTGGTATACACCACGGTAGCTCTTGGATTTTTTTGCAAGATAGCATTACCCGTTCCTTGAAGGAGGTGTGTTTTTCCAAGTCCTACTCCTCCATAAAGAAAGAGAGGGTTGTACTTTCCACCTGGCGATACCGAAACAGCACTACACGCTGCTTGTGCGAGCCTGTTATTAGCACCAACAATAAAGTTATCAATAAGGTAACGAGGGTTTAATATTTTACTTGTAACTCCCTCCGCCATTTTTACTTCTTGCTTGCCTGGGAGTTTTCTTTTTTTCTTCTCTGGAAAATGTTCCAGTAGATCAAATGTGCGATCGCGGTTATCTTTGAGCCCGCCATCCACCTTGTACACCACTTTTTTTATCGCACTGTCCACTTCTTTGAGAGTCTCTACTGTCAAAGCCTGGTATCGCTCGAGATGCCAGTTCATCACTGTGGCCAGCGGAAGACCAATAATCACCTGTCCATCTTCGCGCCCGAGAATGGTGGTATCTCTAAACCACGTGATAAATGCGCTACGCTGTAACTTTGGCTCTAGTTTTTTAAGCGTCTCCAGCCACATTGCATTGTGACTTTCTGTAGAACTAGCCGGTGTAGTTGCACTACTAGAAGAGACGGACGATGTCATTAAAGGTAATAAGAAGAATAAGAAGCAATAGGAAAACAAAGCCAACTGCATTAGTAGTAACTTCAAATGTTCGGTTTACAGGCCTGCGACTTATCCATTCTACGAGAACAAATATAAGGCGACCTCCATCAAGGGCTGGGAATGGCAGTACATTAAGTGCGGCTAGACTAAGGCTAAGTAATGCAACCAAACGTAGGTAATGCATAAAGCCCTCTTGTACAGCGCCGTGCGTAAGCTGTGCAATACCAACAATTCCTGCAATACCTTCTGGAACTTTACCAGTGCTTACAATAGAAAAGACCAGCGTGCCTATGCCTTTAACTGTTTGCACCATCATTACTTGTGATTCTCGTAATGCGAGAACAAAACCTGTGACAACGTTTCTATCCGGTGCAGAAAGTTCCAAAGGATAGGGAACGATGACAATTCCAGACTTTCCATCACGTAATGAAACAGTAAAGCTTGTTACCTCTTCTCCTACTACGCCATCTGTAAATGAAGAAACTCCATACGCCACTCTCTGCTTGCCCTCTTGCATAAGAGAGACCTGAGATATGCTGGCAATATCTGTTCCATTAATAGAGCGAAGTATACTTTGTTTTGGAACGCCAATTTTTGCAGCGCCACCTCCAGAAATTACTTCATCAATAAGCACACTCATCACCAAATGAATCTCACCACTCCTTCCTGCTTCTTCCATCTGTTCCAATGTTGTATATGTTGGTACCCAGTTTGCTCCAGAGAAACCGATGGTAAAGATAACCAATGCAAGAAGTAAATTCATAAATACACCTGCAAGCAAAATAATAACGCGTGCGTACACGGGTGCCGCACTAAAACTTCCTTTTGATCGACGTTCCTTTTCTGTCATAGCACTTTCACCTTTAAGACGAACAAATCCTCCGAAAGGAATCCAGTTCACTGTAAATTCTGTTCCATATTTTTTAAAGAGAGTCTTTGCTTTAGGTGGCAGACCAAAGCCAAATTCCTCTACTACCACTTTAAAGAATCTTGCTGCGGAAAAGTGTCCCCATTCGTGAATAAGAATGAGTACGGACAGCAGGAGAAAAAATGCCAGTGCGGAAATCAGTACATTCATCAGGAACGCGATGTTACACGCGGAGTGGAAAACTTAAAAGTTTTCCACACCCACTTCGTGTTGCACTCGTAGAAAAAAAATATCTCTGTGTATCAATGTGTAGTGAAGTGAACTTTTTATCCTCTTGCCACTACCCATGCGTCTACACGAACTGCGCCATGATTCTTTAAGGCTTTTGCACATGCATCAAGTGTTGCACCTGTTGTTGCAATGTCATCGACAAGAACAACATGTCTTGGAACAGTAACACCTCTGCGCAATATAAAAGCATCGTGCATCGAAACCATTCGCTCATCTCGCGAACGCCATGCTTGATGCCCCGTATCACGAACACGTTTTAAAAGATGAGAATATGGAAGATCCAAAACAGATGCAGTACGTCGTGCAAGTAATACTGCTTGGTTAAACCCGCGATCAAATTGTCGATGCCAATGCAAAGGGACAGGTGCAAGCACACTATCCAGCGTCATCTCTTCTTCTCCAAATTGAATAATGAAGTTTGCAAGTTTTGATGCAAGACCTGGAACGCGTCTATACTTAAAAGTAAATAATGCTCGTTGCAGCAAAATAGAATCATGATAACTACAAGCAGAAACAATATTATCAACAGAACCAAGGCCGCGCTCTTCGAGAAATACGCGGCTCTCTCTATATTTATTATAGGGAATATCAGACCACTCCTCTGTCGTGATCCAGCAACCAGATATTCCTTGCAGAGAATGTTTTGGATAAAAGAGATCGAGAATTTTTTGAAGAAAATGACTGCTCATAGAAAAATTGAGGAAGGATTTTCATTGATATACAACCGCGTATTTTGCAATTCTGAATGCGAACGTATGCGGTGTTCATAAAATCGTGACTGCCATCGAAAATCTGGAATATCATTTGCATGTGCCCACCTTGTAACAGCGCCTTTGTATACATTAATCACTGATTGTAATGATCCCTTTTTTAATGGTCCAAATACATTCCCTTTTCGTAGAGATGCGATGGAATTCTGTAGAGACGCGGTATACCGCGTCTCTGCTGAGGAAACACCTGATCCATGGCGCGTCTCTACTGGTGGACAACATTGCACCCCCTCCGAGGAACGAAAAATTAATGCCCCATGCACATGATCTGGCATGACAATAAATGCATCCAGATCGACGTGAGGAAAATGATGAGGGATTCGTTCCCAGAAATATTGAGCAACCAATCCGAGAACCGTATGATCCATGGTTGCATCAACCACATCACCAAACCATGCCCCTCTTCCCTTTGTGCATATCGTAATAAAATACACAGAATCGCTCGCATAATCCCAGCCACGCATTCGCATTGACTGTATCCGAAATCGATCACGATACTTCATACTCCTACGCTACGACTCAAACCCTTCTCTTGGGAGGGTGTACAAGATCAAAACTTTTTGACACTCGAGATATTACTGATGAATAAGCGGAAGAAGGGGTTCCGTGACTTGATGGAACATGGTGGGCAATACTGGATTCGAACCAGTGACCTCTGCAATGTCAATGCAACGCTCTAACCAACTGAGCTAATTGCCCACATCCGATATTGTAGCCGCTATTCTAGAAGGACAGAGTGAAAGATCAATTTTTATAGCATTTAATGAATATTAATGGCTTATTTAAGCCATTTTAGTACAAACATACTTACAGTATACTTCTGAGATAGTGCAACCCTTGTGCAATACCCGAAATGGCGTTTTTCCGCTATAATTAAACGATTACACACAAATACACATGACCCCAACTTCCCTCCCTACAGACGACCCAATTCTTAGCTGGATTGCACCGGAACATCTGCATCAAGAACGTACAAAAATCTGGTATATCTTAGCTGCAATATTTTTTGCCATTTGCCTAGCATACAGCATTGCTACAGAGGCTTGGACGTTTACTGCTCTTATAATTGTGTGCACAGCCGTCTATTGGAAAATGCATGCACAAGAGTTTCCTATGAAGAAAATGCGCATGTGGAGAAATGGATTTGCAGTCAATGACAAGTACAACGAATGGGGCAATTGTACTGGGTACTGGATTTTAAGAGGGTCAAACTATCATGAATTACACATAGAAAGAAAATCAGGAAACGACATCAAAATTCAAACTGGAGACATTGATCCATTCCTATTGCACGATTTACTAGAAAATCTATTACCTCGATTAGACGACAAAGGAGAAAAGCTACTTGACACTATTATTCGAATCTGTAAACTCTAACATGCTGGAACACACCTGGCACTGGCATTTTGCAAAAAAGCTCTCCCCTGCCATGCAGGAGAAACGTTTGCTGTGCTTTGCAGATGACGATGACGGCAATCCACTAGAGCAACCGCAAGAAGGCTCTTCTGAAAAATTAGATCAATCATCAACAGATGACATACTGGAAATCTCTGGAAAAACATCAAAAAATGTTACAGAGCTAGCACCAGAAATAGCAAAGACCGTCGCCTGGTCCCCATTTGTATTAGAACAAACACTAGAAATACTTCGTGATGAACAATTGCGTAAACGGTTCCCAACAGTTGATTTTGATAAAATGAATCGATCTATAGGGCTACGCATTCAAGAGTTAGAAAAGGGGAAAGGAGACTCTGAGCTCGCTGAAGGTATCACAAAAGACATAGAGCACTTTATTAATGACGAGGAGCTTGCAGTAAAACTATCCCAAGCATTCGAAAGACGTATAAAGCATTTTCACGAGCTAGAGCAGCAACTAGGTAGTACCCCTGTAAGTGAAATTATTACCCTCGAAAAAAAAGTTGGACTTGAAAATAAAAGTCTTACTGCATACTTAGACGAAGATGCCTGGAAAGATAGTGAGGTAGATGCCATCGTAAAAACACTCGACATTAACCCTGAGATTGCGTTAGACAATGGTAAGAACAATCTATCTCCAGAAGAGCAACGCGCACTCGATGCCTTGGTGCGAGAAATAGAAATTACTGATACAGATAGGGATAGTAGCGGGAATCCAACAAAGTCATTCAAGCTTAAGTTAATTCAGAAGAAAGTAATGGCCGCTAGAAAGATTGCAGCTATAGAAAAAAACGATCTTGCCAGCGAAACTTCAATGGGTTCCATGGAAGAAATGGAGAGAAAGTTCTTTGAACAAATTCAATTAGCGAGAAAACATGCTCTAGCACTCCTCAAAAGGCATGCAGAAAAACTAAGTACCACATTTAAAGACCGCATTCGTCCAATTGTGGAGCAGTATGGAGATCAACCAGAGCGTATTGCAAAAGATTTAGGCATCTCCGAAACTGCACTACATCGAAGATTTGCAGAAGTACATACTCATCTAGAACGAGCAAAGGGAACTTCTCTGATAAACGAATCAGAAGAAGACCCCGAGAACCTTCGTAAGACTAGTGACCAGAAGTTTACACAAAAATCAGTACGACTCTCTGGTGAACTACGGGCACTTGCATGGATAGAAGCAGATGATGCTACATTTGAAGAAGAGCTACTAGGATCTGATAGATCTCACGATGCCACAGATGTACAAGAGAGAAATGTAGTAATTGCCTGGGTGACTTCCTATGCGCCCTCCTTGCAGAGCGCAGCAAATACACTTTCAACTGATACGCATTTACAAGAAAATCTGCCAAGTTCACTTAAAGATTTAGGAAACCTAACAGGCCTTGCGAAATTTGCTACGAATCTCAAGGATAATGATGGAGAACCAAGCCCCGAGGATGAGGAATTCCTCTTTGATGAATTTACCGTTCGTCGTCGCAGGCAGCTTGAACTTATTGTAGCTGCTGTAGAAAGCCCACACATAATTAATCTCATCAGCAAGGATGAAAAAGAGATTCAAAAAGATACATCAGAAAACACGACAGAGGTAAGCGAAAAACTTCAAGGGCAACTAGCAGCAATTGAGCAAATCTGTTTCGGTAATGGTATAGATGCTGCTCCTACGCATTCTGCATTACAACATGAATCGATTAAAGCTCTTGGGGCTGACGGAATGATTCGCAATAAGCTTAAAGTGCTTCGAAGTAATCTTACCGGCATAGAAAAGATACATGGTGAAAAAGGGTTACAGATCATCCGCGAGAGTGCATTAGAGATACGGAAATTTCAAGAGGTACTGAAGCAACTTGATGCACTAAGTGGAACGCGCATTGTAGAACTTAGTGACATGACTGCATACCAAAAAGCTTGTGGAACTACAGACAGTCCTGGTTGTTACAACCCAGGCGATGGATTGATATACCTAAATCTTAACATCATTAATAGCGAATCCACTAAGCAGCACACGCTCTATCACGAACAAGGGCATGCAATTGTCGATACACTCATGCGTAGTACAGGTCTTCTGCCACAACTATTTGTAGGAATGAGTATGTACCTTAAGCAAGAAGTACCTGGCATGACAGATGGAACAACGTTCGAAGATATGTTGTTTGATCGAGCAGAAGATTGGATGATGGCAGACTTATACGATAAGTTTCTTGAGAAAGAGCGTGCCCTAGCACAAAAGCAAAATTTCACTGGTGATAAACTAGAACGTATAGCAAAGCAACGTGCAGATGGACGCTATAAAGAAATGCTAATCGATGAACTAATCAACAAATTTGCTTCTTACAAGAATGGCAAAAATTTAAGCAACTTCAAACCTGAGGATAAAGCTCTTTTCGATGCAATAGATACAGGAAGTGTGCCAGAGAAAATTTCAGTCTCTGACGAATTTGCCGCTGCAAACAATGATGGAATTGCACTGCAAGATTCATCAGGTATGGGAGATGATGATGAAGAAGAAGGTGGTGGTGGAGGTATCGAAATAGCTGCAAGTACAACCGAAGATATAAGTGCGTCGAGAAACTCTCTTCTTATCATCAAATCATTTATAGATAGTCACGACAACGTTGACGGTATCGATATTATGCAAGAGCGATATGATATAGAAAAAGACTACCTCGAGAATGAGATTGAGAAGCCATTTTATGGAAAAACACTTTCCGAAGAAGAGCTTGCTCCACGACTCCTTGCACTGGGAGAAGACATAAAAGAAGTTACAGAGGAGATAGACCGCCTAAAGAGCCTCGAACTCGATATGAGCAAACAGGGTCCATCGGGCATAGGCGGAGGTGGATTAATGGGATTCTTAAAGGGAATTGAATTTGTATCTATTATGGATATTGTTAACACAGTAAAACAAGGAGCTGAAGATGTTCAACGTATGTGGAAGCGTAGAGGAGAACGTGCCCAGAGTAGACTTGGTAAAAATCTTACAGAATGGATTGGGGATTGGGTTCCGTATGCTGGACAGCTGAAACATGAATACGATAAGCGTGGTAACGCCTCGGAAATCGAAGAGGTAAACCAGTGGAAAGAAGCTCTTAAAGATCAAGATAGCTACGCCCTACTAAGCATGCTTGGAAACACACGTAACAAAGACCAAGTACGAGCAATTGCAGAGGTACTATCAGAACGTGGGCGTATGGACTGGAACTACGTACCTTTCTGGAATACCTTGAACGCACTGAGTTCATACCATATGCCAGAAGGCCCTTGTGCAGGTAGTGATATCTTGAGAGATAAATGGCTACAAAAACTGATTACAGATATCTGGGGAGACAAAGATAAATACTTCGACTGGCGTCAGCAAAATGATGGTGCTGTAGATAGTGGAAAAAAGAAATTTACTACCACAACAGACCAACTTTCTAATGTAAGCGGTGGGCTCGCTGCAAACTTAGAACGACAACTACAGCTATGGATAGAAAAGAGTGGTAGCAATAACATCCCAGAAGATATCAATCCACACCTGTACGAAGAGATACTAGAGTACTCTATGCGTAACGGTAAGATGACCATGGAAGAAAAGCTATACTACCTTGTTCAAGGTGTAGCAAAAGGACTACTATCTATCGATAGGCTTAGAGCCATGGCTGGTGAAGATGGTGGAATCTTGAATATATTTCCATTTATCGACTACTTTTACGGTAAGAATAACTCGATGACAGAAATAAAGGCCCTCGCAAATCGTATTACAGAAAGTGGTGCTAGCAGATACAAGCCAGGCCCAAAGACAACACTGTGGCTGCACTTGGAACTTACGCGGAATGAAAGTGCAAAAGCCCGTATGGCAAAAGCAACGTCTGGGTCAAGAACCGAAGAATTGGATCACGAAGATATTCCTACCATCATTAGTCAAATGGACTACAAGGGAGTTGAAGAGCTTACGGGAGTTCTTTCTGGTTCACGATTTAAAATGAGTTACGAAGCTGCCAAAAATACCTACACAGGCTTTGGAACCAAATTCAAAATTCTCGCACAACTCGCACAACTACATAAAGATGGAGATGCAACATTTACAGAACAAGACGCACAGGAAGCTGCAAAATCCATAGCTGCATATGCACATCTCGATAATATCCTTACCCGAAACGGGATGGATAAAGCAACGCGTATAGAAGTCACTCTGGATCAAATTGCAGGGCAAACCGCCCCATCTGCAGATGGACATAAAGTAAAAGAATACCGTGAAGGAAATAACCAGCTAATAAGGAGTGTTATTGATGGCATTCCATTGGACTGGAGTAAAATTGATGCAAACCAAGATGAATATGTACGAAATCAGTCTGAAGAAGATGGCCAGTTGATTGTTGCAAATGGTTCAAAAAGGCAATCTGATAACTTCAATGCAACCAAACAATTCTCTCGTGAACTTTCAAAATCACTTGCAGACCCTAGTAATAGAGCTACATTGATAGATATCCTAGCCAATATGGCAGGCGACTTTAAAGAAGAAAGCTATTACAACAAAATTGAGACTGGCACAGTAAAGCAATACCTTGGTGAACGAAGTCAGCATGGGAATGATTCTAGTGTCGGTATGTAACTTGCATAGAGCTTTGCAATAAGCCAATATGGACTTATGCAGATCCGCATCAAACGTATCGACCCATCGCTACCACTTCCAAAGCATGAATCTGGAGGTGCAGTAGGATTTGATTTTGTCACACGAGAAACAACAACCATCGAACCTGGGAGCATCGCTCTCGTGCCTGGTAACGTCGTCGTGCAAGTACCGGAGGGTCATGCACTTCTTATTGTCCCCCGCTCTTCTCTGCCCCGTAAAAAAGCTCTTGTGTGCCCACATAGTATCGGGGTCATCGACCAAGACTATCACGGGCCAGATGACGAGATACTTATTCAAGTCCAAAACATCAGCAACGAAATCGTGACTGTCGAGCGAGGCGAGCGTATTGCGCAAGGAATGTTTGTTAAAGTAGAGCAGGCGCAGTGGATAGAGGAAAAAGAACTCGCTGCCGTTTCGCGAGGAGGATTTGGAAGCACAGGACACATGTAGGAATTAAAAAAGAGCCCTCCCCACCGGAGCGCCCTTTCTTTCTTAGTGTGTTTACTTCGAGATTGGTTTGCGCATAAACGCTGGTACCTCCAGCTCGTCTTCGTTGAGGTCGAGCTTGGTAGACTTTGCCTCCATAAGTGATGGGGCAGCTTGCGTTTGCTCTTGGCGTATTTCTGGGCCACTTGCCTGATTGGCAGTAGAAGGAACTCCAAATGTTTTCTTGGTAAGACTTTCACCTGTAGAACTTCCAATTGCAGGATAAGCAGGGATTTCTTGCTCTTCAAATCCGGCAGCGACAACAGTGCACTTTACTTCGCCTGTTGAGTTTTCATCAATCACTGCACCAAAGATTATATTTGCATCAGAGTCTGCAGCTTCTGTAATAATACGTGCAGCCTCATCCACTTCGTACATAGAAAGATCGTTCCCTCCAGTAATATTGAAGAGGATACCCTTCGCACCAGAAATACTCATTTCTAGAAGTGGGCTATCTACAGCAGCACGAGCTGCTTCGGCAGCCCTACTGTCCCCTGTTCCGTAACCGATACCCATAAGTGCAGTACCAGCATCTTGCATAATAGATTTCACATCAGCGAAGTCCACGTTAACAAGACCATGTACGGTAATAAGACTAGAGATTCCTTCGATAGCATGTTGCAATACTTCATCGACCACTTGGAATGCTTCTGTGAGTGGAGTTGTTTTGTCGATGAGAGAAAGGATCTTATCATTCGGGATGGTGATAAGTGTATCTACTTTTCCTTTGAGGTTTTCTAAGGCCTCCTCTGCCTGCTTCTTTCTCTTAAGACCTTCGAAGTTAAATGGCTTGGTTACAACACCAACAGTCAAGATTCCCATACTGCGAGCCATCTCTGCAATAACGGGAGCACTTCCGGACCCGGTCCCTCCTCCAAGACCTGCGGTAATAAAGAGCATGTCTGCTCCTTCAAGAGATTTCTTGATCTCTTCCATACTTTCTTCTGCTGCCTTCTTTCCAATATCTGGGTTAGCACCAGCACCAAGACCACGGGTTACCCCACGACCAATTGTAAGCTTTTTTGCAGCAGGATTATGATAGAGCGCTTGCACGTCTGTGTTGACGGCAATAAAATCGACGCCTTGGATTTTGGCATCCATCATGCGTTTTATAGCATTGGATCCACCGCCACCGGCACCAAGAACACGGATATCGGCACCAGGAGTAACATCTGGTAGAACTTCGCGGGAGCTGACTGCGCCACTTGTAGTAGTAGCACCATCATCATCACCTTGCTGCGACCCAGCAGGCTTGCTACCCGAGAAGAGGGAACGTAGCGTATCTGACATGATAAAAGGGGGGAATTAACGTAACGTAAAAATTAAGGAAGCAAACTCTTGAACCAAGAACCTGCCTGAGAAAAAACGCGCTTCACTTGAACACCTCCGATGCGCTGTGGACCTTCGCCCTCACGCATACCCCACACCAAAGCACCGAGTGCTGTTGCATATGCTGGATCATCAACTTTTTCGATAACACCTCCAATATCTGTTGGGAATCCCATCTGTACAGGAAGCCCGAGAATATCACGAGAGAGATCGAGTACACCTGGAGCTTTAACTGCAGCTCCTGTAAGCAACGCTCCAGCAGGAAGCATTCCTGCTCTACCAATTCTCTTAAGCTCCTCATTAACAAGTGAGAAGATTTCGAAGTAGCGAGCTTGCATAATCTCTGCCATGTACCGCTTAGAAACAGTTTGCGTATCAACCTTAGATACTGTGGAGAGATCGATCATCTCACGTTCTGGGATTTCTTCTGGTAACACAGACCCAAATTCAATTTTGATCTTCTCTGCCGTATCAACAGACGTACGAAGTCCGATAGCAATATCGTTTGTCACGCTCTCGCCACCCAAAGGAATACAAACACTATGTAGGATTGTTCCTTCTTCGAACACTGCGAGACTTACGCATCCAGCGCCAATATCAATAATGGCAACTCCAAGTTCTTTCTGACGTTTTGTAAGTACAGCCTCAGCTGCTGCAATCGTTGATGGAATAAGATCATCAACATCTACTCCTGCTTGGTCGACACACTTCTCAATATTTTTTACATGCTGAATGTGCCCTGTGACAATATGCGCATCTACTTCTAATCGAATACCTGTCATTCCTACGGGGTTTTTTATACCGCGCTGCTCATCAACCGCATATGCCTTTGGTTCTATATGAAGAATCCTTCTATTGGCAGGAATCGAAACCGCTTGAGCTGCATCGAGTACACGGGCAACATCATCAAGGGTGATCTCTGCACCAGAAATGGCAATAACACCTCTGCTATCAAATGCTTCTATATGAGAACCAGACATTCCTACAAAGACATGGTTAATAGGAACACCTGCCATACGTTCTGCATCTTCTAATGAGGAAATAATATTATGGATAAGTTCTTCTACATCTATTACATGCCCCTTGCGCATACCAAGTGAAGGAGAAAGACCAACACCGATAATATTTGGCGTACTCTGCGCATCATCACTATCAGCTACAGCAACAACTGTTCGGATCTTTGAACTTCCGATATCGAGGCTGGCGAGTACTCTTTCTTTGGACATGGCAATTGGGAATGGAAGAAGCTTGCTCGTGAAAATCTCATGAGCACAACGCGAAGTGTACGTTCGCAGAGAAACAATGCAAGACCCTATTGAATACCAAAGGTGAACATAGGCGCTTAGAGTGAACAAAAAAAGTAATCAGATTTTTTATGTATTATAAGGGCTAAGCAATTGATAGACTTTGTGAAAAAGACCATCAGAAAACTCATGAGTACGAATTGTATGCAGCCTTATTCGAACAATGACAACTGTGCTTCACTTTTTGGAGCTACTCCTGATGAAGATGTTGGTAATGACAGACCTTCTGTCTGAAAATGCTGCTGTCCATAGTCTGATTCTAGAAGCTTGAGGAAGCGTTTTGAAAGCAATGTAAACTCGAGCTCTGTAAAGAATTCCAACAAAGGACTGGGGTCGAGATTTTCGAGCTGAACATCATCAATAGAAATGGGAAGTTCGATATCGCACACAAGTTCTGCCATGCGTTCACAGAAAAATGCCTGCTCTTTATCCATCTCCAATTTTTCCCGAACAGCAGGACGGACATCATCAAGATTATTATAAATTTCTTTGAGTGATCCAAATTGCTGAATAAGACCCGAAGCAGTTTTTGGTCCGATACCACTAACGCCCTTAAGGTTATCCGAACTATCACCACTTAAGCCTTTGAAGGCAGCGACTTGTGCTGGGGTAACGCCGAGTTTTTCATAGACCTCATCTGGCCCAAGATACTCTGCTTGGTTATATCCCTTATGCGGAATAGCGACGCGGATGCTTTCTGATGCCAACTGAAATGCATCCTTATCACCCGTAACGACGGTCACTCTCATTCCTCTATCGCTTGCAACGGTTGCATATGTAGCAAGAAAATCATCAGCCTCATAATAGGGGTCGCTCACAACAGGAAAATTGAATGCTTTCATAAGCTCCATGACTCTCGGGATCTGGACATAAAAATCATCAGGTGTCTCTGCCCTCCCATCTTTATATGTATCATTTTCCTCGTGACGAAAAGTCTTATTTCCTTCGTCAAAACAGATTACTAGAGAGTCCGGCTCCTCTTTTTGGAGGATAGCCAGAAGCATAGAAGCCATACCAAATGAGGTATTAGACTGCTCTCCACTGCGTGTTTTAAGGGTACGGGGGATAGCCCAGTACGCCCTATACATGAGGTGGTGGCCATCAACGAGAACAAGGTGTTTCACTAACCCCAGAATGCCCACATTTCCCACTAAATACAACCTATATACCGGACACTACTTTAGAAGGAATACAAGCTCAGCTCCCTTCAATAAAGTACCGTTTTAGGCTATAATAAGAGGAAACATAAATACATATGACTCCTGCAACAGACCAAAAAATTGCTCAGCGCTACACCGCAGCCTCTCTTGAAAAAAAGGGGAAGAATAAGCAAAGCCTGCAAGAAGAGCTCGGCTGGCCATCAGAATCAAAAAGGCCTGTAATTTGCCTACCTGCTGGTATGAGTGAAGTTCTTGGAGGAGCACTACTCGAAGAAATTCTTCCAGGAATCATCAGTCAGGATATTCAGATTCTTATTCTTGGAAAAGGAGCAAGCCACTACGGTGACCTCTTTACAAAGCTTTCTCAAGAGCACCCACACAGAGTAGCTATTATTCCTAATGAAGAAGTGGCTATTCGCAAAATGTATGCTGCTTCTGATATGGCACTATTCCTAGAAGACCCAGCAGATCTTGCAGAGCTTCCTCTAGCTCTTAGCTATGGTGTCGTTCCGATTGCTCCAGATACTGCAGCACTCGAAGACTATAACCCTGTGCAAGAGGCAGGTAACGGGTTCTTGTACTCACAAAAAACAGTCTGGCACTGCTTTGGTGCACTTGTACGTGCAATGGAAACACATCGATTCCCCTTCGACTGGAGAACCATCCAGAAGCATTGTATGGGGTCAGTGAAGTAAGGTACATTACCGCCATGGAAATACTTATCGCCATGTGCGTTATTGATCTTCTGGCTATGATTTCACCAGGGCCAGACTTTCTTGTTGTAGTAAGAAACAGCGTAAAATACTCTCCAAGCATTGGACGCTACACGAGCATAGGAATTGCATTGGGGCTTCTTGTGCATATGACCTACTGCATCCTTGGGCTGGGGCTAATCATCTCGCAATCCATCATGCTCTTTAATCTGATTAAGTATCTTGGAGCTGCGTATCTTATTTGTATTGGTATCGCGAGCTTCATGAGTAAAGACCAGGACCTTGATCTCTCTACAGAGAGAGAGGCTAAAGCTATCTCTCCCAAGCAGGCTATCAAGATGGGATTCTACGTAAACGCTCTTAACCCGAAAGCAACCTTGGCATTCGTAAGTCTCTTCTCTGCGTTTATCACTCCAGAAACTCCAAATAGTATTCAGTACACTTTCGCCGTATTCGTTGTCGTGTCATCCATAATATGGTTTTCGCTCGTTGCATCAATCTTTACGATCAAGAAAGTGCAAGTAGCATTTAACAAATCAAAAAGTCGTGTCGATAGGACTATCGGCATCCTCCTCGTATCTCTTGGGTTAAAGGTTGTTGATGTGTAAAAAACTGCGAAGCGGAAGCTTGCTTTCGCTGGAGCAGCTCTGACTAAAGGGAAGGAGAGCCCATGAGAGGAAACCGTAGGTTTTCTTTCATGAAATCGTGGTGGGTCGGGAGTTTGAGGTTACATATTACCTGTTCGCTTTTGAAGCACCAGTAGCATACAAGACATGCAATACAGAGGGATTCCGCCTGACGAAAGAGAATTATTCTTATCAAAATAAGAACGATATTTTATGTGTATGAGGCTATTTAGAACAAAGTATCATATGTTCGTTGCACAATTTCATTGTGCGAAAGAGAGTATTTTGCTATAATGTAGGTAATAATTCACATAAACTTCTTTACCAAATACAAACATGACAAATCCTGAAATGGCTGGGTCTCAACCTGAACAGAAAAAGAAACCCGCTGAAAAAGCAGAACAGAAGA
>CAVOCY010000010.1:0-37381 GCA_963694385.1 Candidatus Altimarinota bacterium
AACCAATATCTTATGATCACATACTTAGCCTATTACATTATCTACCCTGGAATAGGATTCATGGCATTTACGAATACTATCACCAAGCAAGAATGTTCTTCGCAGTTGAAACACTCAACGAGAATTGCAATTCTCATGCTGCCAATAGCAATACTCCTAGGGCAGTTTTATTTCCTTTATTCATTACTGACAAATGTAAATCAAGATGTTTCCTGGGTAACAAGCAGCATCATCGTTGCTGTAACAGCATTGATAATGACTGGAATTGTGTGCGTACCTCTACTAAAAAGGACAGGTTTATTTATTTGGTCGATGCAGTTTGTATTAACGAGTAGTATTGTAACTCTCCTTATTTTGTATGCTATATATCCACAATTTGCCTACGATTATTCATCAATTTATTGTCAGTTTGCATTGCTCTATGCACTGACTGTGATCTTTCTAGTCAGGTATACGAAGTAATCTGCTACACTAAGCTACCGTGACCCCTACGTCTCGGATTCTCATCGTGCTCAGCATTATCCTGCTACCCACTACGGCAGCTGCCTATGTTATAGAAACAGATTACCAGCACCCGCAAACCTACTCACCAAACCCTTCTTCTGCTTCTTCTGCATCTTCAGAGCAATTAAAGGAATCAGCCGAAGAGCAACAATGGAATACTCGAGAAGCTCGGAATGAAGGATTCTGGGCTAACATGATGAACCGTCGAAAACTGGACCAGGAGTATAAAAGTGGAAATCAAGCGAGGCGAGAGAAGCTCAGCGAAATACGCCAAGTGTGTCGTACAGACATTCGCAAAGCCAATATTGGGTCTATGTTACCTATTACCCAGAATTGCTACAGAGCCGTGCTCAGCTCGGAGCTCGAAATACTCCGAAAGCAAAAACATTATGTCTTCTCTCTGACAGGCCCTGCAGGGCAATATATCACTGGTGCTATTTTCCATATTCAGAACCTTTCTGATGCTATTTCTGCTGTCATTAAGGGCATAGACAGTGGTTCATATCAGAGCAAAGAAGATCTCCAGGAGGTAAAGAAAAGTCTGGCGCAAACGTATCTTCCTAATAAGGACATTGCCATGACACAAGTACGCATCAGCAGGACTCTGGCATGGCTCAATCACATAATCGTTCGTCTCGAAACTGTGAAAAATAACACTGCCCCCGAAGGAGGTGTGCTGGCAAAAATCGACATGGCAATCACGTGTTTTGAGACCGAAGAAGAGCAGATAAAGTCCTTATTATCCTTGGAAGATAATGACACTTTGATACCAGCATTTCGTCAAGGTCAATCCGACGTAAAATTTTGCATCCAACAGGGTCTCGAAGCAGCATTGTTGAACAAAGAACTTGAGCAAGCTAATGCGGAAAACTAGTAATCCAAAAATTGAATGGCTTCTGGAAGCTAAAAAAGCTGAGCTGCTCTTTGCTATGTCCCGAACACTTCGTCGACCCCCCGACCAAAGCCCCCCTCTTGACGAGCATGTATACTCGTCAGCCCACATGAAAAAACATCCTATTCGTCACCGGGTTGAACGCACAAAAAACAAGCATAGTCGTGCGGTGTTTCGTGATGATACGATCATCATTAGGCTTGCCAAAGGACTCTCTACGGACGAAGAAAAAGAGCACATCAACGATCTACTAGAGCGTATGCTCAAGCAGGTAGAAGACGAGCAGGAGAAAATCCTCATTAACCCTTTTGGCAGGCTTCTTGATAAGGGAGAGAGTGCCACCATTACTCTGGCTAATGGAAAAAAGTACTGCTTCTGCCTACGACCGAGCAAGAAGACCTCTATGCGTCGCACTACACGTGGCTGGAACGTCCAGATTGGCCCAAGTATGCGCCGCAAGGGGCTTCACAGACTTCTCTGGAAAGCAGTAGCCAAAGAGGAGCTCTCACGCGTCGAACAGCTTGTAATGAAGCTCAATGACGAGACCTTCGGCGTCCATGTCTCTGATGTGAAGTTGCAATTCGCCTCCTCTCAATGGGGCAGCTGTAGTCCAAGCGGTACAATCATGCTTAATTCAGCTCTTCTCTTTGTACGTCCAGAAGTTATCAAATATGTCATTCTCCACGAATTAGCCCACAGAAAACGCGCAGATCACAGCCCTCAATACTGGGACTGGGTAGAGTGGGCTATGCCTGGATACAAGAAAGCTAGAGAAGGACTATATGACTATCGATTGCCAACGATCTAAGCTTTGCATTACTCTATTGATATGACTCACTTTTTTACAGACGACGATGACGATAAAGATAACACCAATAATGGTGAGGAAGCTATTGTAGAAGCAGGAGAATATGATCTCGGTGATGATGTCGGAGAGCGCATAGGTAAAGATGATAGTAGCGACAATCTGCCAATATGAGTGATATCTCTATCGATAAGCTAATAGAAATAGCTCGCGGAGCAACTGCAGTAGGGACAGCCATACTTGAGTATGAGTATGACGCTGTGCATAATGGTTCGAAACAGCTTGATGTAAGTATTAAATCATCAGCTATAGATCTTGTTACTGAAATCGATGGCCGTACCCAAGAAGCTATAGTTGCAGCGATCCAGAAGCATTTTCCAAATCATAGATTTATCGGAGAAGAAAAAGGGGCAGAAGATATCGGAGATCCAAATAGTCCATACGAATGGATCATTGATCCACTGGATGGCACCACAAATTTCATCCATGGAAAACATAGTTTCGGCACAATCATTGCAGTGCAAAAAGACGGAGAGCTCTTGGCAGGTGCCATGCACATGCCTTTACTGAATCAATGGTTCTGGGGTGGAAAAGGTGCTGGTGCCTACTTTAACGGAGATGCTGTACAACTTCGTAAGACAGGCACTCTGCAAGAAGCAATCCTCAACTGCAATCTTATTCATAGAGGTAAAGATATAAACGGAGTCCTCCACGTGACACTCCCTCCTTGCCGCTCCATAGAGAACTACGGGTGTGCTGCAGAAGAGCTAGGAGAGATACTGATGGGACATACTGATGGTGTGTTCTTTGATGGTATTCGCCTCTGGGATATTGCAGTGGGATTCTTACTGATAGAAGAGGCAGGAGGAAAGATGGCGTACATACCTCAAGAACCCGGTAACCCCAAAGGCGGCTACACGTGCGCTGCTAGTACTGCTGATATCTTTGATGAACTCTGGGAGTGGACTCAGACAAAGATGTGATACCCCGCCTTCTTGAGTAAATCTCCAAGAAGAAAAATAGGAAGCCCAACAACGCTACTCCAATCTCCGCGAAGCTCTTCGATCATAAACTGTCCAGGTCCATCAATTTGAAATGACCCAGATCGATCCTTCCAAAGATTGGTCCCCATCCACCAATCAAGTTCTTCATTAGTAAGTTCTTTAAATCGCACAGCAGAAGAAGATACTCCTTCATGATGCTTTTGCTCTGGATCTACAATAGAAAGTGCCGAGTGCACGTTGCATACTTTCCCCGAAAGCTTCTGGACCATTTCTCTCGCAGCCTTACTATCAGGAGCCTTCTCCATTAACACTCCATCCTGCGAGACGACAAGTGTGTCACAACCAATAACAAAACTATCTGGGAACTGATCATTGATGTCCATTGCCTTGTGATATGCCTGATGCGCGGCACGCTCTACTGGATCTGTCTTTGTACATGTAGATTCATCAAAATTACTAGGATGTACCTTAAATACCAGCCCCAATCCTTCGAGTAATCGTTTTCGCTGTGGGCTTGCCGACGCTAAAACAAGATGCTGATCCACATCTAAAGTATACCCCTAACCCTAACCCTAACCCTAACCCTAGTTATTATACCTCGGCATCTGACAGTCCAAATTCATCACACATGTCGAAGGACGACCGGGAAGAACACCTGAACTACGTCGATTACTACGATCATTCGCTTCTTGCATCATCTGCATGCGCAACTTAAACCTACCAATATTTGGTGCAGAAGGCCTAAGCATTCGATACAGATTTGCATTGTGATTTAGTAGGCCTGTAACAGGCTTTGCTTTTACAGCAGAACCAACAAGGGAAACACAAAGTTGATAAAAACCTGGAATACGGAAATTCTGTAACGATACCGGACAGAACCCTGCACGTGAATAACGGCGGAGCAATCCTCTGTCTTGTGTATTCAACTGATTCGTTATTAGTGAACTTACCGGTGCTGGAGCAGCCTCATGTACTTCTTCTACTGGATCTTTCATTGCATCCATTAGCGAATCTGTATCATTAATGTCAGGCTTATCAATATCCACAGTACCAGACTCCATACGTTCTATAACTTGCCAGTACAGTCTGCGCTGAGCGCGCAAACGACTACGGTCTCCAATGGCACTCTGGCGAAGCTCCTCAGCAGAAACATCCTGTGGCTGAATATCCTGACGGATAAAGAGCGCAGTTGATGTAATAGGAACTGCGACAATACCAACAAGGATTGCAAGCACGAGCCTGTGATGAGAGTAAGGATGGCGTTTCATTACTATGGGCGAGGACGGAATCCACTATGCGTACGAGGACGAACAGATGTTCCACCTTCGTAAATAAGAGACTCTTCAAGAACCTTTAGACGATGGCGAAGATTACGTAGAGGAGCAAATCCTAGTGACTGGAATCCACGAAGATATGAACTACGATCTAAAAGACTCGGTTGTACTGCGGCAATATGCTCGTCAAGCAATGTGACACAAAGGTTGTAGAATCCTGCGAGGTGATACTGCCTTAGTGTGCCTGGGCAGAATCCTGTAGTGATGTACCCATCTAAGAGGTCACGATAACGCTCCGATAGATTGTTATACTCGCGTTTGGCATCAGAAACAGAAGATAGATAGCCACTTCCTCCATAAGGAGCAGCGCCATGTACAACCTCTGATGCACTTTCAATCGCAACAAAGTTTGATGGATCGAGGTAGTAATTAATACTATCTATATCATTAATATCTGGAGGAGAAAGATCTTCTATTCCAAGACGGTTCAATTCATTGTAAATCCCTACTGCTCTCCAATAGCTTCGACGAACATAGCGAACACGAGATCTGTCATTAATTGCTCGTTGGTGCAGATCAATAACTGGAACAGCATTAATACCTTCGTCATCAATAGACTGGAAAAGACCTGTCATCGCTGTAGGGATGGCAACAGCACCGATGAGTGCTGCGACGAGAACACGCGATACGTGTGTAGAGTTCTTGGTCTTTTTAGTCATAAGAGTTTTTGTGTATGTTTCATATTATTATAGCAAAAATAGCCACTTTATTCAATATGTAGAAGTAGTCCTAAATCAATCCTACGGCCTTCTTTACAGCTTCCATCTTTATTTGAGCCAGTTCTTGAGCCTTTGCAGCCCCTTTTTCCAATACATCTGACACGTAGTCATCCTTAAGAGATGCATGTGTTTTTCGCATTTCTCCAAAATAGTCCATATAGGCTTCGAACAGCCTCTTCTTTGCATCGCCATACGGAAGTCCATTCTTATATTCATCTGCCAAAGCGGATGTAGCACTATCATCGAGTAAAAGCTTATGAATCTGATAAATAACGCACGTTTCAGGGTCTTTAGGATCATCCTTGTCCTTACTATCTGTCACCGTTCCCATAATTGCTTTTTGAATAGCTTTTTCGTCTCCAAAGAGCGGAATAGTGTTTCCGTAGCTTTTACTCATCTTTTGGCCATCTGTTCCAGGAACAACGGCTACCTCTTCGCGTACCTCTGGCTCTGGAAGCACAAATGTTTCTCCATACGTATTATTAAACTTCTGTGCTATATCTCTCGCCATTTCTACATGTTGTTTCTGATCTTTTCCAATAGGGACAATATCTGCGTCATACAAAAGAATATCTGCAGCCATTAAAACAGGATACATAAAGAGTCCTGCATTCGTATCCAAACCTTTTTGTACCTTGTCCTTAAAGCTCACTGATCTTTCTAGAAGACCCATTGGTGTCAGTGTAGAAAGTATCCACTGGAGTTCTGTGTGCTGCGGAACATGGGATTGAAAGAACATGATCGCTTTTTCTGGATCAAACCCCGCAGCAAGATAATCCCGCGCAGCATCCATACGAGATTTTCGTAAAACTTCAGCGTCATGCACTGTCGTGAGCGCATGTAAATCTACTATGAAATAAAGTGTCTGCTCTGCGGTATCTTGATACTCACGATTGGGAAGCATCGACCCGAAATAGTTTCCAAGGTGAAGAGTGCCGGATGGCTGCATAGCAGAAAGAACTTTCATTGGTCTGATTGTAGGGAAAATCCTACACTCTTACAATGATCTCAACTTCTTGATGCACGCAACAAAACTCTTTGGCATTGGTGACTTGATATGCACTTTATCCCCTGTAATAGGATGTGGAAAGCTGATTTCAGAAGCATGCAAAAAGAACTTAGAGAACCCAAGCTCTTGACGAAACAACTGATTAAATTTTCCATGACCATATTCACGGTCCAGCACGAGTGGATGCTCGATGCCTGCAAAGTGTTTTCGAATCTGATGATGACGCCCTGTCGTGATGATGCATTCTAGAAACGTAGAATTCCCAAATCGATCTAGTACGGTATAGAGTGTCTCTGCCTCCACCATCCCCTTGCCACGAGCAGGTAGTTTTTTACGAATGGCTCCCCTGTTTTTTTCTAACCTTCCCATAACAAGGGCAAGGTACGTCTTCTCCCATTGATCAAATTTGTTACTCAGGATTTTCTTCTCTACTTCGCTGTTTTTTGCAAATACCACTACTCCAGAAGTCTCGTAATCTAAGCGATGAACTGCCTTAAGTCCTGGGTAATCTTTTCTCACAAAATCTAAGAGAGAAAGTTTACTTGAACCCCCCTGAGCCATCACGGTCAACTCGCCACTAAGCTTACTCACCGCAATCAGGTGTTCATCTTCATACAGGATACGATCAGGAGATATAGACATCGCAAAGCAGTGTAACAGGTTATTTATCTTCGAAATCTGTTTGTTGACACACAACATTTCCAGCATAAGAATCGTGCTGCTCTGCAGGTGGAATCTGCTCTCCAGCATCAGTAATAACTGAGTGTACTTTGGTAGGACCACTTCCTAGCAAACGATCTACATTTGATTGCTCTTCACTGGTCAACGCCTCTCCATTTGCACCAGCAGTCTTACCCTGTGCAGCCGCTAACGCTTCTAATTGTTTAGTAGTTGGCGTAAATTTTTCTTGAATCATAATAAATATTGGAAATTAGAAATATACTATAGACTATAAATAGATTAAGTCAATACACTCATCTGGCTCAAATTACTATTCCTCAAGCAATTTGTAGATAGCTATGGCTACCTCTCCTCGTGTCAGGAGCTTCTCTGGCTGCAGCTGCCCTGTTGGGCGTCCTGGGAACAAATCATAGAGTTCTGCTACCCCTGCATATTGCTCGAACCATGCTCCAGCTGGAACATCGGTATATTCGTGATGGAGGTCCTGTGGTAGATCAAATGCGATGCTCAGCATCTTGAGGAATTCTGCTGTATTGACTGTATTTGCAGGACGGAATGTTCCATCTGCGTAGCCTGAAATAATACCGTGTTTTGCAGCTGCAATAACATACCGCACGTACCACTCCCCTTCACGAACATCGAGGAAGCGACCATTATTACGTTCATCTCCTATAGATCCAAAGCGCGCCTTCATTAAGAACTTCGCAGCTTCTGCACGATTCACCGACTGACCACCACGGAACGTACCATCGGCGAAGCCTCCAATAATATCCTCACCGGCAAGTGTGTTTGCCGCTTCACCTTCTAGTGACGTTGGTTGTGCATCAGAGAAATGGCTTTCGATAGGTGCGGTTCGTACTTCATCTTCGTATCCTGGGTCTGGCCTGCGTTCGTCATCAGAACCTTTTTGTACACAAGAACCTGTACACACAGAAGCACAGTTACCGTCAGGGCCACATGGACCACTATTACACTCTCCTAGTTCTACAGAACAGATAGTTCCTGGGCCGCAATCTTGCGATGAGAAGCATCCTTGATCTGGATCAGTTGGGTCATTTGGGTTTGGATAACTTGGTTGTGGAGGATCTATGCAAGCCATCTTGGTACAAGCTGAAGTAGCATTTTCACTGCAGAAACATTTATTACATCCATCATCTGCTATAAAACTTTCACCTGGATAATATCTCTGCCCTCCAGACAGACAGAATGCATCACTTCCGCTATCACCTCCACTACAGAATTCATATACATTCATAGCAGTTTCACCACACCATTCATCATCACAACGATCTCTACATGTTTCTACTACAAAATCATTCCATTCCTTACGCGACTTACACGATGTAGGACTCCCTTCATTTAACGTCAGTCCATCTCGACATCCAAATTGGACATACCGAAAGCGTTCCTCGGCCATTGCATCATCATCGTCGACAGCGCATGCCATCTCTGTGCATTCAACACTTCCGTCTTGGTTGCAGTAACATTTATTGCATCCGTCTTTTGCTTTAAATGTGTCTCCTGCTTGGTAAATTTCCCAACCGTATTCACACACTCTTGGTGGAGCAGGCTTGATGCACTGTCCATCGCGACAGCCATTTGAGCACCGCATCGTAGAACACCGATCTTCTGGAGGTTGTGATTCACAAATCAGTTTTCCACAGCTAGCCATACACTCTCCATCATATTCTGAATTGATGTACTTACATCCCGGAGGTGGAGCAGCACAATCAACAGTTACACAGTCATCATCACACGCAATCTCTCCACAGTTTGCCTGGCAACCTTGGTCGTTTGTTTTGTATGGCGATACATACTCACATCCCAACGGAGGAGCACTACATAAGATAGAAGGGCAAACAGGCCTACAAGGATCTACCAAGTAATTAATAACATATCCATCTTCACTGCAGCGAGGTGGCCGTTTTCCGGTTGCATCTATGCAGTCATAGGGTTCGCATTCTCTAATATCTATTTTACAATCCTCTTTGCACTTCACCGAGTCTTCTCCTTGTTCACATATCCCATTTCCACAAAGACCACCAATTTGCTGTGCAAGTAATTCTGCTTGCCAGTTTCCTGCGAAAATCGCAACCACCACCGCAGTGATCGTCCCAACCATCATCAATGCCTGATTGCTGACGTGTTCCTCATTCAACAGTACGTAATCGTACATACCTATTAGCTTTGACGAAAGAGCAGACTGTATGGAGCAGGTTGCACAAAATCCTCTCCTACACATGCAGGGGCATCTGGAGAAAAGTTAGACTGCACATACTGCAGTGTGTACTCCGTAAAATTACTATTTTCGATGTCGAGTACCAATGCAACCTTTGCATCTTGTAGCGCTCGAATGTATTCCGACTGATACATCGTATTCGCCCCAATAAATCGAGAGTAATGAACAAAGATAGGACCATACGGACTTGTATTGGTATAAGCATATGGCCCACCTCCACGTGGAATCATCTGCAAATATCTTTCCCAACCACAGCGCTCCATTACAGCATCTATCACCCCAGCTACTCGCAAAGTCTCCTCTTCACTTGTTTGCCAAGATACTCTCTGTGCTTGATACGAAAGCGGCGTATCTGTAACTGCGGCAGCAATAAGTGTTATCGCAAATCCCACAACAATTCCGATATGCACTTTTTGAAACTGCTGCAACAGTATCCACCAAAGAACAGCGTATATAGGTACTGCAAAAATAAAATGATGGCCGTAGAAATCTCCACCTGTAGCAATAGCGATAAACATCAAGTATGAAGCGGCAAGAAAACGAAGAACCAAAGATCGATTTCTTGTTGCAAGAGATTGATAGGCAACACCAATCCAAAGAGCTGATACAGCAAGTGCTAGCCACCATGAGTACGCACCAAGATTAATAAATGTGCGCCAGATCTCTAACGCATACAAAAACAAACTCCCCTTATGCTGCACTACATGATACCCAAGCATATGTGGTAAGTAGATTTGGAAAAACGGATTCGCAAGCCCCAGAACAAGTAATCCGATAAACCCAAGAGCAACTGCTATGCAAAATGGATACACAAATGACGAAAAGAAATTCTTTTGTAGTAGTAAAACACCTGCAACTATAATCAGAAGAAATGGTTCTTTGATTCCAACAGATAGCAGCATCAAAATTCCCAACACAATAGATCGCGTGAGTGATGAATGATTATTGGAAATCAGATAGACAAAATATGCTAGAACTAAACATGCTCCGTAACTCTCTGTAAGACCAAAGCCGGCTTGATCTGCAGTAAAGAGTGCAAGTAGCAACCCAAGCAATATAGAAAGTACGCTGATGAGTTTCCGCCTCGATGCACTGCGATCTTGCACGATGTTAATCGAAGGAATCACGACAAGAACAGGAATACCAAGTAGTACGATCGCTTGTAATAGTTTTACAAGAAACGGACCTCCGAAAAGCTTGAGGGACAGTGCGTGCAGTAAAAAGATTCCTGGTGGTTTAGTTTCAAACAAATCTGCATAAGGTTTTAGCCCATTAAGCATCCCCCGCCCTACTGTCTGAAATATCTGTGCATCGGAGTGCAACTGCCCCGAAGTAATCTCATACCAGCAGCGAGAAAGTAAACCTGCAGCTGTAATAAGTATTGCTACAAATAATAGGATTATGCCGATCTGCTGAAGACGTTTTGCGCTGATAAAAGAGAGTGTAGCGCATACATTAAAAACCCGCCGCCCCTTTCTTAAGGGGGCAACGGTGTAAGGTTTTTGACGTCAAGCACGTCCGCAATGCTACAATTTCATCCGCAACAGCTTGGCAGTGAGTATTGCAAGTCCAGCAGCTCCGAAACTCAGAAGTGCACCCATTTTCACCTGGTCCTGAATGGGACCGGGCTCAATGAACGCCGCAGCTGCAACAAATAGTGCAACTGTGAATCCGAGACCTGCTATCACTCCAACGACCACAAGATGCTTGTGGGTCATCCCATCAGGCAACTTGAGTCCGAAGCATTTCTCACCAAGCAGTGCCATCCCGACAATGCCAAGAGGCTTTCCAATCAGAAGACTGAAAAGAACAATCCATGTTCCAGCTCCTACGCTCGACATTACGACTCCCGCGTTCATCAGACCAAAGAGGCCCAAGAAGAGTTCGACTGGCTTTTTCCACCAGTGTTCGAACTCGTTGAGTGTGTCATGACGACCGTATTCTTCTGTGACAAAGATTCCAAGGTCCGTCTTAGCATGAGGCATAAATGGAATGATGGGACACAATCCTAATGCTGCGTGAATACCAGCCTGATTAAAGCTGAACCAACACATAACACCTGGAATAGCGATGTACCACCAGAAACTGTGAAGCCTGAACACCTTGTGGAACGAGTATGCCGTGAGCATCGAACCCGCCGTAAGCAATAACCACAGAGGCTGAAGTGGCTTCTTTGGATATCCCACAGCGAGAATTCCGAGTCCTCCAGCATCATCCAGAATTGCCACAGTAAGCAAGAAGGTGATAGCCACATGTTTAGGATTCTTGAAGATGATCTTGGCAATCATGTACGAGAACGCAATGTCCGTCGCACATGGAACCGCCCATCCCCGAGAAAAGTCATCCCACATGCCAAACATTGCTACGAGGCATAGATACATGCCAGCAGGTCCTGCCATTCCTCCGACCGTCGCCATTGCTGGAAGCGGCCACTTCTTGCGTCCATGCAAGGCACCTCCTGGTAACAGGGATTCGAATACTTCCTTCATCGCTATGGCGAAGAAAAACGCCATGAGCACATCATTAATGATGAAGTGCAGATCAATCCCATGATGATCCCCCTCTGCTCCGTGCTCTCCGATCACCGGAAGATGCACGAAGTCGTGATAGGAATGGGCATCTATATTTGCCCACACCAGCGCCACGAGCGCTCCGACGATCAGGAACACCGAATTCTCGTAGAGAAATCGAATTGTTCCATTCTGCTTTCTTGTTTCCTGCATGTCTCACTCTCCTAACTAGGTTGGAATTACATCGCTATTGCGACACTGTGCTTGTTATGTCAAAGATCGATCTTCAGTTAGCCGAAGCCAAAAGAAGACGATTAAATACCATATTCAGAGCAATATATCAAGGCCCTAAGACCCCACTTTGACTTCCTCTCCCATTGGCAATTCCTTTGCACCCTTGGCGAATTCTGGGTCTATAGAGAGCCTACTTTCCTCTGGTAATACCTGCCCCTGATACTTACTAAATGGCTTACTGTGATACGGCATGTCTGCAGGGCTACTCATCTGCTCGAAGGCGATTTGGCACACACGCATACCTGGATATAACGCCACTGGTAGGCGGTTTAAGTTGCTAATTTCGAGTGTAATCGTTCCAGAGAACCCAGGATCTACAAATCCTGCTGTCGAGTGCACGATAATACCAAGACGCCCTAATGAACTTCTTCCTTCCACACGTGCGACTAGATCATCCGGTAAGCTGATAGACTCCTGTGTTACCCCTAAGACAAACTCCCCTGGCTGAACAATAAAGGACTCTCCATCAGGAACCGTAATTGTTCGCATGTTTCCTACGAAGGAATCCGGATTCATAGGGTCAAGGACTGCAAACTTGCTGTGCTCGTAGAGCTTGAACGTATTTCCCAAACGAAAATCCATAGAAGAAGCATGAATATGCTGGAACGGCTCTTTTTGATCAGATTGGACCTTTACGCGTCCATCGGTAATTGCCTGTCGAATATCTTTGTCAGATAGGATCATAGGAAACCAATCCTACCACAATTTTCTAAGAAACCAATTGCGGTTTTTAAACGGCCACCTACAATTGGTCGGCATGTCTTCCCACTACGAGAACGTAACAGAAACGGCATATGAAACAGCGGAGACTGTAGGAATAAACCCATCGAATCAATATAGCGCTATGCGTACAAAGTTTGATCGTTTTTTTGCGCTGACGCACGACACACTTGGCCTTGCATCTACTAGTGAAACTGAAGCGCTAAAAAGTTGGATAGAAAACATCGCTCCAGATGATTCAAAAGAGATTGGACATGCAGAAGATTTCTATAGAACCACAAGTGCCAAACAAATGCAGTCCGCTTTGGATTTGTATCACGGAGATTTCCTCCCTCCCCTGCAACGCGCTGTTTCAGCTGGAGTTATATCAGAAAGCTCTCTCGGTGAATGGATACAATGGGTAAAAGATAAAAGTAGAAACTATAAAGAAAAGGAGTTATCAATCTTAAATGTTCTGCCAGACTACCTCGAAAAGCGATATAAGATTGCTGCAAAGAGAGAGGGTGTATTGCGTAGTTCTAAATTTGCAACACTCGAACACTCTTCTGACCCAGAAATAAAAAGTCTTGCAGCAAAACTCTCCGACTCAGACTACTTCCTCAACACTCTTTCTGAGGAATGGCGAGAGAAGTTAATTGTAGAAGTGCAAAACGCATTGCCACTTGCAACATCAGAAATAAAGATATTCGCTGGATTTGAAGCAGAATTAGACAAAGCAGTAAGTAATGGATTAATTTCTGCTAGCTCAAGAAAAAAATGGATCGCAAGATTTAAAGATCCAACAGTGAACCTGACTGCAAAAACATACTTCGTCACCTCACAATTTCCATCGTATGTATCTGCGTGGCAGAAGGTACATAAAGAACGCGACACTGTCCTCAAAGATCCTCTTATGGCTGAGGTAACAGACAAGCAATTTAAAAATATCAGCACGTTTAAAGACAACAGTAAGTTCCGTGCATTACACTTTGATACCAAAGAAGGAATGGTCGCAGAGGCAAGAGCCGCAATAAAAGCACACAAAGAAGGAAAGCTCCTCCTCCACAAAGAAACCACAAACGTACTGAAGGCTGCAGTCACAGCGGGGTATATCAGTAGTAATAAAGTAGGCCCTTGGACAGAACATGTTCTTAAAGGAGAACGAACTCTACACGAACTTAAAAACTTTATTAAAGGATGGGCAAAGGCGCGTTACCGTTACGACCAAGTAGAACAAAAGATGCTTAAAGAGCGCGTACCCCAAGGGTTGCAACGTCTCTCGGAAGAGAAGTTTGTAAACTTAAGTTTCGAGCAACGTATCAGCTATGTAGAAGAAGCAGAACGCAGACTTCACATTCAAATGGGAGACCCTAAAGATACTCCTATCCAAGATGCAAAAGGAAAAGTGCGTCATGCACTCGATTTAGAAAACTGGGAAGAAGCACAACACCATCTAGCAAAAGCATGGCCGCTGGCAACTTCTGCCGAAGACATTGCAGAGTTGCAATCTATGGAAAAGCATCTTAGGGCCTTTGGTAATAAGAGTGATATAGAAATGGCGAATGACAACGCAGAAGAAGAAATACATTGGGCACGAGAAGAAATCGACTCTGTCATGTCCCTGCTTCCGCAGTCTTATCAAAAACTCTACAGCAAAGCTCTAGGACATGGGGCAGCTTGTCTGCAATGTGTAACCACCTGTGTATACAACAGAACATGGTGCCAAGAGCGCGGCTATCTCACCGAAGGTATCGAAGATACGCTTCGCGAGAAATCCATAGAAGAAACTGCAGACCGACTAAGCCACGCTGGGCCAGGCCACGGTGATGGCTATGAAAACAATCATCTTGATGGATTCCACCAGCCTGCCATTCGCACCAAAGGCATTGGTCCACAAAATGTGTTTTCTAGCAGTGGTGGTGCTGATGCATTCGTCGAACAGGCAAATGCTAACAAAAACACTTGGTCATTTTGGTACTGGACGAACTACATCGACAAGGATGTATCTGCAGGTAAAAATTCTTACGTTGCCTACGCTCTCAATCACCGTATCAAACGAGCTGCCCGAGTATTAGATCGTCATGGTAAGACCTACCACGCCGTAGGTCCCCTTTCTTCCTTGAATTAGAACTCACTGTCAGTATAGTAACCTCACTATCTTCTTCTAAATCTTATGAAAATACGCTCAATTGCCCTTATTGCCCCCCTATTGCTTACTGCATGTGGTGGAACCTACAATCCAGACCAGAAGGCATTACTCGAAAACCCCCTATTTCTCGAGCAATATGCAGAACAAATGGTAGATACCATGGTTAATCTTGAAATCAATGAGAATCCTATTCTCGAAGATTCCGCAAAAAAAGATATCGTTGATGAAACCAAGGAATACTGGCTTAAGCAATCAAAAAAAGCACGAAAGAGACAGCGCCAAAGCTTAAAGGGATCATTTATTACCATGGGTGAATATACCGAAGGCGAAGTGATTTTTACTGGAGATACTGTATACTTTGGCCCTACATTTACCAGTGGAACTGGTCCTTCCGTACATATATTTCTCTCCAAAACTGTCGACCCTAGAGATGTTGAATTCCCTGATGAGACTGCTATTGACCTTGGAGAATTAAACGTGCCATATGGTGCACAAGGATTCCTACTTTCAGAAAATCTACAAGATCCTACTGCCTACAGAACAGTAGTTATATGGGATACAAAACTGGAACTTCTCTACGCATTTGCGCAGATCAGTCCTCTCTATGATTACTAAATCATTTAGAGTCGCATCATCGTACCCTGAAGTGCCTTATCAATTGCTTCGCTAAGGGTATCGATTCCAGTCGTTACTTTCTCTCCATTAACAAAGAAGGTTGGTGTACCGCTAACTTCACGGTCTCGTCCTTCTTTGTAATCTGCAAGAACAGTATCGCGCTTTCTATGAGATTTCCAGCAACGTTCCGCCTTATCAGCATCAAGCCCTAGAGCTTCTGCCCACTCCACAATAGAATCGAGGCTTAAGTCCTCTTGATTGGTAAATGCGATATCAACAAACTCCCAGAACTTTCCTTGGTCAGCAGCACACTCACTCATTTCTGCTGCATCCAAAGCAAATCGGTGAATAGACCGTAGTGGAAAATGTTTAAACTCAAAACGAATATCACTGCTATATTTTGCGAGCAGAGGAGTAGTAATTTTTGAATGCGCAGCACGACAAGCCGGACATTGTAAGTCTGCAAATTCTTCTACAAGTACTGACGCATTGGGGTTTCCTTTTGGCTGCCGTGTAGAAGATTCTGATTCTCCGCAAGCAGTAAGGAAGAGCGTAAGCGTGAGAAGTGTGAGGGGTGTTTTCATAGTGCGTACAGAGTACAGTGATTCATCTGAATCACAAATAACTATGCACGAATCTATGATCAAGATATACTCCCCCTCCAATGTCTCTCTATCGCAAGTATCGGCCAAAACTTTTTGCTGATGTTTATGGGCAAGAACATGTCATAAGCACCCTAGAAAATGCTGCCAATGGAGATAAGCTGGCGCATGCGTATCTATTTGCAGGTAGCAGAGGTACAGGAAAAACATCTGTAGCTCGCATCCTTTCTAAGATTTTGATGACAAAAGACGTTGAGGACGCTGTCCTAAAAAAACAAATCGAGCAGGGTGTAGACGAAGGAAGCATTGTAGATTTATTAGAGATTGATGCTGCGAGCAATCGCGGTATTGATGACGTGCGAGAGATCATCGAAAAGATTCAATTCTCTCCTGTTGTAGGATCTGCAAAAGTCTACATTATCGATGAGGTACATATGCTTACGAAAGAAGCATTTAATGCATTGCTCAAAACACTCGAAGAGCCACCGGCATATGCCTACTTTATTTTGGCAACAACAGAGCTCAATAAAATTCCTGTCACTGTGCAATCACGTTGCCAATGCTTCCCATTTCGACATATTAGAGAAGAGGATATTATCCGTAGACTGCAGTACATAGCCGACCAAGAGCACATCACTATAGATCGTGAAGCCCTTCGAACCATCGCCCATATAAGCGAAGGGGGAATGCGTGATGCTATTTCTTTGTTGGACCAAATGCGTTCTCTAGAAAATATTACTATAGAAGATGTTGCACAGCGCACAGGAGCCACTGGGCAAGCGTACGTAGAAGAAGTTCTTACTGCTCTTCGCGAAAAAGATAGAGATGCCGTGCTCAAAAGCATCGCCAAAGTAGAGGATGCAGGAGTCCCGCTCGATGTCTTTACGAGGCAAATGCTTCGACTTGTGCGTGATGCTGTGCACCTAAACATCAAAGAAAAGAAACCAACGGATGCACTCCTCTCTTTGCAAAGCTCTCTGCTCGATGCCATCCGAGACATTCGCGTCAGCCCCGTTCCTGGCCTTGTATTAGAATCTGTACTCCTTGCATTGTGCGAAGAGTCAGGAGCATCAAAAGCTATTATGCCCGTTATCGCTGTTCCAAAAGAAGAACCAAAAAAAGAGGTGATAGAAGTTGCAGAAGTACCAGAAGTGAGCGAAAAAGAAACTCCTGTAGTAGAACAATCTGAAGAAGTATCTTCACCCGAGCCTTCATTGCAAGATGCACTAGTAGAAGCACCTGATCTTTCTATAGAAAGCATTCAAAAATCTTGGCAGACGATTTTAAATCAAACCTCTCCAGCATCAGTAAAGATGTCTCTAAAGAATGGGAGAATTACCAATCTCGAAGGCAAAAAAGTTATCGTTTCCTTCTCCTCTGCATTCCACAGAGACAAAGTACGAGAAACGCAAGCGTGTAGAGCAATAGAAGATGTAATGAAAAGCATCTTTAAAACACAACTTAAACTGGAGTGTGAATTAGAAAATGGCTCTCCAAGCTTTGACGCACCTTCTGTTACCACAAGCGAAGATGTCGTTAACCTTGCAGATGCAGCAGCAGAAATATTCTAGGGCTGGTAGTTTGGAGTTAGTAGTTAGGGTTTGTTATTGTACTATTGCCCTAATTCCCAACTACTAACTCCCAGCCCCAACATGCACATCTCTGAACAAAAGAAAATATTGCGGCTAGAAATAAAGAAGAGAATCGATGATATGGATACAGATCACAGACGTGCAGAAGGAAGAACTCTCTCGCGTTTTCTATTAGAGAAGATCCCCGAAGGATCGGTGATAGGTGCATACTTTCCTCTAAAGTCCGAAGTTGATATTCAGTTACTGCTGAAAAATCTGATTGATCGTGGAGATACCGTGTTTCTTCCAGTGTTTGCAGGGCCAGACAAAAAGATGATCTACCGAAAAGCAGAAAACCTTGCGGATCTTCCACCCGGGGAATTTACTATCCCAGAACCTCCGAAAGATGCAGAAGAACTTGGGAGTCAGAAAGTGGATATTGTTCTTGTGCCAGGTAGAGCATTCGATCGCGAGGGTCGCAGGCTCGGCAGAGGGTCCGGTGGATATGACACATGGCTCCAGTGGTACAAAAAACATCATCCAGATACTCCTCTGTGGGGCACATGCCTCCAATGTCAGCTTGTACATGATGTTCCAGTAGAACCACATGATGTGCCCATGAACGCAGTAATTACAGCCCAAGATTGGATAGAAAAATAAACGGAAAGTGATACACTGAATTTGTATATTTTTCCATTATGCATTTTTCGTTTTCCACTTCTCATGACTTACCTACCAGCACTCAAGGACACTGACCCCATTATCCGAGATTTAATCATCGCAGAAGAAAAGCGTGAGTGGGATAAGATGCGATTGATTCCATCAGAGAACTACGCATCCCATGCAGTTATGGAAGCAACAGGGTCTTGTCTTACGAATAAATACTCAGAAGGTTATGCCAAAAAACGCTACTACGAAGGTCAGCAAATTATTGATGACGTAGAACTTTTGGCTATAGAAAGAGCGAAAGAAGTCTTTAATATGCCACACGCTAACGTACAACCCTACTCTGGAAGCCCTGCAAATATGGCGGTGTACCACGCAATACTAGAGCACGGAGATACTATTATGGGTCTTGCACTTCCACATGGAGGTCACCTTACACACGGTTGGAAGGTAAACTTTTCTGGAAAAACCTACCACTCATCACCCTACGAACTAGACCCAGAGACAGAGCTCCTTAACTACGACAAGATTTTGGAGCAAGCTTTGGAAGTAAAACCAAAGATGATCATTGCAGGATACACAGCGTACCCACGTACGATCGACTGGCAAAAATTCCGCGAGATCTGTGACGAAGTTGGTGCGTACTTTCACGCTGATACTTCACATATTACTGGCCTGATTATCGGTGGTGCACATCCAAGCCCATACCCAATGGCTGACACTGGTATTACCACATCCCACAAAACACTCCGCGGCCCTCGCGGTGCATTGATTGTCTGTAAAGAAGAACACGCAGAGAAAATCGACAAAGCAATTATGCCAGGACTCCAAGGTGGTCCACACAATAACACCACTGCAGCTATTGCTGTTGCTCTTAAGGAATCTCAGACTGATGATTTCAAAGCGTACGCAGCGCAGATTGTTGCAAACGCAAAGGCACTTGCAGATAAACTCAACTCTCACGGCTTCCGTCTTGTTACCGGAGGTACAGACAACCACTTGATCTTGTTTGAGACACAACAAAGCAAAGGAATCTCTGGGCGTGATGCTGCTAAAGCATTGGACACTGCAGGTATCGTAACCAACTGTAACACTGTTCCTTTTGATCCAAACCCACCATTTAAACCATCAGGTGTTCGCATCGGTACTCCTGCTATCACCTCTCGTGGCATGAAAGAAGATGAAATGGCCAAGCTAGGAGACTGGATGTCCGAAGCTATCGACAATGCAGGAGACGAAGCAACCCTCAACCGCATTGCAGGTGAAGTCAAAGAACTCTGTAGTAGTTTTGAGTGTCCTGGAATTACTCCTTCTAACTGGAGCTAATCTACCTCCTGTGCCCTTGGGTACGAAATCTCCATGGTCAAAATCCATCACATATTTGCATGCAGATAGCAAATATTCCGTACTCCAATGTTAGAGGAAAATGACCAAGACCTCTGTTGACTGAAGCTTTTTGCGCTATACTGTTTCGGTCATTTCTATGAGAAAGACTCTTCTCCTCATTGCAGTTCTCCTTGCCCCTGTGGTTTCTCCACAGAGTGCTTATGCTTGTTCATGTATGTATTTCGAAGAAGAAAACGAACGCAATACAGCCTACTACAATAATGCAGACCTCGTCATACAAGCAATTCCCATGGAAGTAGGCTTTGACGATGATCAACTAGTCCACTACTCCGTTTCTGTAGAAAAAGTATGGAAAGGTAAAGCAGATGCACACATCGATATCGCTACAGCATTAGATAGTGCAGCCTGTGGAATAACGCTTCAAATAGATAAACCAATGATTATTTTTGCTTACCAAAGCGACAATCAATATCGCACAGGGCTCTGCTCCGGAACAGCAGAGCCATCTGAAGTGCTAGTAAATTGGCTGAATGACTATGATGGAACATCCGCATCACCAGTAGCGCCAACCGAACCAGATGCAGATGCAGATGGACCTCTTCCAGACTGCACACCATACAGCTGTAAAAATGGCGACCTGTTCCCCCGTTGCGAAGGAAGCACCGTAATCAATTACCTAGTAGAACCTTGTCAGTTTAGTGGTGGCAAAGGAGAGCCAAAAGTAGAAGATGATAACGACTCACAAATATTTACTGATGTTCACACTGGCCACAGAAACATTGAATCAATTAGCTTCGTAAAAAATGAAGGAATTGTAAAAGGATACGATGATGGCTCATTTAAGCCAGATCAGCTTATCAATCGTGCAGAGTTTACAAAAATTATCGTAACGGCAAACTATGCAATCAATGCAATTGATACCTGCAAATCTGATGACCTCTTTTCTGATATTTCCCAGAGCGACTGGTTTGTAGACTTTGTGTGCATTGCAAAAAAAGATGGAGTGATTGATGGATATCCTGATGGAACATTTAGGCCAGAGGCTCTTGTCAACTTAGCAGAAGCCGCCAAAATTGTTGTTGGGGCATTTGGCATAGAAACAAATGCAAAAAGTAATCTTGGAACATGGTGGAAGCCTTACGTCTTTGCTCTTGCACAGATAGGAGGACTTCCAACTACATTCTCAGACCCAAACCAACAACTTACGCGTGGCGACATGGCAGAGATCATCTACAGAGTAATGATGGGAATGGAATACTAATTTCATATTTTTATGATGTAATAATTATTTGAACAATGATTCTTTGTTTTGCTTTATATAAAGAGAAAAAGTTAAATGTTAACTATTGTATAAATTTTGTATGCATGAAACAAAGTATATCTTAGGGCTATCTCTAAAAGTTGCGCGAAATCCTGAGAGCGGTACGATGTGGTGATTTGCAAATGCAGATCCCTACCTCGCGAAGAGGCTAAGTCCATCAGCCGTTGTCCTTGCTCTAAAGGACTGCCCTCCGCTCCCAAACTTAGGAGCACTTCAAACCCAAGTCGGGACTCCGACCAAAAACAAAAACACAAGGAGTCACATAAAAACAAATACAGCACCGGGGTCCCGACCCATTTAGATCCTTCACAACACCGCCATCTGCAGAGAGATCGCTCAACACCGTGTCTCGGCGTACGTTCTTCCCGATCAACCACTTCTTTGAAACGTGGCAAGGCGTGGTCGCGCCTCTACGTGCTGAGCGCCCTCTCTGCTAAGCGTAGACATCACCAAGAATCAAAGGCGATCTTGGACGATGCAACTCTAATTCCCTTTGGTTCCCTTGGGTTCGCCCTTGTCTTGGAGCCTCCTTACGGGGTCTCGTATGGTCGCGAGTATAAATAAGAGACCGTAGCTTGGCAGGAAGATGAGAGTGCCTACTCTCACTTCATCTCTACCGACTCAGGGTCAACTTCAACCCCCCGACTCTGATAGTCACCCGAGAAACATAAACACAAAAAGGTCGATCTAGTATCGATCTTTTTTTGTATACAACAGGCTATTGCCAAGGAAAATTACCCGACGTACGCTACTCCCCTTTCCAAAAAAACTATGAAGAAAAAACTTCTACCACTACTGGCTCTTATTACAGTCATCAGTGCTTCATTGCTACCAATGAACATTGCAAAAGCTGCAAGCTATAACCAAGGTTACACATGCTACTACAGAGATATTGCTGGATCCTGCCTTAGTTACCCAACACAGAACCCCTACTTCTTTAACCCGGAAACCTATCCTTTTCGTACAATGTTTAACGCGCAGTCCACTACACAAAACATGCGGGACAACCGCAATAATAACCGCAATAACTACTACGAAGAGTACGAGTACACGCGATACTACTCCACCTATTAACGATACTGATTAGACTGAGGAAGGTTGTAAAAAGAGTCCCTTCGGGGGCTTTTTTTACTACAAAGAACCTTTTGAAATATGCCATTTCATGATTATGATAGAACCATGTTTCATATAGCAGCCTACTATAAATTCTTCCCTCTTCTGGAAGAGGACGCCGATTCTCTCAGAGAAAGCCTCTTTGCATTTGGAGAAGAAATTGGCATAAGCGGGCTCGTAATTCTCGGATCAGAAGGAATAAACGGTACTGTTGCAGCTGAGACTAAAGAAGTGCTTAAGCAGTGGAAGGATCACTTGGAAGAGGTATTCGGAGAAATCACCTTCAAAGATTCCTTTGCCGATGAACAACCTTTCAAGCGATGGTTCGTAAAGATTCGCTCAGAGATCGTCTCTCTTGGAGATACAGAGATCGTGCCTAATGGTAAAAATAATCACATAACTCCTGAGGAATGGGACAAGATGATCGACTCTGAAGACGTAGTCATATTAGACACAAGGAATACGTACGAAACAGAGATTGGTGTATTTGAAGGTGCTGTAGACCCTAAGTTGCAGTGCTTTCAGGAATTTCCTGAATACGTAGAGAAATGCGGTATTCCTAAGGATAAGAAAGTTCTGATGTACTGCACAGGTGGAATCCGATGTGAAAAAGCCAGTATGGAGATGCTGAGACAGGGATATGAGAACGTCTTTCAGCTTGATGGAGGCATCCTCCGCTATATGCAAGAAAGGCCCAATAAGAAGTGGCAGGGAGAATGCTTCGTATTCGACCACAGAGTAGCCGTAAATCAAGAGCTAAAGCCCTCAGAGCGCTATGGGCTCTGTCCACACTGTGGAGACCCAGGAGACCAGCATATCGCCTGTGAGCAGTGCCAGAAGCCTGGAATGATGTGCGTACGATGTATCAAAGCCATGAATACGCAAACCTGCAGCAAAGACTGTGCCTATAGGCGGAATCTCGTTCTTCAAAAAGAAGCAGTAGTTCGTTGACAGTACCCCACCTAGAAATTAGGATATTCCGCTATATGAAGCGGTTTCCTTCATTTTTGGCCGGTTTGCTCTGTGCAGCAAGTTTAGCAGCGCCTACTACAACTCATGCTATGAGTTGGGACTGGGTGCCAAGTGTATTCAAGTGGGAAAACCCCTACCGTGGTCTTGATGTAACACGCTACCCAGGATTTGAATGTAAGATCAAAAACTCATGGGGAGACTGCGTCGTCTACAGCTACATCGATAGTAATCGACCATCAGATAACAACACGAAGAATTATTACCGCAGAGTATCATCCTACGGAGATAATCTAAATTATTCAGATTGTCAGTACGATGACTACCGCAGAGAGATAGCCCCAAGAACACGCTACTCGGTTTGCGCGCACGGTAAACCACGAACATACAACACAGCTGGAGGAACAAGGTAAGTGGAAAGTGGAAAGTGGAAAACTGAAAGGAGGCTTTATTTTCCGTTTTCCGTTTTCCGTTTTCCGTTTTTTTGCTTCTCCATCTCAGCTATCAATGTTTTGCTGACCTCAGGTACACCACCTGATGTCTCGAGCCTCTTTTCCAAGTCTGCCATTTCCTTTTTTTGAGCATCAGAAAGGTTTTCCTCAAGAAGATGCTGTTTGCGAAGCATGTTGAAGTCATTCAGCCACATCTCTCTGTCACGCCAAGCACGATATTCTTCAATCTTCATCCCCTTCTTCCGAGCCTTCTTCATCTCTTCTTCTCCCTTCTCCTTTGCTTTCGCATCTTTCTTAGCATCACTCTTTCCTTCTGCAGCTTGTGCAGCCCAGCGCATAACTTTTTCTTCTACAACCTCTCGCCTTTCTGCATACCGCTCTCGAGATAGCTTACGAATAAGTTCAACACGTCCTGCATCTTGCTCGAACTCAGGAGGTGGGAGAGTGCTGACAGAGAACGGTAAGTTCGTCATACCATTCACCATCAGTCTTGCATAAGCATGGTACTTTGGAAGGCTGAGAATATCCTTAGGAGTTACCACTTCTTCAAACTGCAAACTCAGCACTTCTGCATCATCAGATCCTACTTGAAAACTGATCATTGTTCCCACGTTTCCAAATACTGCATCACGAAGCTTTGTATTGTTATCACCAATGAGCAATTGTGCAACGTACTGGTTAGCCATAGTAAGGTTAAGACGGTACTTTCTTGCTTCAGAAAGGATTGTTGCAAAGGACTCTGTTGCAAAGTTCTGGAATTCATCCACGTAAAGATAAAAGTCTCGTCGCTCTTCTTCTGGAATATCTGCCCTACTCATCGCATCAATCTGGAACTTAGTAACAAGCATAGAACCAAGGAACGCAGAGCTGTCTTCTCCTAGTTTTCCTTTGCTTAAGTTTACGAGAATGATCTTCCCACTGTCCATTGCATGGCGGATATCAAGCCTACTCTTTACCTGTCCGACAATATTACGAATAAGTGGAGTAGAAAGCAGCTGACCAATCTTGTTTTGAATAGCGGCTACCGCTTCTGTCCTATACTTCTCTGTCCAGACCGCATACTCATCAACCCAGAAGCTTTTCACCATAGGATCCGTGACCTTTTCTACAATCTTTTCGCGGTACGCATCGTCTGCAAAAATACGCATAATACCCAACATAGATTGCCCCTCTGCTTCAAGCAGAGCCAACAGAGTATTACGTAAGATGTGCTCCATTCTTCCAGAGAACGCATCCGGCCAAAGCTTCGTAAACACACTCATCAAACCCGAAGCTACAAGAACTCGTTGGTCTTTATCTGAACAATCCAACACATTAAATGAAAGCGGGAAATCCGTATCTGATGGATCAAAGAGGATCACATCATTACTGCGCTCTTTTGGAATAAACCTCAGGATGTCATCGATCAAATCTCCATGTGGATCGATAACTGCAAGGCCTTTACCCGAGTGAATATCGGAATACACCATGTTCTCCAGCAGAGTAGATTTACCCATGCCTGTTTTACCAATGGTATAGATGTGTCGGCGGCGATCATCAGGCCGAATGCCAAACGTATGACGTTGACCTCGAAATACCGCCTCTCCAAGCACTGTAAGGTCTGGTTCTTTATCAGCTAGAGGAAGATTATTTGGTGGCTCCAACTTCTTACTGACCACCCAATCAATATTTGGTGTCTGTACTAAAATCGTTGGCATGTGCCAAATAGTTGCAATCTCTTCTACGGAAAGAATGTATGACTGCTCTTTGAACCCGTGATGTATAGATGCTCCTGTGTTGATCTTCTTAGATCCAAAAGCATTGCACTGTGGCAATGAAAACTGTCGGAAACTTCCTGCTATCTCTTGCAACTTTTCTTTAGCAGCCTCAGCCTCTCCAGTAGGAGCAATAACACTGATGCGAATATTACAGGTAAACATCAAGCGATTTACTTTGTCTGCAGCTGCAGAAAGAGAGTCTTCACGATCATGTGAACGCATAGATGCCTGCTGCTCTTCTTGAAAATCAGGGTCATGTGAGTCTGTCTCAATAGCTATAAGACTTTTACCAGCAAACTTAGAAACCCCCGGCCACGCCCTAAACCCTCCAAGGAAAACTGCTACAGGGAAATATAAAATACGACGCCACCCACGAGCAAGTTGCATGTGGGTAAACAGTTTCGCATGACGTACAGAAATCGAAGACATTCCCTTAGAAAGTAGCGGCAAAAAGCGCAACGAACGTCTGCGGAAACTTCCTGTAAGTGGCTTCATGATGATACCTACATGACCACGCATCCCAGGCACCGAGTAATGTGCAAGTGTTGATGTTATACCTGCAAGTGGATCTACGTTTACACGTGTAAGCATGTCATCAAATTGTGGATGACGCTTGATAGGAAATACCTCAGGATCTGTCAGAACCAAATCTAGACTGACCACCTGCTCTCCCTCCTTCACTGCAAAGGGGTCTTCTTGTAAGTACTCGATATCAATCTCCGGATACTGTGCATAGAGTTGTGATTCTGTCAGTCGCACCGCCCCACGGGCTGCCCGTACAAAGAACCCAATCTTTCCTTCGAATCCCATACCCATCTCGAGTGACACCGGTACATCATCCCCCTTTAGGGAATGCATAGCAGCAATAGCCGACTCCGCGTACAGCGGGCCACGCTCTTCGTTTTCTTTTGGGGCGCGAACATAGAGGAGTGTTTCTTTCATTCTAAGCAGATTGAATCATGTCAGTAATAAGTTCGAGAGCCACAGTATTGTATCCGTAATCCATACGCATTGGACCGAGTATACCTATGACTCCAGTAAAATCACGAATCTGATAGTTCGTTACCATCAGACTACAGCTGTGAATCTGTTCTAAGATGTTCTCTTCGCCAATGTAATAGCGTACTTGGTCATCAATTTCGATGTTTTCGAGCATTGTAGTGAGATGCTCTTCGAGCACTTCAGCAATACCAGATGCCATAGCAGGGTCAGCCTGTATCTCTGGTTGTTTGAGCACATTACTAAGCCCCAAGTAATACACGCGCTCTTTGTGTGGCACTGTGGCAAACGCAATATTGGGAATCATATGTGTGAGGAGTGATACCCCCTCGTACGCCTTCTCTTGATCCTTCTTCATGAGATATTGATCTTTGAGTGTCGCAAAGCGCTTACGAACAATAGCTTCGTGCTTTGTTGGCTTCATACTTTCTCTAACGTACATACGATATCCCTTTGCAGTAGGAATACGCCCTGCAGACACATGTGGCTGCTCTAGGTACCCTTCATCCTCTAATTGACCCATCTCATTACGAATCGTTGCACTACTACATTCAAACGTCCCAGACTCTAAGAGCTTCTTACTTCCAATGGGAGAAGCGCTCAGGATGAATTGATCGATTATGGCCTCTAAAAGCCGTGATTGACGTTCATTCATATATGAATTATAGCACTCTTTCGGGGGGAGTGCCAGATGGTGAATCTATGGAAAGAAATCGAGGGAATCAAAGCAATCAAGGAAAACAATAATCCTCGTTTTCGTCGATTTCGTCGATTTCCTTTACTTCTTTTTCTGTGCAGCCATTCGCTTGCGGAATCGCTCTACACGTCCTCCAGAAGCAGCCTGCTGTTCCTTACCTGTGTACACAGGGTGGCAATTTCGGCACTTTTCCACCGTAATCTCCTCTACAGTTGTTGGGATCTCAAATACCTCATTACATGAGGAGCATGTAATTTTGGACTTTGCGTGGATTTGAGGGTGGATTCCTGACTTCATAACGAGGAGATTTTAGAGAATTTGGGGTCAGATGCAAGGATTACTCACCATTTTTCTTCTTTCCTGCATTAGCTGCACGCTTTACACGACGTTCTTCTTTGAGTATAGCCTCAAGCTCTTCTTCTTGAGTGTCTTCTGCAGCTTCGAGAACTGCTTCTTCTCCTTCTTTATCCTCCATAACTACACTCATTGTGGCTACCTTATCCTTAGATTTAAGACGCATAACGATAACACCTTGTGTAGCACGTCCACGAGAAGGGATGTCGCTAAGCTTCATACGAATAGCCTGACCTTGCTTAGAAAGACAAATCAAATCTCCATCTTCACCTTCTTGCAAGATACATCCTCCAACAATCTCACCAGTCTTTGCCGTAAGCTGTGCAGCCTTTACACCGCTACCTCCACGACCTTGGAATCGATACTCTTCTACACTGGTCATTTTTCCAAGACCATTCTCCATCACTACAAGAAGCATTGATGTTTTAGAGTTTGAGATTTCTCCAGCTTCTACAACGATATCCCCTACTCCAAGCTTGATACCACGAACACCAGCAGCAGCGCGGCCCATAGAACGTACATCTTCTTCTGGGAATCGAATCGCTTTTCCTTTTTTAGTCACAATCAAGATCTCATCCTTTCCGCTAGTGGCAAGCACCCACTTAAGCCTGTCTCCTGGAATAGTTTTCTGAGCGATAAGTCCACTGCGGCGAATGTTATCAAACTGTGTAAGCTCTGTGCGTTTTACTGTTCCTTTCTCCGTCACCATAAAGAGATGTGTCTTATCTTCAAGGTTTGATTTAAGAATTGCCGTAATCACTTCATCTGGCTGCAATTGTAAGAGATTTACAATCGCTTGCCCCTTTGCAATACGTGACCCTTGTGGAAGCTCGTAAGCAGGAAGCTTGAAGACACGACCTGTGTTCGTAAAGAACAAAAGATCATCATGGTTCATTACATGCTGTAGTGTCTGGATTTCATCTTCATCCTTTGTAGTCATTCCCTTTACCCCCTTTCCACCACGCTGCTGTGACCTAAACTGCATTGGTGAAAGGCGCTTTACGTATCCACCAGTAGTAAGAGCTACAATCATTGGTGAGTTCGGAATGGTATCCTTCGCAGAGAACTGTCCAACCGCATGTTTAACGATTGTCGTTAGTCGTTCGTTTGCATACTTATCTTTGATCTCTGCAGTTTCTTGAGTAATGATAACATCGATCTTTTGCTTATCTTTAAGGATTGCCTCACATTCAGCGATAAACTTACGCTTTTCAGTAAGTTCATCTTCGATCTTCTGACGCTCTAGACCAGAAAGTGTCTGCAAACGCATCTGCAAGATCGCGTCTGCTTGAATCTCTGTGAGCTTGAACTTCTTGACCAAGTTCTCCTTCGCTATATCTTTATCAGCACTCTTCTTAATAGTTTCGATTACTGCATCGATGTCATCAAGAGCAATTGTTAGACCTTCTAAGATGTGTGCACGCTCTTTTGCTTTATCACGATCGTACGTTACTCGTCGTGTAATAACCTCTCTTCGGTGATCGATAAAGATCTGCAGCATCTCTTGCAAATTAAGAAGACGGGGCTGAAGCCCATCCGCAAGAGCAATACAGTTGTATCCGAAGCTGCTCTGCAACTCTGTATGTTTAAAGAGTTGGTTGAGTACTTTCTGTGGGTAACAATCTTTCTTGAGTTCAATCATGATACGAATTCCTTCACGATCTGACTCATCACGGATATCAGAGATACCAGCAATAACTTTATCGGTAACAAGTCGCGCCATCTTTTCGATCATGTTGGACTTATTAACCTGATACGGAATCTCGTTGATACGAATGTGCCAACGACCGTTCTTTCCTTCTTCGATCTCTGCTTTACCACGAACAACTACAGAACCACGTCCTGTTAGATACGCTTGTTTTAAAACTTCTTTGTCATACACGATTCCACCTGTAGGAAAGTCTGGCCCTTGAATAAATTCCAGTAGGTCTTCGACTGTTGCATCAGGATTACTGATAAGATGCATCGTAGCATCGATAAGTTCACCAAGGTTATGTGGCGGAATGTTCGTTGCCATTCCCACAGCAATTCCAACTGTTCCATTAAGGAGAAGGTTTGGAACCTTTGTAGGAAGTACAGTAGGCTCATTCTTAGAACCATCGTAGTTCGGGCGAAACTCTACGGTATTTTTTTCGATATCTTGCAACATCTCCTCTGTAATTTTTTGCATCTTTGCCTCTGTATAACGCATCGCAGCTGGGTTATCTCCATCGATAGAACCGAAGTTACCCTGACCATTAACCAGCATGTGTCGCATAGAGAAGTCTTGCGCCATACGAGCCAAAGCATCGTAGATAGAGCTGTCTCCATGTGGGTGATACTTACCCATCACGTCTCCAACTACCGCTGCAGACTTTCGAAACTTAGAACTACTGCGAAGTCCAAGCTCATGCATCACATACAAAATACGGCGGTGCACTGGCTTCATTCCATCTCGCGCATCAGGAAGCGCACGAGAAACAATCACACTCATCGCATAATCGAGGTAGCTTTCTTCCATTTCCGTAACAATTGGACGAGCAACAAGACGGCCAATATTAGCAATCGTTTCACCTCCTTCTGCCAAAGGTGCAGGCTTTGGGATACCAGATTCAGATTCTACCGCCACAGCCTCAGATGAATCATCTGGAGCAGCATCGGTACCCTCTTCCTCGAAAGGCATCTCTTCTTGAACGCCGTCGTTATCGTCTTTTTTAGCCATAGAAAACCCCCTGCGGAATCTATAAGATCATACCTAAAATTTCACAGGAAGAAAGGGGCAAAAGCTTAATATTTTGATAGTATGTCTGGGTGTTAAGCATTGTATCCACTCCTATCGGCCCTTCGACTTCGCTCAGGATCAATCGTAGAAATACTCTAATCCAAGCTCCATGCTTTCAATAGTATCTACACCCATTGGCAATCTCGGGGATATCACCTTGCGCTCTATCAAAACGCTCAAAAGTTGCGACGCTATCGTCTGTGAAGATACCCGTGTAACTGGAAGCCTCCTAAAAGCTTTGGATATTGAAAAGAAAGAACTCATCAGTTGTCATGGATATACCGATGATAAAAAGATCGACTACATCATAGAACGTCTAGAAAAAGGAGAGCACCTCGTACTCGTCTCTGATGCAGGAACCCCTGGAATAAGTGACCCCGGCTACAAACTCGTGAGCCGCATACCGACAACCGACAACCGACAAATCGAAGTTCTTCCCGGTCCTTCTGCATTCCTCGCAGCCCTCAGTGTATCCGGCTTTGCCATTAATCAGTTTATTTATATGGGATTCCCTCCTCTCAAAAAAGGACGGCAAACATTGTTCCAGTCATTCGCAGAAGAAAAACGTACGATTGTTCTGTATGAATCGGTGCACCGTATCGAAAAAACTCTTAACGAAATTGCGGATGCACTAGCAGATCAACCAGATCGTAAAGTAGCCATCTGCAGGGAGCTCACAAAAATGCATGAAGAAGCTGTGCACGCGACAGTCGCCACGCTAAAAGATGCTGCAAGCAGTATTACAAAGAAGGGAGAGTTTGTCATCGTGATTGGACCAAATAGATAGGCCTATCTAAGCAGACATATCCCGTAACTTTTGATTTATACGCTTGTAGTGATCAACACTACTCATCAGAAAGCAAAGAAAGAGGATCTATGCGAGATCCATTACGAATCAATTCAAAGTGTAAATGCGAACCGGTCGTTACAAGACCAGAACCAGGTCCACCCTTTGCACCACCGCTTCTACCAATCTCTTGCCCAACTTCGACGGAGTCACCTTTCTTTACAGAAATACTAGAAAGATGGCCATAAAGTGTTGCGTATCCATCGAGGTGGCCGATCAAAACGTAAGAAAATCCCATACCTGCATCCTTAGCCAAAAAGACTACACCATCAGCAGCCGAGCGAACTGTTGTACCCTGTGGTACTGCGATATCAATACCATTGTGAGGGATACCAAAGAACTTCTGATAACTCGGGTCTCTAAAGCCTGCAGTTATGCGCGCTTTTGCAGGCCACTGTAACGCAAATGGCTGCGGCCTCGCTTCTTCGTATTTGTTGTGTTGAGCATCTAACGTTCCATCCTCAATACCCCGTCTTTCCTGTCTGCGTTTTATCTGCGCATCGATACGTGCGAGATACGACTGCAACTCGGAAATCACTTCTTGTGTCTGACGCATCATTTGTCGAGCAGCTCTAAGTTGTTCTGTACTTGCTCGTACACGAATATCATTGCGTTCAAAATCAGCCTGCACCAAACTTTGTTGTATAGATAACTGCTGATCTTGATTCCGTAATGCAAGAACTTGTTCTGCAGCAGATACCGCTCTAAGAGAACCACTCCTATGTAACCCTGCACTGTAGACTAGCCGCGCTAGTAATCGCTTTGCCTTTGTAAATGAAAGCGTCTGACTAAATCTCTGCTTCTCGAGATTCTGTGTAATTTCTACTACATCCTCTTGAGCACTACTGTGAAGAGCTTCCTCTTCTTGAAAGTTACGCACCTCACGTTGAAGCCTTCGGCGTTCTACCTCAATAGCGTGTAGCCTGTTTCCTACTTTCTCTTTGTGTGCTTGTTGTAACCGTCTATCCTGAAGCACAGTGCGACCATGATACATTTGGCCTCCTGCCTGTTCTAACGCATTCTCAAATTGTTCAGACGTCTGATCTCTTGTGATAAGACTCGCTGTCATCTGTATCCCCGCTGAAGGGACAATAAAGAGCAAAAGTGCTGCAACAATCGGTAATCGGTTATAGATGTACATTTCTCCTTATTATAGCAGAAAACACAAGATTTTTGAACTCCTCTAAATCTGCTATACTTTTCTCCTATGATCTCTCATCTTCGCGGTAGTATCCATCGGCTGGCACCAGAAAAAGTGACTGTAGATGTCAATGGAGTGGGATATGGTGTTTCTGTGCCTATGAATGTATGGGATGAGCTTAAAGAAGGAAAAGAAGCTACTCTCTGTATTTTGACCTATGTACGAGAAGATCGACTCGATCTCTTTGGGTTTTTAGACGAAACAGGACGTACGCTCTTTCAGAGATTTATTGCGATGAATGGTATTGGCCCCAAGCACGCCTTGGAACTCTGTGCTGTCCCTAAAAGCTTGCTAATGCAAGCTATCGGATCGCAAGAACCAAAACTTCTGACTAGTGTAAAAGGTATTGGAAAAAAGACTGCGGAGAAATTACTATTAGATCTCAAGTCGCTCGCAGAGAAGCAACCTGACATCTTTGGGACTAGTAGTTCGGGATTAGTAGCTGGGATAACAGATAGTGATGCTATTGATGCACTCAAAAATCTTGGATATGATACGAATTCCATTCTCAATGTCTTAAAAAATCTTCCAGAGGAACTTGAAACCACGGAAGAACGAATAACTGCAGCAATACGATCCCTCTAACCTTACTACTATGCTTCAACTCGACATCAGCTCCGCAATGGGAAAAGCCATTACTCCAAGTAGCGGTATTCCCGAACAAGAATTCTCTGCCATTCTTACAAGCTTGCGTCGATACATCGATGACTTTAATAAAGAGAGAAAGAAAGGCGAACATGAATGGACAGAAGATCCAAATAACGAAGAAGTAATTGCGAAAGTAAAAGAGATTGCTGCATTTGCATCTGAGCAAAAAATTAAAAACATTGTCTGGGTAGGAATAGGAGGATCTGGACTAGGCCCTAAGGTAATGCGAGAAGTATTCGAATCCCCTAACACACCAGAGTTTGTACTACTCGATACGATAGACCCGTACATGCTAAAGATGTACGACAAAATTGTAGATTGGAAAAGCGCACTCCTCGTTGTTGTAAGCAAGTCCGGGGCAACACTAGAACCTATGAGTGTGTTCTTTCACTGCTGGAAACGCCTCAAGGAAGCACACGGAACAAAGGCAGGAGACTTTTGCATTGGTGTAACGGATCCAAAGGATGGAAACCTAAGAAGCTTTTGTCTAGAGAATGGCATTCGTATGGTTTCGATTCCTTCCGGAGTTGGAGGACGCTACTCCATTTTTACTCCAGTAGGACTGTTGCCTATTGCACTTCTTGGAGGAGACGTAGACCAGTTTGTGCAAGGTGCCAAAGATCTAGACGTAAGTTGTAGCAATAACATCCCTGATGAAAACCCAGCAGCTATGCTTTCGGCTGCGCAGTTTCTCTTGGATACCAAACGAGACTATAAAGTGCGCGTCATCATGCCGTACTCACAACGACTTGAATCCATAGCAAGATGGAACCAACAACTGATTGCAGAGAGCCTTGGAAAAGTAGAAACCAATAATCCAATTCCACTGGCTGCCATTGGTACACAAGACCAGCACAGCCTGCTTCAGCAATGGATGGCAGGCCCAAGGAAGCAGTGGCACATCTTTATTCGAGAGATCGAAAAAGAATCATTTACTGTTCCAGATGAAGTCGATGATTCTCTTAGCTACATCGCCGGAAAAGAGTACGGGGACTTGCTTGATGCTTGTTACCAAGGAACCAGCAGTGCTCTTACTCAAGCCAAAAGGCCTCACGTTACTATTGGCCTGCAAAAGCTGGATGCCTATCATCTTGGCCAACTCTTCTACCTCTTTCTTGTCGAGGTTGTACTCCTCGGAAAGCTCTACCGTATTGATCCCTATGGTCAACCTGCCGTAGAGATAGGAAAGAAGATTACGAAGGAGATTTTGGAGGGAAAAGAAGATTAGTTATCAGTTATCGGTTCTCGGTTGTCAGAACTGTAAGCCACCTCACCGATAACCGACAACTGGAAACCGACAACTATTGCACTGGATCATATCAACCCATACAATCACCATACTCAATTCACCCCATCACTCATGTCCAACGCAATTACCGACGCAGACTTCGACGCAGAAGTCCTCAAATCTGATATCCCTGTTCTCGTAGACTTCTGGGCACCTTGGTGTGGACCATGCAAAGCAATGATTCCGATTATTGATGAACTAGCTGGTGAATACGAAGGTAAAGTAAAAGTGGTAAAGATGAATGTTGATGAAAACACTGAAGTACCAGGAAAAAACAGTGTCATGAGCATTCCAACCTTTATTATCTTTAAGGGTGGAGAAGCAGTTGCCACCTTTGTTGGTGCCAAGAGTAAAGAAGATGTAAAAAAGGAACTTGATGGTGTTCTTTAATAGAAAGGAAATCAAAGAAATAAATGCAATCGAGGAAATCGAGGATCCTTGTTTTCCTTGATTTCTTTGATTCCCTCGATTTCCACTTTCCTCTTTCCACTTTCCTCTTTCCTCTTTCCTCTTTACACTTCACTTATGTGGTTCTTAAAGCTTTGTGCAATGGTCGTCGCCGGCTTCATGATTAAATACCGAGAACGAATCGGTGATACTGTTGGTAACGCTGACTGGATGAAATACGTCGGTGGGGTCTATAACCTCATTGTTATCAGTGCAGTATTCATCTTCTTCTGGTCCATTGCCTCTCTTACAGGTACAACCGATATCTTCTTCGCACCCCTCTTCTTCTTAGTAGGAGGTGCGTTTCAGTAGAAAATGGTGGAGCTGAGGAGAGTCGAACTCCTGACCCCCTGCTTGCAAAGCAGGTGCTCTAACCAACTGAGCTACAGCCCCACGGGTAACGGTCTACGATGATGATACTAGTCTTGGATGGTCAGAGCACAGTGTTTTGTTATATAGCTCGTAGCCTACTGGCTACTCGACCCAACTGAGCTACAGCCCCGAACCAGAGGTAGTATAAGCAAAGAATTGCTTTTGCAAAGGTGAAAATCAAAAAAATCCTTGGTATCTACAAAAGAGATACTACTTTCTTCACAGACTCTTCCTGCTTCAGACTGAGCCGATAGGTCACATACAGGCCTCGCTTCTTATGCTCGATGATTCCAGCACTTTTGAGAATGCGAAGGTGGGTAATATGATTAGGTTACTATCTTTTCGACTGCATCTAACTCTACAGCAGCCTTTATTTCGAGAGCAATGCGCTCCCCTACACTCATAGCCTCTCCGTGGAGATATCCTGAGTATGGAGTAGATCTAATACCTGGAGATCCTGGGATTCTAAAACTTACATCAAAGATGACAATGTCTTCTTTTCCCTCTTCTGCAACTACTGCACCTTGCAATGCAAACGGTCCGATCATTCCTTTGCCACTTGGGTCCAAGTCTCGCGGAAGCTTCTTACACTGTGCAACAAACTTCTCGCCCATATCGAATGCCTTCTCAAGGATTGATTCTTTCACTGTGCATGCAATGTGCCCGGTCTCAATCATCTTCATAGGTACGTGCTCCAACGCTTCTAACTGCTGGTCCGCAGTCATACGAAGGAAACCATCAAGGTTTGTTTGCCGACGTGTATCAGTCCCCATAAGCTCTAGTTCTCCAGTGAGTGGACTGTAGAAATAGTTAAAGTTAACCGGTGCTCCGATAACGAACTCTTCTATAGTTGCCTCTCTCCAGTTAGCTGCTACTTTTCCTTCTGCTTCGAGAGCCGAACCTTTCTTCTCCCAATCTGCAGCATCTTTTACCAAGAAGAATGCTCTCTCGTAACTGCGTTCTGCTTCTGCAGCTTTGACGAGGCATAGTCTGTCGATATCTTCTGCTTTGGCAAAGATCTTCGGTGTGCGAATACCTGCATCTTGCAAAAGGTGATACTGGTTATACGGCTGATCTCTTTCTTCAATCTTCAACAATGTTCGTGAGCCAAAGATCGGAACTTCAAAATTATTTTCTACCTGAGAGAAGTCATCAAAGTAGACCCAAAAATATCTATTGTGTACAAAGATTGTATTCATTTTTCTTAGCTTACCTTGGACGTCTGCATCGAGTACACCATCAAAATCTTTTTTTACTATAACAGTATCAATACACCCCTTCTCCCCGTTTGTTTTGTAATACTTTTCAAACGTCTTCTCTCTTCCTTCTCGTGCAATACAGACAGTATTGAAACCAAACTGTTTCGCACCATGCGATACATCGAGTGCGCTATGACCACCAAGAACACCAACTGTAATATCCGATGTGTCGTAGCCTTTGAGAATAGAAGAAATATCCATAACTAACCGAGAATATCTGAAAGTCTATCTGCTTCAATTGCCTGCTTGATATCGAGTGCGACGCGTCGGCCTGTACTCATAGGAACGCTGTACTTTAACGCTGTGTATGGCGAACCTTCCACAAATGGATTCGTACCAGCAACAATGCGGGCACTAATCTCGAAGCAGAAGATCTCTAGTTTTCGAGTGACGATACATTCCAAACAGAATGGTCCAAACAGTCCTTTACCGTTCTTCGTAATCTCTTTGCTAACTCTCACCACGTTCTCTCCCATTTCGAGGAACTTTGGCAGAAGCGACTCTCGTACAACGATTGGAATGTTTCCAACAATGGTATAGCTGGTATGAATATTTGCTGCCAACTGGTCCTCTGCTTTTATACGTCCGATGCTATCTGCATTACTTTCGTATCGCTTGTCGAAGCTCATAATTTCGAGCTCTCCTGTAACAGGAGACTGAAAAAAGTGTGCGTAGACTGGCACTCCAACAATGTATTCCTGAATAGCGTAGTCATTGTTATCCGGGTGTTTCTTGTTCTTCACCTCCCAGAACTGCTCTGGAGACTTCGCAACAAAGTATCCAAACCCTCCACCTGCACCGTGGAACTTTACGATAACTGGCTTGTCGATCTCTTCTGGATCTTTAAACACACGTGGTAGCTGCAATCCAGACTTCTCCATCCATTGCCTCTCCATAGTACGGTCGCTCTCCCACTCGAGGATCTCTTTCGTTCCATAGTACATAGACTTCATTGCTTGGACTCTGTCGTGTCCCATGTATGCAATAAACGAACCGTGAGGAATAATAATGGCATTACGTTTGATAAGCTCCTGCTCTAGCTCTTCGTTCCAATCCTCAAAAGAATCTACAGTGATAATCTCGTCTGCAACGTTATATCCACGCTCGTTATATACACGCTCTGTCCCCTTCTTGCAGATGGCGAGTGTTTTAAACCCTTCATCTTTCGCACCCTTTAAAATCTGCAATGCGGAGTGACTTCCAATGGTTGCGATCACAAAATCTTTCGGATCTTTTGAAGCCGGTAGAATAGGGTT
>CAVOCY010000011.1:0-33023 GCA_963694385.1 Candidatus Altimarinota bacterium
TCCATCTTTACACGCATAACACCACCACGCCGACAGGCAATCTTGAGGCGAAGAACAGCCAAAAGATTCTCTACGGCATCGGGGAGTGTGCCAAATTCATCAATAAGATCTTGCTGGAACTCTGCAAGGATTTTTTCATCCTCACTTCCCGCAAGTTTTTGGTACACCGAAATACGCTCTTGCTCATCGGGCACAAAGTAGCTCGGGATCATCGCCTGAACAGGAAGTAATATCTCTACATTAATCTCTTCTTCGATATCCCCTGTGCGACCAGACTTCAAATCTTCTACTGCAGCTTTGAGCATACGTAAGTAGTGGCTCACACCAACGGTATGCATTGTTCCAGATTGTGATGCACCCAAAATTTCACCCGCTCCACGAATCTCTAAGTCGCGCATCGCAACCTGAAACCCACTCCCCAATTCACACGCCTCCACAATGGCGCGCAGACGCTTGCGTGCGTCGTCTTTTAGCTTCTGACCATGGTAGAGGAAGTACGCATGTGCCTGTGTCTTAGAGCGCCCTACACGACCTCGAAGTTGGTAAAGTTGTGCCAAACCAAAACACTCTGCCGCATTGACCACAAGTGTGTTGGCATTCGGAAGGTCGATACCGTTTTCAATAATCGTCGAGCTTACGAGCACGTTATATTTTCCTTCTTTGAAATCATTAATACGTTTTTCAAGTTCATCAGGTTTGAGTTGTCCGTGCCCAACAATAAACTTTCCTTTCGGAATAAGTTCACGCAATTTATCCGCAAATGCATCGATAGTTTCTACACGATTGTGCAGCACATACACCTGACCATCACGCTTGAGCTCGTACTCAATTGCCTGTTTTGTGAGTGCGTCACTGTACTTTCGTACCTCTGTGATAATCGGCAACCTCCCCGGAGGGGGCGTAGTAATTGTCGAAATATCACGCAACTTATGTAGTCCCAAGTTTAGTGTTCGAGGGATGGGTGTTGCGGTAAGCGTGAGGATGTCTACATTGGCACGCATCTCTTTAAATCGTTCTTTCTGCTGCACTCCAAATCGCTGTTCTTCATCTACAATCACAAGTCCTAGATTCAAAAAGTCTACATCAGGCTGCAAGAGCCTGTGCGTTCCAATGACAATATCAATGTCTCCCTTACGCAATTTTTCGAGTGTTACTTTCTGTTGTTTTGGTGTTCTAAAACGACTCATAATATCAATGCGCACATTAAAACCTTCCATGCGCTTACTAAAATTCTCAAGGTGTTGTGAAGCAAGAATAGTAATCGGTGCTACTACCGCAACTTGCTTGCCATCTCGCACTGCTTTAAATGCTGCGCGCATAGCAACTTCTGTTTTTCCAAATCCAACATCTCCACACACAAGACGGTCCATTGGATGATCATCTTCCATGTCTGCCTTAATATCTGCGATAGCTTGTGTTTGCCCTGGAGTCTCTTGGTAAGGGAATGCTTCATCAAACCGTTTCATCTCTTTGTCATCCATACCATACGAATACCCTTTGGCCTTCGCGCGCTTTGCGTACAAGTCCAACAGCTCTTGGGCGATCTTCTGTGTTTCTTCGTGCATCTTCTGCGTCACCTTCTTCCACTCATTTGTTCCAAGTCGTGTAAGACCTGGCTCTTGCCCTTCTTCGTGTACAAACTTACTCAGCTTGTCTGCTTGGTCTACCGGAACAAACAGTTTGTCTCCCTCTGCATACGTTAACTCGAGGTATTCACGCTCTGTTCCGTCTACATCTTTTTGCGTCATTCCTTCAAAGTGCCCAATACCATGCTCCATGTGTACAACGTAATCTCCAGGCACAAGTGAGGTAATAAAATCGAGTGCAAGTTTTTGTATACTGCGTTGCTTCCCTGCTTTTTTAAGTGAGAAGATCTCACGATCTGTCAGAAGTGCGCACTGTAAGTCTGGATTTTGTAATGAGTGTGGGAGGAGATCATTTTGCTGCGCACCCACCAGAGTAATCGCCCCCTTTCTTCGTTCGTTATTTGTGCGGAATGGAATATGTTCCTCTACACAAATGGCCTGTAACTCCTCGATACGTTTTGTAACAACAACAAGTGACCAGTCTTGCTGCAACTTGTCACGTACATCATTCAAAAAATCTGTCAGCGTGTAAAACTTCAACACCGAAAGGTATCGGAGGTGAATATGGTTTTCTTGTGTCTCTGGGAAAGAGGTAAACCGTAGCATCATCGATTGAAGCGCAGGTTCTATATCATCTTGATCATCAAGAATAAGAAGATGACCACTAGGGATTTGGGTTTTAAGTGTTGCTGTTTGCTCGTAGAGCACCGGAAATATCTCTAGTGGATCTTTAAAAGGTGTTGTTATAGAAAGGTCTTCACTGTCTACTGCAAGGATATTTTCTACCGCATCAAATTCTAGAGAGATACGAAATGAATGATGTGATTGAATTGGGTAAATATCAAATACATCTCCACTCCGTCGATATTCACCAGGGCTTAGATATAAATCTTCCCCATGGCTGTATCCCAAATCTATCAACGTCTCTACTACCTCAGTAAAATTGATACTTTGTTTTTCTTTAAGAATTAATTTTCGTTTTTGTAGATCTGTATACAACGGAAATGGTGCATCCCATGTATCACGATCACAAATAAATGTATGCGTATGATCCTCCAGCATAAAACGTAAAAATGCCTGCAGCGCACTAGCGACAATCTCCTCATTCTCATTTTCTATAGGTTCGAGACGCTCCGTCTCAAGCCCAAAAAACTGTAACCAATGCGAAAGAGATTTTGTATACGCCTCACTCTGGGTTACCAGTAAAGATGCCCGAGGAGTAAACGAATGTACCGCACTTACTAGTAGTGCTTTTGCTGTCTCATTTGAAGTTCCAGATATGATGAGCCTCCGCTTGTCTCCAAGCAGTTGATCTAAATCCCTATGAGTAGTTTCTCCTACAAGAAGAGAGGGATGCATGAGTGTTAAGACGATGAATGTACCCTGATTATTCCTGAATGCGTAGCGGCATAATTAAATGCAACACATTCTTGTTCGACGGCACATGAAATACTGCGGGATGCATACTATCTATTAAATACATCTCTACAACATCATCATCTACGTGCCCAAGGAAATCAAGTAAATACGATGAGCTTAAAGCGATTTTATTATCCTCTCCAGTAAGTTCGATATCAAGCGTTGCCTCATCACGTCCACCTTGAGTATGTGGAGTAGTGATATGAATAGTGTTATCACTCTTACGTACGGTAAACGTAAGATTGTTATTCGTCTCTTTTGCAAAGTAATGCATACGCTTTGCAACTGTGGCTAATTCTTTTGTATTAATTGCAGACTTGGTCTTTTTATCCTTAGGAATAATCTGTTTGTAATCTGGAAACTTTCCATCAATAAGACGAGAAAGGAGTTGGGTATTACCAATAGTCACTTCGATTTGTTGTGTACTAAGTGTGATACCTACCTTTTCTTTCTTCTCCCCTTTAGATGAACTAAGAATATTTTTTAATTCCTCTAAAACTTTAGCAGGAATTATACAAGAAATATCTCCTTGAATAGTATCTGTTTGAATTGTGTACTCAGAAAGTCTGTAACTATCTGTAGCAACAAGTATAAGATTTCCTTTTTCTGTATGAACATATACTCCTGCAAGTACTGGTCGAAGAGTTGTTTTTGCAGAGGCAAATGTCACCATGTGTAATGCATCAAGAAGTGGTTGTGACTCTAAAGAAAAATATGTTTCCTTTTCTATATGAGAAATAGTTGGGTATTCATTCGCTGCTTCTCCTGCAATAACTGTTTTTGCATGTGCAGATGTACAACGTAATTGTGTTCCCTCTAATGTTTCCAAAAGAACTTCATCATCACTGTTGTATTGTGCAAAGTTTAAAATCGCTTTTGCGGGCACGGTTATCTTTCCTTCGTTTTCAATGTTTGCCTCAAAACTTGTGACAATACTTAACTCTAAATCTGTTGCACTTATAGTGCAGCGTTTTCCTTCAACTTCAATTAATACATTTCCAAGTATTGGAAGTGCTTGGCTGTTTGAAATTGCTCGACTCACTTGGTTAAGTGCTTGTTGGAGCATTGATGTTTTACACAGGAACTTCATAGGTCTATAAGAATAGGTAATAGATATTAATTAAAAATAGTAGTCATAGTAAGGGGTTTTCTTAAAAGAATTTTTATAGTGCAATCCTGTGGATAGTTCGGGCTAACAGTAGCAAATATAGTTTACAGATGGCTTTAAGTAGCCTTTCACCCTGTGGAAACTATTGTGGACTGTATGTGGAAAACTCGTGGAGAACTAGGGGTGGGTATATGGAAGCATGGTAAAACACTAGTAAAGCCCTACCCATAGCCAAAATCATAATACGTATGTGGAAAAGTTATCATGGGGTGTGGATAAAGGGATATCCACAATATCCACATTCCAATGTGGATAACTATTTTATGCAAAAAGAAGATAGAAATGGATTATTTAGCTGTAGATACGTTACGCCGTGACGTATCTACAATTTCTTCCGGAACATTTCGCGATCCTCGGGTGTGGAAGACTTTGTGCGATTTTCTCGGACATCTAAGACACCATTTTTCATCACTACAAATTTATCATCCGCGATGTCTTCACTCACCAAAGTCTTACTACTGATAAATGATCCAGCGCCAATTTTTACACCGGGGTTGGTGCTGACATGCGTACCAATACGCACATCGTTTCCAATAACACATCCAAACTTCGTGCGTCCTGTTCCAATTTTCTCGTTCTTTACTACAGAGGTAACTTCTTCCTCATCAAGTCGAAGGTTTCCAGTAACAGTGCCAGCACCAAAGCTTACATTACTTCCGATTACACTTTCGCCAATGTAGTTCATGTGTGTCCATACATGGGCTTGCAATACAGATGCCTTTATCTCAGTGTTGTAGCCAACCACGCAGTCTTCACCAATAGAAGAGTTACGTACTAATGCATTATTTGCTACGACAGCATTCTTTCCGATGTACGCAGGCCCGCGCACTACTGCGTTATGCATTACCTTTGCACCTGCTTCGATAATCACATTGCCGACTATCTCTGCGCTTGGGTGTATTTCGGCAGAGGCATCGATTTGTTGTTCTGTAATTTCTCCAAGTAACACGTCACACAAATCAATAAGGTGCCACGGGTACTTTACTGCCTGCCATGTTCCACTATAAGAAACTGCATTGTAGGTGTGGGAGGTAAAGAGTTTTGCGAGTGCTTGTTCGTATCCATCATCAGTAGAAGTGTCGACGTCGCCTAGTGCTTCTAGTAAGGCTTTTGGATTGCGATGGACATGCGCAACAATATTTACCAAGTCAGAAGGCTCGTTTCCTTCGCCTGGCTTTTCAACAATTCCGGTGATGCGGTCGTTATCAACGGACAAGTATCCACCAGGGAAATATTGATCAACCTTATAGGCAAGCAAAGCACCATCACCTTCTGAATCCATCAGCTCTTTATAAGCACGTGGTTCGATAACATCGTTTCCACTTACAATCATCAAAGGATCTGATCCATACGATTGCAAAATACTGAGTACCGCGCCACGCATTCCAAGCTGTAAGTCTTTTTGTTCTACCATTGGTAGATCTGGGAAGAGGCTTTGTGCCTCTTGTAAGTTATGTGTACCACCTACCAGAATAATATGGTCACAGCCTGCCTTTCGTAGACGATCAACCTGATGCTCAAGTAGTGTCTTTCCGCACACAGGGAACAACGTCTTTTCAGCCAGTGGCCAAAAACGTGTGCTGCGGCCGGCAAGGAGGAGGAAGGTGTTCATCTGTTGGGGTATTCTACAGTATATTTTGCATTATATTTCGAATATGTCAACTGTTCATATACTAAGAAAATTGTACATTCAACCACTAATTACTCACTTATGTATGAAAAACGTCGTATTTGCCATCGTTGTCTCTGCTCTCCTTATGGGAGCTATTCCTGCTACTCCAGCCGTAGAAGCTGCTCCATATCGCTTTAGCGATAGGGATGCTGATGGTTGGCCACGTTGGATTGGACAGTTACGGTAAGTTTAAAAGGTTGGAGAGGCTTGGAACGTACAAACCCACCAAGCATTTCCAACCTTCAATCAAAAACAAGAGAAACCGTACCTTGCTTCGATGTAGCAATAATATCTATAGCCAAACGTTTATACCGATCCGTTACTTCTTTGTGCGGATGACCAAAGCGATTATCACGCCCTGCAGATATCAATCCTATCTCCGGATTAACGGCGAGGAGAAACCCTGTCGAAGATGACGTGCGACTACCATGGTGTGGCACACGTAAAACATCCGACCGAATATCAGCACCAGAAGCCAGAATCAATTTTTCTGCTTTGCGTTCGATATCCCCTGTTAGCAACATTGAATGATCGTTATACAGTGCACGTAATACGATCGATTGATTATTGGATGATAACGAAGAGACGTCACGCCGTGACGTCTCTGCAATATGAGGCCAGATCACATCAAGCACTACTCCATCACCCATTACAATATCAGCAGAAGGATGTGGAAACATAACAGGAATAGATTGCTGCTGGATGATCGACCGCAAAGCATCGTATGCACCCGAAGAGTGCGAGGCACCTGTCATCAAAATCTTCTCTACGGTATATCGCGATAATACTTCTGGTAGCGCGGTGATGTGGTCTGCATCTGGATGGGTAATGACAAGCAGTTCTATAGTGCGATCAAAAAAAGGAAAGAGGCCATCAAGTTGTGTGAGTGCAGAGAGATCAGGTCCACCATCAATCAAAATTTGTTTCCCCGAAGGAGTGACAAGAAGTGTCGCATCTCCTTGGCCAACATCTAAAATGTATAGATGCAACCTACCATCAGGTAGCAATGCTATTTCCCGAATCAGTAGTAGAGAAATCACGATCAATCCCAATGATACGAAAAAAGTTTTCGACATAGTCCATTACTGTAGTTGTCTGACAACCGACAACCAATCACCGACAACCAATCACCAAAAATCAATAACCTTTTCTTCGCATCAGCAAACCATGTAATCAGTTCTACTATTCAGTAGAACCATTCTTCTTCGATGTGAGTGCAATGTAACCAACAATCAAGACAATCAATACGGCAACAGCACTGGCAACAAGTGTAATCAGTCTCCAGTTGATTTGTAGTGTGGACTCATCGAATGCTGCAGAATGATCGACACCTTCGAGAGTTTCGGTTGGTGTGTCATCAGTAATAGCATCCAGTGTTGCTATGTTTTCTGGTACTGCTTCTACTGAATCAAACTCTACGTCGTCACCACTATTCATGCTGCCGAAGGTAAGATCTCCATAAAAACCATATCCTGGAATGTATACAGGAAGTGTTACGTATTGGAATACACCAGTAGAAACATATCCATAGGAATTAACGGTCTGCAGATAAATTCCAAAGAAGCCAGGTGTAACATTAGGAAGCTGTACTCCACCAATATCAATTGGTAGAAGATTTGGCTGACCAAAGGTCTGACCGTCTCGTGTCTGGTATGCAACGATTCCATACAGGTCACCAGGCGTATTATCGATAGTCCATTGTAATGTCACAGTATATGCGCCATTAGCCTGAAGCTCGGGAACAATCGTAATATTTTCGAGATCTGGTGGAGACAGAGGATTCACCACTCTTAGTGGAGGCGCAGGTGGCAACGGATCTTTACCGTCTGCATGTCCTGTAACAAGAACACTGCGGTCGTTTACATCAAGTAGCTGACCAGAACGACCCTCGAAAGGCTCACTAAACTGGACGTTGTATACCGTGCCACGCTCTTGTGTCTCGGTTGTAATCGTAATCGACTTCGCTTCTATTATGATGTTTTTAATTTGTAGTGAGCCGTTGTCAGGCCCCTTTATCTTTAGTCCTTCTGGTGCACGATCGGCATCTACAGTCATTGATGCAGAGAATTCGATAACAATAGTATCTACTGCAGTCACACTTCCCTTTAAGAGTCTCGCAGTAGTACCACCTGCTGTAGCAGGAGGGGTATCTACAGGCTTTTGCTCTTCTGGGGCTTTGTCTTCATCGTTGTCTTTAAACACGCCTGTTGGTGGCAATGGTTGTTCACTAAGATCAAGAATGGCTTCATCAGTAAAAAATTCACTTTCTAGTCCACTCTTTGCAACTGCAATAACCGCGATGTACAACGTGCTCATGCCACTTGGTGACAAGAAAGAGAGTGAAGTCTCATTACCGTCTGATACCTCGAAATCATCGTAGAGTCCGCCATTATCCAAAATAGACTCTCCACTGTAGTACACACGGTAGTAGTCGATAGGGTCACTTGTAACAGCGTCCCAATCTACAGAGACTTCACCTTGCTTTGCACTAGCTCCAACGCCAGTTACAGCGGTAGGAGCACTTTGTGCAAATGTCTGAGCCGAGAAGGCTAGACACATCAGTGTGCAGACGATTTTTAGTTTTGTTTTCATGTAATCGATATATTGTAACAGATTTAGCCAAATCAGCCAATCGCTCAACTATATCGATAAACTAAAATAATGATTTATGCAACTTCAATGTCCACGCCAGTGTTCCCATCAAAACAGTCATAGCGATCAATCCTATCACTGTACTAAGCTCATTCACCAAAATCGGCCTAAATAACCCTAATCCTAACCCTAATCCTAACGCGTATATCCCCCATTGCTTCACTAGAGTGCGATCCAACTGCATAGGCATTTCTTTAAGGGCTTGAGGTAGTAGGACAATCGCAAGCATCACATGAACAACAATAGATGTGTATGCAGCACCAACAAATCCAAGATTCGGAATCACCATATAGTTTAGGCTAAGAGAGAGCAGTGCAGCACCAAACAATGTTAAGGTAAGCCGTTTCCATACATGGCGGTTAAGCAATACGTAGAACGCATAGAGGATCACTCCATTTAATAGGAGTGGAATGGAAACAAGCCGCAGTGCTGTATCACTTCCTGCATGAGTTGCAGTACTTAGATATTGCTCTGAGGTAAGTAATTGAATCAGTGGCCTACTCCAGAGTGCTGCGAAGAGAAATGCCGTGACGCCAATAAACATAACGACCGTAAATGTTTTTCCGAGGAGTGCTTTGGTGTCTTCCCCATTGTTGTCACGCTCACTAAGAATAGGCAGTGTGGAGTTGAGTAAAAATGTCGGAAGGATAAACCCCATGTCTGCCATACGTACTACGAATCCGTAGTAGGCATTTTGGAGTTCGAAGTCTGGGCGCAACAGTGCGATCATCGTGATATCAAACTGTCGATAGAATGCGAGACACAAGTAAGCGATGCCAAACGGTGCTGCTTTCTTGGCCAAATCTTTGATAATTGCGATATCAAAAGATGGCCGAACTTTCATCAGTCTGTTTCCATAAAACAGGGAGATGACAAACAAAACAAATGCACCAACTCCCCCAAAAAATAGCATCATATGTAAGTGTTGCAGGTCTGCGCTTTGTCGCACGCCAAGCACAATAAACGATCCAATAAGGGCTGTGGTAATGATGCGTTGTGTAACCTCTGCCAAAAACACGAAGTGCAACTTGTAGTTCACTTGGAATATCGTCCGAATGATTCCTGCAAGTAGAGTAAAGAACGGCACAAGTGATGCGATAAGTACGCTCACCGGAAGTGGTGTCCCTCTCCACTGTGGCATCACCCAAACAAAGAGTAGCGCAGCGCTAAGTGACACGACTAAGATCATTGTTCGCAGTACGATAAGTGCGCCAAGTACTTTGGATTTGTCCACTGCTTTACTTACCTCTCGTACACTCACTGCGTACAAGCCGAAGTCGGCGAGTATGCCGAAAAGCTGCAAAAATCCGTAGGCAGAATTGTAGTTTCCAGCGAGCTCTTTCGTCAGTCCTATCGCTACAAATTTTACTGTCAAAATAGACAACGCAGCCATGGTGATTTGGCTGGCCATTTGCCAGAGCGTAGAGGTGGCGATTTGCTTAGAGGGCACGAAAGAAGTGTAAAGAGGAAAACGGAAAGAGGCTACCGAAGTCAGTCCCTTTGGGAAAAACGGAATACGGTGGATAATAGAGGCAAATTTGCGATATTTCTCTTTCCACTTTCCACTCTACACTCTACACTTTTCTTGGAATGCCACTCTCCTTTAAGCATCTAACGTCAACAAAACAACTCACACGAGAAGATATGGATGCCATTTTGAAGGTAACGGAAGATATGGAGAAGGTATACAACACTGGGGGCAATGATCTTTTTAAAGGAAAGGTCTTCGCGAATCTCTTCTACGAACCAAGTACAAGAACAAGGCTGAGTTTTGACGCAGCCATGAAGCACCTTGGCGCAAGCGTGATTACTGCTGATGGGCTCCAGTTTAGTTCGATGTACAAAGGAGAAACCATCGAAGATACGATTATGGTGGTCTCACAATATTCAGATGCGATCGTAATGAGGCACCCAGAGCAAGGTTCTGCAGATAGGGCAGCAGTAGTTTCTTCTGTGCCATTTATCAATGCAGGTGATGGCCCAGGGCAACACCCTACACAAGCGATTCTCGACATGTATACGATCTATAAAGAGCGTGGCACGTTAGACGGTATCAAGATCACAATGGTGGGAGATCTTAAATATGGACGTACAGTGCATAGTCTCAGCTTCTTGCTAGGACTTTACAAGGATGTCAGCTTTACACTCGTCTCACCACCAGAGCTTAAAATGCCCGAGAAAGTAACCAGCTTCTTTGCAGAAAAGGGCGTGCAGTACACAGAGGTAGAAGCGATCGAAGAAGGTTTGGATAGTGATGTGATCTACATGACAAGGGTTCAAAAAGAACGCTTTGAAGATGCAGCGGAGTACGAACGACTTAAACTGAAGTACATTCTTAAAGCAGATCATGTACGCGACCGAGATATTACCGTAATGCACCCACTACCACGTACCGGAGAGATTGATACCGATGTCGATGCACTACCCAACGCCGCCTATTTTAGACAAGTACGAAACGGTGTCGTTGTGCGCATGGCACTACTTGCAATGCTACTCGGAAAAGAATGAGCGCCATCCTCGTCAAAGGCGGTACGGTAATTACAGCTAGCGGAGCAGCAATCGCTGATGTGTTAAAAGTAGATGGAGTCATTACTGCAATAGGCGAAGTGAATCAGACACCTGATGAAACCATTGATGCAACGGGTCACATAATTTTTCCAGGGCTTATCGACTGTCATGTGCATTTTCGAGAACCAGGCTTTGAGCACAAGGCTACGATGAAGTCCGAAGCAGCATCAGCAATTGCTGGAGGTGTGACATGTGTGTGCGAGATGCCTAATACCGATCCACCAACGGTAACAGTTAATGCATTACAAGAAAAAATTATGCGTTCGCAAGATATAGAACATTTTGATATGCGGTTTTTCTTTGGGGTAACGAGTGGAATGCATTTGGTAACACTTAGAGAATTATGGACGTCAGATCTTGAGGAATTTAAGAACGCTAAGGCGCGATGCTGTGGCGTAAAACTCTATCTCGACCATTCAACAGGAGATCAAAAGATAGAAGAGGAACTGATAGGAGATGTATTTGCAGTATGTGGAGAGCTAAAGATTCCCATCATTGCACACTGCGAAGACCCAGAGATAAATAGGCAAGCAAAGGCTACCAATGTTTCAGTGGAAGTTTCTGCACATTCCATTATTCGCCCTATGCGGTCGGAGGCAAAGGCGATAGAGAAAGCAGTTGCTTTAGCAAAAGAGCATAATGCAGCATTACACGTTGCGCATCTATCTACAAAACGTGGGCTAGAAATAGTCGTAAATGCAAAAAAAGAAGGACTCTCTATTACCTGTGAAGTTGCACCGCATCACCTCATGCTTACCTCTCTTGACTACGATCGTCTAGGAACGCTGGGTAAGATGAACCCACCCTTACGGTTACCCGAAGACAGCGAAGCGCTCTGGGCAGGCCTAGAAGACGGTACAATAGACTGTGTTGCAACAGACCATGCACCACATACGCTTGCAGAAAAGAAAGAGGGTGCACCTCTGGATGCACCGAGCGGAGTACCCGGAGTAGAAACCGCACTGCCAATTTTACTTACACGCCTAGAACCAACCCTGATTCACAAGGTGATGTTCGAAACCCCCAATACCATCTTCGGCCTTGGAAAACAGGGTATTGTCGAAGGGTCGTCAGAGAGCTTAGTGATTGTGGACCCAGAGGCACAGTACGAGATTCATGCAAAAGACTTACACAGCAAATGTGAATGGACTCCTTTTGAAGGAATGCAGGTAAAGGGAAAGGTAATACGCACAGTCTAAATTCCTCCTTCCGGACATTCACCTGGGTAAAATCTCACCATAAATGCATCAACAAGATCTTCGAAGAGTGTTTTAAATTCCACAATCTTTTCGGGGATCTTACTGTCGTCTTTCATCACGTATAATCCTTGGTTCAACTCAATCTGAATCCCTGGGACCAAGAATGGTGGAATACGACGACGGTGGCAGTGGTGTCCGAGAATATACTTTCCTGTATACGGAAAGTTGATTGCAACTTTGTATCCCCTGCCTTCAAAGAAGTCACGGAAGAACACAGTGTGTTCACGGGTACACGAAGAAAAGTTCATGTTTCCCAAGTTAATATCGGGGCGTTCTTTTCCACTATCTTTTTTTAGCTTTGGCCCAAAAGGCAAAAACGAGTGACAGTCGATAAGGAACTGTACTTTTGGAATGTGTTGTTCGAGCGCTTCGTGATACGGGTCGTGGTAGTTCTTAATCAGCAAGTCTACAACGTCTTGATCTGGCTCTACTTTGTACACACTTTTTTCGTCCCATGTGGTGTGCACGGTTACTCCTTCTGCTGCGAGTTCATACTCTTTCGATATATCATCTGGTGCACGGTTGGGGTCCACAATCACACGAGAGAAATTACTCTGCACTTTGTAGACGTTCTCAATATCAAAAATTTCGTCAGTATACAGATCTGTATATCCCAAAAGCTCTTCGGCAGTGAGTGCGATTTTGTCTGCTACCTCTTCGGGAACTGCGGAACTAGCGTGAGGAATGGAGACGAGAATTGGTCTTGGCGAATAGTTAGCCATTAACGTTTACTGTATGTGTGTGTAAGTAAGTGTGATGCAGGAAGTACTTGAACACCGTCACTGGTATCAAGGACAACATTGGTCATCGTAAATTCTTTGATGGTTCCTGATGTTCCATTAAGAGCAATTGTATCTCCAATACTAAGCTGCCTCTTTAATTGCTGACAGGCAGTCGCATTATCAATAACAGTTCGTGCGCCAAATGCAGCACCAAGACCTAACATCAGAAGTCCTACAGAAACAATCGTGACAACACCATTTAAGATGTAGTGCAGATTAAATCCAAGTTGATCAATTGCAGCAACAAACACGAAGATCAGCACAACGAGCTGCACGGTTTTACCAACAAACTTCTTGTACGTGATATCCATTTTGTTCAGCGTTTGCAATGTAAGCATCTGCAAAAACTTCGCGAGAAGCATTCCAAAGATGATCATAAGAAGTGCCGCTATAACCTGTGGAATGTAATTGGTAATAACTGCAAGCCCTTCACTCACTTGTTGCAAGTGCAATGTGTCCGACGCAACGATCAGGGTAAGCAAGATCATCATCCAAAATACCAGCCACCCGAGGATTTCACTAATACTTTTATGGATGCCGATACTTTTTAACATGCTTTGCAGTGGAGTTTTTGCAGCCAGTTTATCGACGGCGAAAAATCCGAGTACCCATAACACTACGTGATGGACAAGTACGGCTGCCACCCATCCGACAAAGATGACGACAATAGCGAATAAAAGCTCTGGAAGAAGATCCCACACCCTTTCAGATGCAGAGACTACAGACTTCGAGAGCATTACTTGGAAGCGTTGAAAAATAGCGTTCATAGGCTAAATTATACCAGAATTACCCTCTCTTGTGGAGAGTATCTTTATCAAAGGCAACTTTGATTGACATTTCAGACAAAATTCGTAGAATGCTCGCACTGATGGCAAGAAAAGATCAACTTGAACGGCTTGGAGGACAGCTTAAAGAAATGCAGAAAGAACTGTTTGGATCAAGTGGAACAGTATCGTTTGCTGATATAGGAGAAAGGGAGGCAGGAGACGTTGTGGATGATGCCCAATATGAAGTTTCTGCTGAAATGGTTGGAAGAAATCAAGAATCTAGAGATGCACTATTGCTTGAGATAAACCAAGCAATCAATAGGTTTAGAAATGGAGTGTATGGTATTTGCGAAGATTGTAATGCAGAAAAAAGAGGGAAGGCTCACATTCCTATTACTCGTCTCAAAGCACTTCCATTTGCAAATTTTTGTGCAGAACACCAAAAAAAACGCGAAGAGAAAGGTGGTGTATCGCCATCAGCAGGAAGCAATATGCACTTAATGCAACAATTAGAGCCCAATCAGTATGGATTGAGCCTAGATGATGTACGAAACTTAGGTGTAAATACGATGAGCTAGTTGGCTACACTTCTACGATGATCGGAATCACCATTGGTTCACGGTTTAACTTGCGGTCAAAGTATCTGTAGAGAGCGCTGTTCACACTTCTCTTTAATTCTTTCCGGTCGTTATTCCCTTTATCCAGTGCTTCGAGGTATGCCTTCTTGGCACGTTCCACGACTTCTTTGGTAATCACCTCTTCTTCGGATCCATAGATCAGTCCACGCGTTAGTATATCGGGGTCACCGACAAGGCGCTTGCTGTCTTTGTAGACCTTGAGGACTACGACAACACTTCCACCTTTACTCATAATCTGACGGTCGCGGATAACACGCTGGCCTTCGCCAGCAGCTCCGCCTTTACCATCGATAATAATATCCTGAACTTCGATCTTACTCTTGCTTCTGCGTGCGCCACCGTTCGCATCAAATTCCAAGATTTCTCCATTACTCAGGAGGTGAATCTGGTTATCCGCGTACCCGATCTTGCGTGCAAGATCTGCATGAGCGTTTCGCATAGAAGGCTCACCATGTTCGGGGATAATGTGACGCGGTTTTACGAGGCGATGCATCAGTAAAATGTCTTCCGCGTTTCCGTGTCCAGTAACGTGGAGTGCAAGTTCTGCATTTGTCTTTACGATTGCACCTTGCGTGCTGAGATTATTGATTACCTTTGCAACTGCGCGTTCGTTTCCAATGATCGGATTCGAGCTAAGAATAATCGTGTCGCCTTTCTTCACACCAATCTGTCGGTGTGTACCAAGGCCGATACGAGCGAGTCCTGCCATCTCTTCTCCTTGGCTTCCAGTAGTCAAAATGATTACTTCGTTGTCAGGGAGTTTATCCATGCCAGGGCCTACTTTGCGGATCGTTCCGCGAGGCGCTTTGATGTATCCAAGGTTCTGCGCAATCTCGATGTTCGTTATCATAGATCGACCAGACACGAATACTTTGCGGTTATATTTTTTGGCGTGCTCTACCACTTGCTGAATACGATTGAGCAGAGAACTGAATGTCGAAACAATCACGCGTCCTTCTGCATCGCGAATCAGTTTGTGGAGTGTCTCCGAAATATCGGATTCACTTTTACTGTGTCCAGGTTTCGCTGCATTCGTCGAGTCCGCAATAATTGCGAGCACTCCTTCTTCTCCAAGCTTTGCAAGACGTTGAAAGTCTGCAGGCTCTTCGTTAACCGGAGTAAGATCAAATTTAAAGTCTCCAGTATGCACTAATGTTCCATACGGAGTGTGTAGTGCAATTGCTGCGGAGTCTGGAATAGAGTGCGTTACTTTAAGAAACTCCACTTCCACTTTACCGAGGCGAGTCTTTACGCCGTATTCCACATTGTGGAGTCTGCATTTGCTTGTGAGTTTTTCTTCATCCAAGCGCTTGCGGACAAATGCCATCGTAAGTTTTGTTCCGTAGCATGGTGGAAAGTGCAGCCCTGCCATTGTGTGCTGTACAGCACCGATGTGGTCGAGGTGACCATGGGTAAATAGCACGGCTTTGATGCGGTTTTCTTTTCCTTTAAGAGAAGAAAGATCCGGTATCAAGTAATCGATACCGAGCATATCCTCGTCTGGAAACTGTAACCCCAGGTCAATAATATAAATGTCCTGATCTACTTCTATCACAAAGCAGTTACGACCAACTTGCTCAAATCCTCCAAGAGGATAGACGCGAAGCTTTCCGTTTGCTCCACTAAAGTTACCCGGCTTTTGGGCCGGATGCGTACTTGGCTTTTGGGCCGGACGAGTATTCGGCTTTTGAGCCGGACGGGGGTTGTTAGGCCTTTGGTTCGAGTGAGCAGTATTGCTACTTCGAAAGGGGGGCTTATTCCCCTGATGCGGCTTTTTCTGTCCGCTGTGTGGCGTTGATTTCTGTCCACCCTGATTATTGTTGCCCTTCGGGGCTAGTTTCTTCCGCTCATCTCCTTTATTGGAACCGAGCCATTCTCCTACTGTCTTCATTTGTTATGAATTGTGTATGAATTAATATGACCCTATCATAGTCCACCCAAGGTAGTATTGCAAGCAGTGCCTTGCAATGGCATCGAGTTTTTGGCTTCAGGTAAACGTTTTTTTGTTTGGTTTTTTTGTTTTTTACACTGCAACAATGTGGTTTGGAGGGGTGGGAAGGTTAGGAAGGTTAGGAACCTTCATAAAAATTACAAACTTTTCAAACTTTTCAAACCTCTCCAACTTTCCGTTTTCCACTTTCCGTTTTCCTCTTCTTTCGGTAGCCTGTAGCACTGTATGGAGATAACAGTGCAAACAGGGCATACCAGACCAAAGCGTGGTACCACGCTTATTGCGAATAGTTTTATGAGTAGCAGTGGTGAGGATGTGGCTTTGCTTATACAAGTAGAAGGATCTCCAGCTGATGCAAAGACGCTCGAAAAAGAGTGTAAAACAGTCATCAAACATGCACTTTTAGAAACAGAAGGTGACGCGGCACAGCGTCTCGACGGAAGCCTCAAAGAACTAAATGGACTCTTTAAAGGCATTACTTTTTCTCAGTCGATGGAAGAAGTGCATGCAATTTTAGGAATTATCGACAAGACCGGTGTGCTACATGTATCTCATGCAGGTCGCGCAGAAGCCTATGTTGTACGAGGAAGTGGAGCCAGCCAAATTACAGAATACACACGAGGCAAACCCACACCTGCATTCGTACACATTGCAAGTGGAGCACTAGAGCAGCGTGATGTAATAATTCTCTCTACACAGCGACTTCTAAGAACAGTAACCCCAGCACAACTTGCACAGCTTTCTCAGCGAGGAGAACATATTCTCGATGAGCTCGTCACAGAACTTGAATCAGAAAAAGAACAGGCAGCTATTGGGCTCTTCCATGTGTCTGGTCGAGGCAAGGCATCTTCTGGCAAGCCAGTGAAGTCTGCATCTCGTCGCCGCCGTCGTAAAGGTGGAGGAGGAAAATTTTCCGCAGTACTTTCTTCTGCAGCAGATGTTACAGCACGTGTAAGTGATTACGTTCCAGCAGGAATCCCAGGACGTATTCAGGAAATGACAACAGATTTTGTTTCTGATCTTCGTGATCCTCAACGAAAACGCAGAGCACATCTGCTTCTTCTTGCAGGAACAGTCGCTGCATTCCTTGTAGTTTGGGCATTTGCAAACTTGTCTACAGGAAGCCAAAGTCGTCAGTCTCGCGCAGAGCTCGAAGAGCGTCTAGAAGAAGTAGGCCAACTAATTCGCACGGCAGAAAATCGCAGACTCTCCGGAGAAATGGATAGCGCCAATGCGATTTTGGAACAGGCAGAACAGCGATCCAAACAAGTAATGGATAACGAGAGCAACCTCTTCCGTGCAGAAGCACTCGATCTTCTCGAGCGGATTCGCACAAAGCGAGAAGAGATCAATAACATTGTCCGACTATCTCCTCGTGTCGTTGTAAGCCTTGCCACCAAGAAGAAAGACGTCGATGCCATCGGATTTATCGGACTTCCAGATGGTGAGTTTATCGCTTATGACAGACAAGATCTCTACCGTGTCCTCTTAAATACTGTCGAAGATCCAGATCGTCTTATCGAGGACGAACTTATTTTGGATGCTGATGACTTCCCTCGGTACCAAACCATAGTATTCCAAACCACAGACAACAGCGTGATCGAACTCGTAAACGGTCAGCCGACTTCTATGAAGACAGAAGATCCAGCAGGCTGGATCAAAGGAACAGACATCGAAACATACTTGCGTTTCCTCTATGTTCTTTCTCCAGAGAACAATCAAATCTATAAATATGAACGCCTTGCAAACCGTTACACATCACCTGCCGAATACAATGTAAACGGAGATCTCGAAGGTGCACTTGATATGGCCATTGATGGAAATGTATATCTCCTCAAAGAAGGAGGTGAAGTGATGAAGCTGCTACGAGGTGAGGTAAAGCCATTTACTATTCGTCACCTTCCAGAAGAAGCTCTTACTAATGCCACAAAGATCTACAAGGTATTCGATGGACATCTCTACTTCTTAGATCCAAAAGCAGGACGTGTCGTAGTCGCAACTCCGGGTGGAGGAGCTGGTGGAGAAGGTGCGTACGTACGGCAATACATACTTGAAGGAGATCAGATCGGAGACCTTAAAGATATCTTCGTCGATGAAGAAGAGACAAAGATGTATCTGATTGATGATAAGCGTATTCATGTAATAGATCTTCGATAGATCTATGAAAGTCCTTACATTTGGAACCTTCGACCATCTCCATCCAGGACATCTGGCATATTTGACCGAGGCAGGTGTTAAGGGAGATCTTTATATTGTAGTCGCACGCGACAAGCATGTTGAGGAAATAAAGGGTAATGCACCAGATCAATCCGAAGAAGATCGAGTAACAGCACTAGAAAAAGCGTTCCCCGATGCGACTATTCTTTTAGGGGACAGTGAGGATTATCTCAAACCAGTGCGTAGTATCAATCCAGACCTTATTGTAATGGGCTACGATCAGCGTCTCCCGCCTGGAATTGAGGAAGCAGATCTTCCGTGTCCAGTAGAGCGGGCAAAGCCGCATAATCCAGAAGAGTTTAAAAGTAGCATCAGAAGAGAAAACGGCTAGTCAAAGCCCTTCTTTGTATCCTACCTTGGTAAAAAACCCTATTTCTGCTATACTACTATAATTACTTCAGAAAAAACCTATGAAAGAAACAAACCTCCCTACCGCAGAAACACAAGCACCAGAAGGTGATGGCCGTCCACCGTTGTGGAAGCAGATCCTTGGCGCAGTTATTGGCGGAGGTTTAGCACTTGCAGTGTATTACGCATATGAGTATGCAAAGCCACAAGTGACAGCGTACCTTACACTCCCTGTTGCTGAGGGTGGAAGGCTCTTCGATTTAGGTGCATCACACATTGCAGATAAGACAATGGACCAAGGAAACCGAAAGCGTATTCTTAGTCGTGGTCTTCGTGCTGCAGGTATGTTGCAAGACAACGAGCAGAATGATCCATCTCTTCTAGAGACAGTCGACAACCACGCACTAGATATCGCGTGGCCAGGTCATGATGCAGAGAGTCCACTCTATGATGAGGCTATTGCAGAAGACAGAGTACCAGGAGGGGTATCACATGCTGTTGCAGAGAAAATTGATGAATGGGAGAAGGATGTTGCTGATCAAGGCTTTGAGGTAAATATGATGGAAGAACAGATGGCGACACAAAACATGGAATCAGAAGATACATGGGAAGATCTTTGGGGTGATATCCGCGAAGAAGAAAGTGGTCACGAAGTAGAACACTCTAATGCAGATGCACTTCCAGATACTGGATTTGGTATCGGCTTCGTTGCAGTAGGTGCTGCAGGTGGAGCATGGGGAGCACGCAAGAAGAAGCGTAAATAGGAAGTCGTGGTACAGTACTGACATGTCTATTCTCTTTTTTGTATTAGGCCTTATCTTCGGTAGCTTTGGCTCCGTACTGATTACACGAGTACCGTGTGGCGAGAGTATTTGTGGGAGATCCGGATGCCCAGAGTGCAAAAAAACTCTCACACCATTAGAGCTGATCCCCTTACTGAGTTATTTTATTCTGCGTGGTCGGTGCACTGGATGCAAAATACAAATTGGTTGGATCTATCCAACAATCGAACTAGCATCGGGGCTCCTATTTATTATGGCATGGACACTCGTTGGGTCATTTGTTGCAGCACTCCTTCTTGCGCTGTGCTTGTGGCTCCTTCTTCTTATTGCATTCATTGATTATAAAACACACACGATATCAGACCTACTCAATCTTCCTCTACTCGTTCTTGCTATTGCATACAGTCTTCTTATAGGCCAGCTCCAAACTACTGGTATAATTATTGGAGCAGGGTTCTTTGGTGTGCAATGGGTATTAAGTCGTGGTAAATGGGTGGGGAGTGGAGATATTATTCTTGGAGCAGGCATCGGAGCTCTAATGGGTAGCGGAGAGCGTATGGTTGCGTGCCTTCTTTTGATCTATATCATCGGAGGAATTATCGCAGGGGCACTTCTGATAACCCACAAGGTACAGCGTGGTCAGTACGTTCCCTTTGCTCCATTTATAGTTCTAGGAACCATTGCTGCTATTGCACTACAAACACGGATTGACCTTCTGATCGATCTCTATATTCAATTTTAAAAATCGGGCTCTCGCCCATTAATATTGGGTGAAAGCCCGGAAATGTATTGCACGTTATCGGCAGGTGCCGTGCCCACTCCGGAGAGAGGCTTTCGTTACAACGACAAGAAGTGTACTTCATATTTGGTATTTGTCAAGTGGTCATAAAGGCCTAATTTCTGTCTAAATCAGCTGTTTGAGCATATAATTAGCGAGATATGAAGACTGTCGCTCAAAATAGGCGGGTTCGATACGATTATGACATCGTAGACACCCTAGAAGCTGGAATTAAGCTTACGGGACAAGAGGTCAAATCTTGCCGTATGGGTAACGTAAATTTGGCCGGATCCTACGTCTCTCTCCTCTCTGGAAAACCGATGATCAAAGGAATGAAGATCGCCAAGTATAACTTCGCTTCCAATGTCGAAGGGTACGAACCAGGATGTGATCGGCTTCTTCTTCTTAAAAAGAAACAGCTTGATAAGCTCACAACTTCGCTCGCAGAAAAAGGGGTTTCTCTTGTCCCTCTGGATGTAAAAGCAGGGAACTTTATCAAAATTACTTTGGGACTAGGAAAAGGTAAGAAGCGATACGACAAGAGACAGAGCAAGAAAGAACAGGACATTGGAAGAAGGTTAAAAGAGGGAAGAGATATTTAGCACTACCTCGACTAATCATCTCTTGCTATGATCATCTCCCATGTCACTATTACCACCACAAATTCAAAAGACGATCGAGGAGTTCTCTAAGCTTCCGGGGATCGGACCAAAGTCTGCGGAGCGCTTAACATTTCATCTTTTGCGCAGTAGTAAGGCATCTCCAGAAGGTCTTGGTGGTTCTCTAATGACACTCAAAAACGAACTCAAGTACTGCAAAGATTGTCAGATGGTTACGCTGCAACTGCAGTGTAGTTTGTGCGCAGACAGTAGTCGCGACCAAAGCACGGTTCTCGTTGTCGAAAATCCTCTCGACGTTGTCGCATTTGAAAAGACATTTTTCAAAGGTGTGTACCATGTGTTGCACGGAGTACTCTCCCCTATTGATGGTATGGGTCCAGAGCAGCTCAAGATGAAAGAGCTCGTAGATCGTTGTACCGATGGTACGGTCTCAGAAATTATCGTAGCGACAAATCCAGATGTCGAAGGAGAGGCAACCGCCAGTTACATCCAACAAAAACTTGGTGGTGCAGTAGCAAAAATCACCCGTCTTGCTCACGGTCTTCCTATGGGGGCTGATATCGAATTCGCCGATCAAGTTACATTGCGAGAGGCATTAGCAGGGCGGAGGGATGTATAATTTATTTTGAAGTCCAAGCTATTCCTTGATCTAGGTAATAATCTTTTTCCTTAATTTCTGGAAAAAAGTCACCATACTTTTCATTAAGACAGTGTCGAATGGTTGCCAAGGTTTGACCTGTAGAAACAGTGTCATCACAAAGGTGAATTTCAGGGATGTCTTGGTGCTTATCATGGTGAGTCCATTCTTCTAGTGTGCAAGAGTCTTCTAGGCATGTAATTACGTACAGCGCATGGTCTTTATCGTCTTCTAGTCTATGTTTAATAGTGATAAGAATCTTGTCACCATCTTTCGCCGTTTCGATGAAAGACCGAAGCATTGTAAATGTTGAATAGGCTATGAGACACGGAGTAGCATTATCTTCTTGCATTGACTGAGCAAGTGCGTTTGCCCTATTTTTCCATCCATATGCTCCAGAGCGTGATACTTGAGATAGCTTTGTGCCAATAACAGAAGCCTCATTAGGAAGCATTGCAGTGTGCCGTTTGTATATTTCTTGCAGGACTGAAACATCTTGATTTGACCGATAGGCATTGAGGACTTCTTCTAAAAATTTCTCTTGAAGTATTGGGTCAGAGTCTAGAATTTTCATGAGGAGGTACAGAGCTTCGTCTTGCCAATGAGAACTATTGATCACAGCGAGTATTTCTTTTTGCTTTAGTTCAATGCCATAACGAATGGCGTACCGAACTCCTTCAGGAAGAAACACATTAGAGTCAGGATTATCTTCAGGACTACTTAGTCCAAGGGACTGGGAAATTTTTCTTTTGGCTACACCAACAATATTGAAAATTGCCTCAATAGGATTATCTGTATCGATAGCCTTTTTCCAGTCAGATGATTCCGGAGGAGTGTTAGTCATAAGAAGATAACTTAACACAAAAACAGTATATGTCAATTTATTGCATATATAAGACTGAATTAATGCCTAAACGCTCGCACTCCAGTGGTAACCATCACAATTCCTAGTTCGTTTGCTTTGGCGATCACCTCTTCGTCACGAATAGAGCCACCCGGTTGAATGATCGCAGTGATGCCATTTTCGGCAGCAGTTTCAATGCTATCTGCAAATGGAAAGAACGCATCGGATGCCATGACACTTCCTTTAGCGCGGTCCCCTGCGCGGCGTGCCGCAATGATCGTACTGTCGACGCGACTTGTTTGGCCACATCCAATTCCTGTTGTGATTTTATCTTTTGCAAACACAATCGCATTACTCTTGGCATGCTTCACGACGACCCACGTAAAGAGGAGGTCTTCGATCTGTGCATCCGTCGGCGCGGCATCTGTCACTACAGTTAGATCATCTTTTGTGAGCACTTTTGTATCTTTATCCTGAATAAGGATACCGCCCATCATCGATCGATACGTCATATCTTTATCCACTTTCCACTTTCCACTTTCCACTTCTATTGCCCGTAACTTCGGCCTTTTCTTCAGAAGTTTCAGTGCTTCTGGCTCGTAACTCGGGGCAATAATCACTTCAGCAAATATCTTCTGATCAATAATTTTTTGAATCACTTCTGCAGGGCACGGTCGATTAAGCGCGACGATTACACCAAATGCACTCAGGCGATCGGCGTCGTAACATCGCTGGAAAGCTTGCGCAATATCATTGTGACTCGCAACTCCAGATGGGTTTGCATGCTTGATGCACGCTGCAGTTGGCTCTTCATATTCGCACACCAAATTCCATGCACCATCTGCATCCAAAATATTAAGGTAGCTCATTTGCTTCTCTTCTTGGATCACTTTCCATGCGCGCTCGGTTCCATACAGGTCACAGTAGGTACCTGTTTGATGTGGGTTTTCTCCGTAGCGAAGCGGGGTGCCATTGGTCAGGATCAACCCATTGTTTTTCCCTTCGGATAGGGCTGTTGTAATTGCGCTGTCATAGGCAGCTGTGCATAAAAATACTTTCGTAGCCAGTTCCTCACGAGTCCGCGGGGAAGTATCCCCGCTCTGTTCAATTTCAGATATCACACGCTCATAATCGGTAACGTCACAGACAACAGTAACGTGCTTGTGGTTTTTTGCCGCACTCCGTAAAAGTGTCGGACCACCAATATCAATCTGTTCAATCAGCTCATCCCCCGTGATTCCTTTGGCGACAGTCTCCTCGAATGGATATAAATTTACAACAACAAGATCAATCGGTTCGATACCATTCTCCTTTGCCTCTTTTGCATCCTGTGCATCCTCTCTTCTCATAAGCACTCCTCCCATAATCTTTGGGTGCATTGTTTTGACGCGACCAGAAAAACATTCCGGAAATCCTGTCACATCATCTACTGCGATGACATCGAGTCCTGCATCAGAAATAAACTTAAGAGTGCCTCCTGTAGAGATAATCTCGTATCCTGCTGCGGTAAGCCGCTTAGCAAATTCGGCAACTCCAGTCTTGTCGGAAACGGAAATGAGAGCTCGTTTTGGCATTAGAAAGCTGATTTAAGAGGCGAAATCGATTATAGAGGTTCTTCCCCACATTGCTAGTGCAGTCCAATATTTTTCAGTGCGTAATACATCCAGTGCAGAAGATAAAGCGAGCATACTTATTCAATTTGATGTTTCTCGGACGGTTCCACTCTCTATTCCACTCAATTACGTACGAAGATTTGAAGCATTGATCCCTCTCTTTCCAGATGACCAGCCTGCAGCTCCTTGTAGTTGTGACAGTCCTAGTTGTAGCGCCGGAAGTTATACATGGAACTACTGCATAGATACGGTGTGTACGCCAGCAACGATGAATTTGCCATGTTTGTAATTCTCGTCAACACACAATGCTTCTTGTAAAAAAATGTGTACTACAATGTGGGCAATACTTATCCCCCAAATCTTCATGAAACGTTCTGGATTCACCCTCATCGAGCTTCTGCTCGTGATCGGTATCATCGCCATATTGGCATCTATTGTTATTGTAGCTATCAATCCAACTAAGCAGTTGGCTGATGCACGTGACGCACAGAGGCGTAGCGACGTTAATACCGTTTTGAATGCTGTGTATCAGTACGCTATCGACAACAATGGTAACTTACCAACCTGTATTGATACGACACGTCGTGGTATCTGTACTGGTGGCTCTAACTGTACTGGCTTCGACTCTGGCACTCATGCCAATGTTGTTGTTTTAGATACGCAGTCTTGCGACCTCGATGTGCTAAGCGGATCCTATCTTGTCAACCTACCAGTTGATGGTAGCGGTGTACCAACAGGTGCAACCGTTTACACTGGTTATGACATCATTCAGGACGCGAACGGTCGTGTAACTGTTACGGCACCAATAGCCGAAAACACGACAATTAGTGTTACGCGATAACATTTGAAGACCTGCCTGCCGGCAGGCAGGAATCGAGGAAATCAAGGATGGTCCGAATCGTCGGTTTCCTTGATTTCTTTGATTTCCTCGAAATCTTTTTAGTGTGATATACTCCGCATAATCTATTTTTTCCAATTTTTTCTATGAACAAAAAAGGATTCACCCTCATCGAGCTTCTGCTCGTCATTGGTATCATCGCCATTTTGGCATCCATTGTTATTGTAGCCATCAACCCAACGAAGCAGTTGGCTGATGCACGTGACGCACAGAGGCGTAGCGACGTTAATACCGTTTTGAATGCTGTGTATCAGTACGCTATCGACAACAATGGTAACTTACCAACACCTATTACCACTACTGTCGGAGAAATCTGTCAGACAGGAGGAACATGTACTGGTCTATTGGACCTTGCTGTTCTAACAACAAATGGTACGTACCTTGTTTCTATGCCTACAGACCCAAGTCAAACAGGGGCAGACGAGACAGATTACACCATCGTGAAGAACGCAGATGGTCGTGTAACAGTTGCTTCCCCAAGCGCTGAGAACACAACGATCAGTGTAACTCGCTAATTAAAGCCAAAAAGTAGAGCTTTCAGCCCCCAGCTTCTGGGGGCTTTTAAAATGGCTCAAAATTGCGTTTTATGGTAAAATAGTAGGATTCTAGTAATTATGGCAAAACGCAAACCAACACTACAATCGGCAAAAAATATCTGCCTTCCTTCAGCGCAAGCTGCGAAGCAGGTGCAAGTGCAGATGACGAGCGTAAAGAAGGCGGTGCACCGCTCTATTGTGCTGACGATGGTATCTTCTATCGCGTTCCTCCTTTCGGTGTCGATTGTTATGGGAGTGATGAATCCCGCAGGAATATTCGCCCTTATAGGAACAGGAGCACTCCTTATCGCCAGTGTAGCCGCGGCATTCGAGGCAAAAACGTTGTTCCATACCATTGCAGAAGAGCACAGGGTAGACCATCTCAAGACAGAATTTATCTCTCTTGCTTCGCATCAATTGCGCACGCCTCTTTCGAGTTTAAAATGGTACGCAGAGATTTTTAGTGAAGAGAAGGGGCTGACAAAAGAGCAAAAAGGCCATGCGAAGTAAATGATTTTTGCGGTGCGGAGAATGAATAACCTTATCGATTCTCTACTCCATGCAGCGCAACTGGAGTGCGAAGAAATTATTCCACGCATGAAGAAAGTATCTATTAATACGGTAATTATAGATTTTACAAAAGACCTTAAAATATCAGCAGCAGAAAAGGATATTAAAATCTCCGTACAGGTGCCAAAGAAAACAATTTCCCTCAATACAGACTCCTCATTGCTCGGTGTTGTATTGCAGAACTTGTGTAGCAATGCCATCAAGGTTAATACGGATGGAAACGGGCTTGGGCTCTATATCACTAGTATGGTAATCGACAGCTTAGGCGGTACGATTGCTGTAGAGAGTACGGTAGGAAAAGGAACGACATTCACTGTAAAATTGCCAATTAAGCACAAGAAAGTAGCGAAGACTAAGAAGAAAAAGAAGTAAATGGAGCCACCTCGGAGATTCGAACTCCGGACCCACGCATTACAAGTGCGTTGCTCTGGCCAACTGAGCTAAGGTGGCTTATTTACTGGCCACAGCTTAATGGGTTTAGGTTTTCTTGAGAAGGGAATTATTGAAAAAAAACCCGATTTATGCGATAATAAGAGTCCGCTCTTTTGGTGATCGCCCTTGGGATTTATCCCTTGGGAGGAACGTCCGGGCACCGCTGGAACATTATGCGGCTAACAGCCGTCACATGCGTCATAATTCATAAAGCGCATGAGGACTAGTGCCACAGAGACGAGCCCCTTTATTGGGGAGTGAAACGCCTCGGAGTACTGAGGATTCGACCACAGCTTAAGCTGTGGACCAATCGGTAAACTCATGGTGGTGTAAGGAGGATTTGGGTGCATAGAACCTGTGTTGGTTCCGACATACTGTGTACTCCTCCGCATTGAGGTCATAGAGCAATCTTGGCCCCAGATAGATGATCACCCTCGACAGAACCCGGCGTACAGGAGAGCGGATCAAAAAAAGCGCAAATGCGCTTTTTTTGCTATCAAATTGTAAAGACGTCACGCTGTGACGTCTCTACAATAACTATATGAAAAAATCCGAAGCAATTTTCGGCCTTCTCCGCATCCCTGTAGATGCCCTTGCAGTGTTTGCAGCTCTGCTGCTTGCGTATAGGCTTCGTCAGCTTAATGTGGATCTTATCCCTGGTATCCAGCTTCTTGAGCCTGCTACTACGCTTCCAGACCTTCCAAGCTATGTCTCTCTCTTTGTTATCCCTGGGATTCTTGGGTTTCTCTTTTTTGCTGCGTGTCTAAAAATGTATGTACTCCTCTCCACGCGTAGTGCTTGGAAAGAAGTAGGCAAACTTCTTATCGCGAGCTTTCTTTGGCTGGTTGCTGTGATTGCATGGTACTTCCTCGTAAAGAAACAGCTCTTCTATAGTCGTATGCTTCTTGTGCACTCCGCATTCCTCATTGCAGTGTTTAGCATGGTCGGACGTGTGTCGGTATTACTTTTACAACGTGCATTTTTGCATTGCGGCATCGGCGTGCGGTCTGTTGTTTCCATCGGAGGACAATCGATTGTCAAAGCTGCAAAGCTGACACTGGTGCGTGACATACGCTACAAGTACCTCGGGCATTTTAGTGCTCTAAACGAATTGAAAGTACTACGCAAAACACAGGAGATCGATCTGGTATTACAAACAGATCCAGACCCGAAAAACTCGGTGACCAACATGCTTATCGAGTACTGCAGAAGCGAACATATTCACTATGCATTCTTACCACCAGTACTTGCAGAAAACCCGCATCAACTACGTACAGACAGACTTGGTTTGGTACCGATGCTTTCGTTTAGACCAACGCCTTTGGATGGTTGGGGTAGTGTCTTTAAGCGTGTATTTGATATTGTTGGTAGCATTCTACTACTCGTTCTACTTTCTCCAATTCTCCTAGCCCTAGCCCTAACCCTAACCCTAACCCAGGGCTTCCCCATATTCTATATATCGAAACGCGTCAGTGGCCCCTCTCGTAATACTGTCCCCGTGCTTAAATTTAGGACGATGATACGTAACGCTGATAAGAAAAAAGCATCCCTCAAAGAAAAAAGCCACCGCACAGATGGTCCTCTCTTTAAGATGAAAAACGATCCGCGTATTACCTCTCTAGGACGTGTGCTCAGAAGATTCTCTCTGGATGAATTGCCACAACTTTTCAATGTTCTCGTTGGCCAGATGTCACTTGTTGGACCTCGTCCACATCTACCTGATGAAGTGAATACCTACTCCAGCTACGAGCGCCGAGTCTTTGCGGTAAAGCCGGGGATTACAGGGCTAGCGCAAGTCTCTGGCCGGTCTGATTTGGTCTTCAAAGAAGAGGTACGATTGGATTTAAAGTACATAGAGGAATGGTCGCTGTTCCTTGATCTTTGGATTCTTTGGCGCACGATATTTGCAGTACTTCGAAAGAATGGTGCAGATTGAGAAAAGCTGTGTTACGCTCTCTCCCAATGGAACTTCTCGACATTCGTACAACATTTGGCAAAGCAGTAGTAGTCCTCATTGCAGCAATTGCAGTTACACTTGTGTACGAATCTTTTATTGCAGATAAAACTGGGAACGAATTTAAGCCAAAGCCAAATCAGGCATGCGAAGGAACTCCACTCGCAGTAAATTACCCGTACCACGGTGGAATGCTCGGGCCACATGCCTGCGAACCACAGTGTGATGATAAGGTGCAACATTACGTGCTCTACACCAATGGGAAAGCCACTCAGTGTCAAAAGCTACCAGGCTGTCTGGACTGGGGAGAAGACCAAGGGGTAACGTGTCTTCCACCTGAGGCGTAGAACGTTACTACAAAAGGTTCATCTGCCAGTTTTCTGGGTAGTCAGAGTTTGGCTTATCAGTAGAAGATTTCTCTGATAATTTTGCGCAGAACATTTCCATATATTTCTGCACACCTGTTCCGTAGCGCTTTTCTGTGATGCGATTATCAATCACCGTAACGTCAGCATCTCCTTTTGCAATGCGACGGAATGTGCGCAGTATTCTAAAGAGCCTGTGCAGAAGCCTCGGCATACTGTAGCCAACGAATGGATTATCAAAGTGCTCTGCACGTATAGAAAACACTGGTTGTGATGGATTATCAAATGGCAAAGCATCCATAACCAAATGGTCAACAGTTCCTGGTGGAAGTTCTACTCCTTCAAAGGTCCATGGAGTTAGCACCCAAACTGCAGTGCCTTTCGCAGCAAGAAACTCTGCCTGCATACGATTTACTCCCCCACTAAAGCTCTGGCAGATCAGTGTAATATCTCGAGCCTCTAGGTCTTCGGTGTATTTTACAAAATACTCTTCTATTACACGCCTGCTTCCAGCGAGAATAACAGTCTTTCCATCTGGTGGATCCGAGACAACAGTAGAGCCTCGTATCTCTTTAGGGAATGAGATATCCACACCATCCTGTACACGTTGTATCTGTGTATTGACGGCAGTTATTGTACTTCTATGTAGGGTTTCTTGCATAATTCCAGCACTTTGCGGAGGAATAAGCATTGTTACAGGATATTTTTCATACAAGTCTGCTTTCATAAGTTCTGCAACACTCTCTGGAACACTGTGCAAGAACTGTGATCCATCCTGACGTGTTTCAATCCATGTAATACGCTTGAGGGCCTCTTCTTCAAGGCAATGCAGCACCGCTTCAAGTTGCTTGAGTGTCTGTGGCAGTAATGCAGTGTCCGTAAGTAGCTCCTTTATCTGAGCACACAACGCTTCTGCTTGGGGTGCAGTGAGGTCACTGTGAGCAAGGAATCGTACGTCCTGTTCGTTACGTGTCTTCTCTATCCAGATCTGAAGCAAGTCTGTAAACTTCGTCATCTTCTCATGTCCTTCTGATGCAGCACGTAAATTATTGAGGCCACAGTAGTGCCCGTATGCCTTACTTGCTGTATCTTCGAGCATCGATGCATCATCAATAATGATGTGTGCATCTGCATTAAGTGCACCATGTGCTGCATGGTCTGGGTCTGCGACAAATGCAAGAAGCTGACGGTGATCAATCAACATAACAGAGGGTAAATCCGTAAATTGATCGGTGTAGGTCTTGCTGGTTTCGAGGCACGTCAGTTTACCATTCCATACACTTCGCTCTTCTCCATGAATTGGTGCATCAGCAAAAACTTTTGGAGCATACCAATCGAGTTTAGTTACAAGTGTTGCCTCATCGGCACTGTATTTTTCTTGCACACATAGTGTCTCTGCAGCCTCTGTATCTAGTAAAAGAAATGGTGGTTGCAATACACGGACTTCATCAGAAAGCTTGAGTCGCTTTACCATTGCCGTAAGGTTCTTTACTGCAATCCAATGTACTGTTGAGGTATCTTTTGCAGCTGCATCGATCACACTCTGTAGCATCATCGGATCCAGTGACTCTTCTATCATATCAACGACGCCAATTTCTGGTTTTTTCAGCGTAAGCTTGCGTGTCATTCCAGGGAATTTTTTTGGTTCTGGTACTTGCATCCAAGCTGGTCGAGTGTTTGTGTCGCTCGTAGGAAGTGCATCAAACAATTGTGTATAACCAGGGGCACTCTTGTTCATGGTTGCCTTTATATCCATCACCATATCTTGTGGTAGTTCTAGTAGGCGCTCCCAGCACTTGCTTAGGAGTTCTAGAGTGGCTCTAACATCACCAAGAGCTCTGTGCACTGGTGCGTGGTTCAAATTTAGCACGGCACTCACGTATCCAAGTGAGTAGCTTTCGAGTTCTGGGAATACGAGAGAAGCAAGCATCGAAGTATCGATCCAAGGTCTTTCTGACAGATCGATTCCTTCTCCTTTGAGCATACGAATATCAAACATGATATTTTGACCAACAATCACAGTGTCTTTACCGATACGCTTTTGGATCTCTGGTAATTGTTGCTCAAATGTCTGCTTACCTTCTAGGTGCTCCGGGCGGATACGCGTAATGATCTGTACCACACTCGGAATTTCCACAGGAACAGAAACTAGCTCATCATATTCATCAACTTGGCTTCCTTCACGATAAACAACGTGAGCGTACTCTATGACACGATTGACCTTTGGGACGAACCCAGTGGTCTCGGTGTCGAGGACAACGAAGGGGATGTTTGGAAGTTGCATGAAGCCATCCTAGCGTTTTTTTCGCCGTATCCAACCAAATCCGGCTGCCATTCCTGAAGCAACCACTGCAACAGCAGCTGGCCCCGTGTCTCCCACTGGTCCCTGTGATTGCATAAGCGGTCTTAGCTGAGCAATAGGCAACTGATACGGAAGCGGCTGACCTGTTGGATACTGAGGGAACTGGAAGAGTTGCGAGTTGCGAGTTGCGAGTTGCGAGTTTGGGCGTGTAGGTGCTGTAGGAATATTTAGACTTGGGTTTTCTCCAAAGTCGATCTGTGTCCCAAGCACTAATGTTCCAGTCTCTATTGCACAACTCCAATCGCAGCCGTCACTACCGACACGGTTTCCATCATCACATTCTTCTTCGGGGTCTAGAACATTATCTCCACAACGTGCCATGTGACAATTGGGACGACATACAGCACCAGGTTGGTCGCTGTTTTCTGCTCCCTCGTCACAGGTTTCTCCTGGGTCGACGGTGTCGTCTCCACAAGATGTCGAGAAGAACTGGCAATCGCTACAGGCATATCCTACTGCTACATCATGAGTAGAAGATTCACACTGTTCTCCAAGGAGCTCTTGTACGATGCCATCACCACAGATACCAATCTCGAGTTGGCAGACGGTGTTACAACCATCGCCATCTCTACTGTTGCCATCATCACACTCTTCGGGTCTGGCAAGAGTGCCATCACCACAGACAGAGGCTGATGCAAAGAGCGGATCTTCTTCGCTGCATGTGCTGCTACACCCATCGCCGTTTTCGATGTTACCATCGTCACACTCTTCGCCGGAATCGATCGTGTTATCACCGCAGGCAGAGAGGCGACAGTTTGTGCGACAGGCATTTTCTCTGTCGTCATCATTGGCAGGTCCGTTATCACACTCTTCTCCATTATCCAGAACAAAGTCTCCACAACGAGCATTGGTACAGTCTTTGCGACAGCCATTTTTCTCACTATCGGAATTCTCGGTTCCTTTGTCGCATTCTTCATCAATTTCCTTAAGACCGTTTCCACACGTAGACCCGCTACGTAGCAGAGGTTCTAGTTCTCCTTTGCAGAGTTCACTACAGCCATCGCGATTGATTTGGTTCCCATCATCACATTGCTCGCCTGCTTCTCGCAGCCCATTTCCACATCCATTCTCCCGTGCAATAGCTCGCAGCTCTTCTCTTACAATTGCTGCTGCTGTGCCTGGAGATGTTGGACGTCTGCTGCCTTCGAGTTCACAGCTACTACTACAGCCATCGCGGTTTCTATTATTTCCATCATCGCAGGCTTCTCTTCCTTCTTTTCTTCCGTTACCACACGCCGCTCGTGCAAATGCAAAGTTTCCACCAGTGCCACCACCATTCGATCCTCCACCATTCGTTCCACCATTATTCGATCCTCCACCATTCGTTCCACTTGTTCCTCCGCCATTCGTTCCACTAGTTCCTCCGCCATTCGTTCCACTAGTTCCTCCGCCATTCGTTCCACTTGTTCCTCCGCCATTCGTTCCACTTGTTCCTCCGCCATTCGTTCCACTTGTTCCTCCGCCATTCGTTCCACTTGTTCCTCCGCCATTCGTTCCACTTGTTCCTCCGCCGTTACCACTCGTATCACCTGCAGTTGCACCACTCGTATCACCTGCAGTTGCACCACTTGTATCACCTGCAGTTGCACCACTTGTATCACCTGC
>CAVOCY010000012.1:0-26171 GCA_963694385.1 Candidatus Altimarinota bacterium
ATGTATTCAAACTTACTGTAGATCTTCAAAATTTAGCGATTCTTTTTCGGTATCTTCGCAGAAAGACCAATAGGCTCTTGCATATCAACAATAACGCTAGGTGCCTCCTGTTGGTTATTAGATTCGCCTCCTGCAACCGGTGAACCAATCTCAGATGCAGTCCATGGAGTCGCACTCATTAAGACGCGATCTTCTAAACCCTCAATTCCTAATAGGCTATTAGTAGGGCGCCTTCTTACAGAAGGTTTAGAGGCAAATAAGGAGTTCACAGAGCTTCCGAGCTGACGGGTAATCTGCATGACAGTAGACATATTTTCTGGTGAAGAATTATTCTCTTCAGAGTTATTTCTGATAATCTTATCCATGGTGTGATAGGGGAAGTAATGTGTCTCTATCACACCATCTACAGCTCTTTGGAGCTATAGTCATAGACATCAATCAAAAAGACAACTCGTACTCTTTGGCTTAAAAAAGCCAAAAACAGCGTTCCATATCTCCGTGGAACCATCCCCATTTACAACCCCCTAACACCTTCTTTTTGCACCTCTTTCATCACTCTATAAAAGATAGTAGCTGCTTCTGCACGGTTGAGAGTCTTACTGGTACCAAAGGTCCCATCAGGGTTACCTTGCATAATACCTACTGCCTTCGTAACTGCGGTATCTCCAAAGTACTGGCTGGAGAGGGGGACATCAGAAAAATACGGTCCACCTGCAAGAACCTTGCCTAGACGAAGGTTATTGGCATTCAGTAGGGCAGAACCAAGGACTCGGTTGATAAACGAGGCAGTCTCTCCTCGGGTTACCGGTTCGTCGGGGCTGAGGCTAGAGAGGGAGGCTGTCCAATGGTTTCTACGGAAGACGCAGGCTGCGTCGTAGGCATAGTGACCTCCGGGGATATCGTTATAGACCATGGCACAGTCATTGCGTGGAGCGATGAGGTTCATCTTTAGTAGTGTGCGGTGGAAGATGGTTATCAGTTGTCCACGGGTAAGAAGGTCGCCTGCACCGTAGCGGCCATCATCGTATCCATAGATAATGCCGTGCTCGCGTAGCTCGACAATCGGTTCACCTGCCCACGCTGGCAGAGGATCTTTAAAAGGATTCTCGATTGGTTTTGGCGGTTCTTGTGGTTGTGGTCTGCGAATGTTGATAACAGCTTCATCAGAAAAGCCATTTGCTTCGACTACGATAGTAACTTCTCCTCCTAGTTCACCTGCTTTAAATGTGCAGGTCTTTGCACTGTCACATTGAGACTCCAAAAAGTATCCAAGGTCTTCTCCGTCGGTAATTTTCCAGTTACCACGTAGTGGTGTTGTGTAGGTTACGTAGTCTCCTTCTGCAGTCATCATTAGTTGTTCGCCGGGGTCTATCGAAAAATCTCCAAAGGGTCGTATCTCTAATTCTCGTAACCCTGCGAGGCTATTTGCAGTAAGAGTTATTGTAGAAATAGCAGCAAGACTACTTAGGCCGACAAGCCCAAGAGACAGCATAGTAACTTTTCTCCAAAAAGAGTGCATTAACGGTAGTGTACCAATAGAAGAGAAAAGAGAGAAGAGAAGAGAGTTACCTCACCCCCTAACCCCCTCTCCTTCCACGCCACTTGCCTACCAGGAGAGGGGGAACTACAGTAACTTTCTATGAATCTCATTGGTTGAAAAATTCAGTTTGCTAAAAGGCTAAGAAAAAACATGACTGAAGCCGAAACAGTGCTTTGGAATGCTCTCCGAGCACGACAGTGCCATGGATTAAAATTCAGAAGACAGGTTCCAATAGCATGGTATGTAGTTGATTTTCTTTGTATGGAGAAAAGTTTAGTTATCGAAGTAGATGGAGGCATCCATAACGAACAAGAACAATATGATTCAGAAAGAGAAGAAGATCTTCGAAAAAAGGGTTACCACATACTTCGTTTTACAAATGAGCAAGTGCTCAATGATCTTCCAAAGGTTCTTTCTGTTATTAACGAAGCTCCCCTCTCCTGGAAAGGAGATCGGGATGGAAGGAGAGGGGTCTGGGGTGAGGTTGGCTAGACACCTAGAGAATATGAGGTTACGTCTTATTCTCTGTTTTTTGGACAGACGTCCAATGAATGTAGGATCTTTTCGAGTGCTTCTTCGTACAAAGATTCTGCATCTTCTTGTGTTGTAACACTGACGTTTAAGATGCCACCATGCTCTGGGCGGAAGATATTATACTCGCGAGTATGAAAACGCTTTCCAGAGATTTTGCGTACACCATCAGTAAAGATAGTTGGACGTTGCTTCCACACAAGACGCTGGAATGCTGTCAGTTTAAAAGCAGGATCTACGCGTAATGATTCTTTAATACTAGTAGCCATTCTGTCCATACCTTCTGGAGTGACGTAGGCCTTTTCCTTCGTTTCACTAATAGTAATAACGACACGCTCGCTGGGGTCACTAAGAATGTCTCCATTAAATTCATCGCGTGAATCATCGATATCCCAGTTACCGGGGAAGGTGAGTTTGTATCCGTAGGTATCACTTTGATAGGACACTACTGGAGCATCGAGAACTTCATCATCGATAAGATCTATCTCGTCTTGTGCACTGAGGTGTAATCCTTCAAAAGGATCTGCAGGAGCAGGAGCTGGATCATGGATAATTACAACGGCAACGATCGTCGCTATAGAGGCAGCAATAGTTCCAAGGAGGATGTGAAATTTGATCATCTGGTATTCTAGGAATGTGTATGTTGATGGTTATATTATTATACAATGAATATTAAATATAGTCAAATACGGCAATACCTACCTTACATAGGCTTCTGCGGAGGTCTAGTAGCACTATCAGGGGCTATGGTGCCAGTCCAGGCACTTGGGTTCGAGCTACCGAAGCTCGTGGCACTTTCTGTGCTTTGTATAGGATGTGCTCTGGCAATTGTCTTTGGAAAGCGTGATGTGATTACCCCTCTTACAGAGTCTAACTACGGAAGGTGGTATTTGGGGTTTGGGGCAGCGATACTCTTGTCAGTCTTTTGGTCTGTTGCCCCTATCACCAGCATTATTGGTGCGTCTCCACGATTTCAGGGGATACTTACCCATCTTCTCTATTTGCTTCTCGGAGTATTTGTAGCAGAGAGGATGCACTCTACCCGTGGAAGGTCCGTGGTAGTTTCTGCGATTATCTGCGCCAATATCTTTGTAGTTTTCTATGGTGTATTACAGATGATGCATATGGATCCTATGGCTAGCATCTGGAAACTTGAGGCATTTCTTGGCCGCATATTTTCGAGTGTAGGACATCCAAATACATTGGGTCAGTTTATTATTCTGACAGTTCCTTTTGTAGGATTGCAATGGATTTTACATAGCGAAAGAATTACGAGAATGGCATGGGGAATACTGCTGATATGTAATGCGGTCGTTTTACTTGGCACTGTTAGTAGGTCAGCAATGCTCGGAGCGTTTGTGTTACTGCTGTTTGGCATTCCTGCATTGCGCAGATGGATGAAGAGCAGAGTAAACAACATCAATACAGAGCAAGCATTCGCACTCTCTTTAATGGTCGTGCTGTGCACCTCTATTGGCTTGCTATTTTTTGCACAGAGATTTTCATTAACGTTTGAATCTGGCAGATCGGTCTCTTCGCGTGAGGTGATGTGGAGTAGTACGGTATCTCAAATCAAAGAGCGTCCCATTGGATGGGGGTTGGAAACTATGGCATTTACATCTCCACAATTTACCGGAAAAGAGCTGTATAACTACGAGTCCCTCACGACAACGGTAGACCGAGCACATAACGAATTATTACATCTACTTCTTACGTTGGGTCCTTTGGGATTAATTACTTATACAGCGTTAGTCGTGTCGTTGCTTCTTGGTGTATTGCGGTACAGAAAAGAGGATAAATATGGGTTACTGCATGCAGCTGGAGCTGGAATATTAGCCTACCAAGTCGCAGTGTTCTTTGGGTTTCCTTCTATAGCAACTGCAGCATTCTTTTGGATTCTCACCGGTATGTTAATAGGGCTTCTCCCGAAAACACGATCTCCAATGCGGGTTCGTGGTATTCGCATCATCAACTTCTGCCTTCTGGCGTTGGCCACTGTTGTATTTGTAGTTTCAGTTCGTTGGACACAGTCGCGGTGGATAAGTGCGTACGCACAGAGTATTACGTATACGAATCCTTCATTGTCCTTGTCGTGGTATCAGCAGGCAGTACTGATGTTTCGCTTCGACCGCCAAACCATACTGGATGCCACACAAGTACATCTGATTGCTTTAGAGCAAGATGAGATAGAACGTCGAGAAGATCTCGTAGCTAGTACACATATTCTTATCGGTTTGATGCGCACAGCAACGAACCATCATGATGGAATGGCAGATCTATTAGATGCGTGGCTCGCTGCGATAGAAGGCGATAGTGCGCGGGCAGAAGCATCCTTAGCTTTGGCAAAAGTATTTCTCCCCACCAGCGTGGTGTATCACCGAACAGCGTTACACATAGCTGATATCCTAGAGGATGGAGTTATGGCACAGCAGCACAAAATGGGTATTCGATCTCTACTTCCTGATGGATATTTTGAAGAAGGATCAGAGATACGACGCATTCTGATCAAACAACATCCATGGTTGCAGAAATTGTAAAATGTGAATAATACTGTACAATATGGTTATGGTTAAAGAAACAGAAGATCTATACAAGGCAGCAATTGCAGACGCACAAAAAGCTGGTGATTTAGAGTTAGAGCAGCGGCTATGGGATCAAAAAGATGATGATTATATCGAGAGGCACCGACGAGAAGCATCAAAACGTGAAGGAGGAATGGCTCACATTAGCGATAGCCTTAGAGAAGTATTGAAGAAGATTAAGTAACTACTTTCTGATCTTCCACCAAGCTGTAAGCATGGAAGTTCCAATGATGAGTAGAATGACAGCAACAAAGTACGCAAGGAGTTCTGGTGCAGAGAGAATTGCTAGTGCAAAGAATACGCAGAGCAAGCCGTTAAACAGAAAGCCATTTCCGAAACGTGGTGGCCTATTATGTCCTCCGAATTGAAAGAGATGAAGCATGGTAATAGTCTAGCACATCAAGACATACCTCACCCCCGACCCCTCTCCTTCCGCCCCAAACTCCTTTCCAGGAGAGGGGAGCTCTGTCCATAGCAAAAAATGTATTTCCCCCTCTCCCGGTAGGCAAGTGGCGTGGAGGGAGAGGGGGTTAGGGGGTGAGGTTGGTTCCTGTATACTTTTTCTATGTTGATTACCTACGCTATCTCCCACATAGAAACCCCAATCGGGTTTATAGAAGTACAAGGTACAGAGTATTGCCATCAAATCGATCGACTGGTGAGTATGCCTTTGGAGCTAACCGTAAAGAGTGGCTCTTAGAGCACGAATCGGTACAATAGCCATTGTATGTTCTTCCGTCCTTCTGGACCGGCCTTAGAAACACTAAAGCGATTGCGCAGGTCTCCAGCGTGCAAAAGATTTCGCGTGCAAACGCGAGGTAGGGGTGAATGCACCAAACTTGTTATTGGAATAGGTCAGGTGCACCCAGTACTCAGTGGTAGATTCGAACGTACCCAAGCAAAGCGCATCGCAAATGTACAGAGTGAAATCTTTACATTATGTCGACATCTATCCAGAAAGTTTAAGGTAATGAATTTTGGACAAGAAGGATATTCCGGAAAAGGCTTAGCTAGACTTCCACAGCATATGCTCAGTCAACTTAAGTCTGCTGCAGGGGATAGAAGAGGGGTAAAACGCGTACTAAGATCCACGGCACAGACATGGAGAAAAGCGCTTCATAAAGGTGATATAGCAACAGCAGAAACATCTGCTGCAGCTCTTAATGGAATCGCACTATTGCAATCTCTCGATAGAGGAGTGGCAATGTTTCCTATCGAACAGAAAGATGTGCACAGTGCTATAGGCGAGTCTATCGCGAGACTTCAGCATGAGATTCACAGAATAGAAACGAGTTCTCTCTATCAGTCTGTACAACGTAAGGCTGGAAAAGGGCTTACAAAAGGAGAGTATGAGAGTGCGGTCATGCGCAATAAGCTGATTAAGCAATTTAATAAGACTATTTCTCATCCAGAACGAGATCGAGCAATATTGCGCGAAGTTATTAAGCATTCAGAAAAAGATGTAACGGTGTTTATTTTGGGAACCGGACATAGGTCGGGGTTCTTAACACTTTCTGCTAAGCAACTACCCGAAGGGTATATGTTGGCATGGCTAACTCCACCTAGTTTGTGGTGGGCGAAAGCAACACTACGAAGAATAGGATGGGCGATAATTATTATCGCATCTATTACCATGTTTATGGCAGTACGTACTTAAGTTATGCGACCTTTGCTTACTTTCTGCAGCCAAGCGTGCACTTCTTCTGGAGTAAAGAAGACTATGTACGCAGGAATAAGTACGGCAAACCACCAAATATACAGCAGCGCATGCACCAGTACATGGAAGATCAGTCCAGAGCCCATTCCGACCCAGCGAATATAGTCTCTGCGGATCCAAAACGAAAAGGGGATCAGACACTCAAACAGTATGGTCATATGCACGGCAACGTGATACAGCGGGTTCCAGCCGTAGCTCGTGACCTTAAATGCGAGGGGAGTTCCCCATACACCAATCAGCGAGTAGTAGAGCATCTCTCCTCCCTGCCATCCGGGTAGCCACAACTTTTGGAAGCCTACACCGAGGTACGTCATCGTAATCTGAAATGCAAACATGCGCTGGGGGAATATCGATACGAGTTTCCCCCATCGCAGAGGATTGCCGTACTTTTGCCATGCTTCGATACTGTAGACTTCTCCTGCATTCGAGAGCGCCAAAAACATCAAGCTAAACATATAGAGCCTGTCGTAACTGGTATGAAAGTGATGTTGACCTATGTAGTACAGATACCAAGACAGTATACAGGCAAGGCCTGCTGAGGTTCGCGTAAAAAATCCTACTGTCAGTGCTGCAAGAGCGATGAGATGCACCATAAAGATCATCATGACGATATTTGGTTCCTGTACATCCAGAATCCACTGAATATTCTCGGGCATAAATGTAGGAATCTTTGGAAAGGTCATCCCTGTACTCGAGTAGAGTTTTGCCACATTCGGCAGTCGAATACCCCAGTAAAAGAGCAGCCATCCTCCAAGAGCGATACGTACTATTCCCATCACATGCGGGTAGGTTTTACGCGTCCACCAGTGCTCCCACGCAAGGGCGAATGCTTTAAGCCGAGAGATGATAGGTGCTATGTTCATTTGATAAAGTATTCAGTCACAACATTTTTTGTTACCTGCTCGGCTGTGTAGTTTCCATAAAAATCATATTGCGATTTGGGCCATTTTTCCCATTGCATCCGAACAGAGGTATACCCTGCACCGTGTACATTTTCTGCTTCTAGTATGCGTTTAGCGATCTCGTAGTATTTTGCTTTCTTGTCACCAAAACTGCTCATTCGAATACGTATAGCATATTCACCACGACCAAAGGGGAAGTACTCTTTATGGTCGATCTTGGTCCACTGACTACTACGATCTTGTCCGTAGATCATCATCTCGGCATTGTGTGTAGTGTAGTTTTGGAAGGGCGCCATCATTGCATAAAAATGTGTTACGTATGCCCATTGAATATGAGGGATCTGCTTCTTGCTCATGGTATAGACCAAGGCACATATCGTTAAAAAGATATACACGAGAATAAATGCCTGACGAAGAATCCGAACTATCACACATCTAGTATAACAATTAACTATTAACTCGTAACTATTAATTTCCCAATGCTTCACGAATACATGTTCCCCATTCTTTGGCAGGAACTTTACGGCAGGCTTGTGCGTTCTGCTTTTGTCTAGCACGTGTTTCTACAGGGTCATTTGTAAAGAATGATCGCACGCGGTAGCTTTCACGAATTTGTTTTAATAATCGAGGGTTTGCCTTTGTTTGCGTTTGTAGCCTTGTTCGTTGATTGGTGCTTCTTCGGTCAAGTTCTTCTTGGAGATCAGCTTCCTTGCGTTGCTTTAGCTTCCCTCCTTCTATTGTAGATCGCTGCTGCACAGAAGATCTTCTACGACGAAGATTGGATGCACGATTTGTTTCTGAGGTCATACGACCAATGCAACGCCTGAGTGTTCCTAGTTTTGGACCTGCCTTCACAATTTCATTTGCCCCAATGCCAAGTTTCTCTCTACATTGCATGTTGTATTTATCTCGAAGGGTTTTGGTAGAGCGTGCGGGATCACCAAAAATTTGCCTTTGCCTTTCAAGGACTTGATCAAGAATTTCTTTCTCCTCAATACCGGAAGAAGTCCGGCTACGCTTGGTCTCAGTTACTGTTCTTGCATTTGATGTTTTTAATCTAATACAGCCACGAAAGTCTCCTTTTACTTTTCCTGGTGGCAAAATAACTCCTACCAAGTTCATTTCTTCTCGGCATTCCATTTCGAACAAAGCTATACCTACAAGGTCTTCCTCTGCAGAGGCAGCATGAGGAATCAGCGCCAATGCCGCAATCAATGTGAGTAAGCGCATCCGAGCAATTTTACTCGCTATGCGATAGGTATACAAACCTAAACGCGGCTTTCTTTAGCCTTCTAATTAGAGTATAAAAGACATCCTCATGTCGCTTCTCTGTTTGATCATCGTTGTACTGCTTACCGCATGTACTTCCGTAGTTACCCAGCAAGTAGAGCCACTGGATATTGTTCGTGAGTTGGCATTTATTGAGACACCAGAAGTGCAATTGTACCTCGAAGAAGAGGGGAGTGCTTTTTTAGGAAATTTCGCAGCAAGTAGTGCCTTAAATAGCCAGAGAACCTTCGTTTCAGATTTTCATGGAGAGATACGCATCACTATGTATCCGAATAAAAAAGTAGAGTGCAGATGGTGGGCAGATGGAAGAATAACAGACCCTACAGTATACGAGGGAAGTAATGGCTTTATAGAAACATACTCAACACTGTGTACGGGTAAATTACAGCGAGATGGAAGCTTTGAGTTTAGGGGAGTCTATCTAGCAGAAGGTCCAGAGCATGCTTCGGGTGCTACTGTAGAAGAAGAGCCTGATGATACGTTTACCCTTAAGGGAAAGGCAACTGATGAAATCATACAGGGGACACTCCTCGTTGGTGGAGTACTAAGAAATACCGTAACACTAGAAGATTCATCTGTAATGCTAGAAGAACAAAGCGGGATACTATTTGAGGCTGTTCTTATAGAATAACTTCCAAGATATTCGCAAATAGCGCTATAGCCTCCTCTATGTTTGCCGTGATTTCGAGTACAGCGAGATGATCTTGGTCGAGAAGAGGTTCTCGGTCTGCAAGTTCGGTGTAGTACTTAAGCGCTTCTATATCAGTAGAAAAAGCATCTATAGCTTCTGCGAGTGCTTCTTGAGTCTCTGTATCCATTTCTGATATTACTTCTACGACAAGATCATGTATTTTGATTGCTTCTGTATACGAAAGCATTAGAGCTTCTGCTTCTTGTAATACTTTGTTGTTGATAGGTTTTGACACCTCTATTTCGGTATCAATTACCGGTTCTGCTGTATTACATCCTGTAAGTAATATGCTGCTGAAGCCGAAAATAGCTAATAATTTATACATTCCGGAGGATTATACTGAATAGTTCCCTTCTATATACCAAATACTAGACTATTTACATTTATGTACAAATATGTTATAATAATAAAGTAATACAAATTCCCCCTTACGTTATGAAGAAGTGTAATTCCCAACAGTCGTTGGCACTCGTAGCTCTAGTAGCCCTTGCAGGTGGTTACATTGGAGCCTCTGTTAGCACTGCATACGTTACTGGAAATGGCTACGGTCATCAAAGTCAACGTGCTACACAAGTAGATGGTCAAATTCTTGACCACGCACTTCGTGTGCAAGATCGACGTAATGAGCGTCTTCAGGGGCTTCAGCGTTCCGATACTGTTTATTCTTCTGCAGGGCCAGAAGACGATGCTCTACAGGTTAGTCGATTTGAATACTTGCAAGCACGTTTGTGGTGTATTGAGTCAGGGTTTAGCCACCCTCGTCGTTTTCCTGCATGTATTTCTTCTGTTCTCGAGACAGGAGGTTACTTTGGTCTCTAGGGCGTAGTTAAATATAAGGAAAAAAGATGGATGCCCCTTGGGTCGTTCATCTTTTCTTATAGACTACCTCTATGACCGAGCCCCCTCTCAATCGGCATGATCATTTCTTAAAGCTCTTTCCTAAAGAACCTGCATTTCGCTTAAGCCAAATTGAGAAGGCGTATTTTACAGAGTCGATGACAGGATGGGAGAGTGTAACAACACTCAGCAAAGAGATGCGAGAGGTGCTGGAAAAAGAAATACCATGGATGAGTTGCAAGTCTGTTACTACACTTTCTTCTAAAGCAGGAGATACGCACAAAGTAGTACTTGCAGGAATTGATGATCAGTTATTTGAAAGTGTCTTAATGCGAAACAATCGTGATCAATGGACTATCTGCGTATCGTCTCAGATTGGCTGTGCAATGGGCTGTACCTTTTGTGCAACAGGAACAATGGGCCTTAAACGTAGTTTAAGTTCTGATGAGATTGCCGATCAGTATCGGTTTTGGAAACAGTTTCTAGCAGAGCGTCCAGACCTACCTCAGCGTATCTCGAACGTAGTATTTATGGGTATGGGAGAGCCACTCGTAAACGTCGAGAATGTGAAGAAGGCAATTCATACATGGCTCGACCACACAGATCTTGGGCCTACAAAGATTACGGTTTCGACTGTTGGAGTACTGCCAGTTCTCGAAGGAATTCTTACAGATCCAGATTGGCCACCAGTGCGTATTGCTATTTCTCTCCATAGTCCAGAAGAAGAAAGTCGCCGAAAGATTGTCCCAACTACAGCACCAAATTTTCATACAAGACTTGCCAAGTGGACAAAAGACTATGAGCTAGAGCACGGTAATCGCCGTCATCATATAACGTTTGAGTACACGTTGATTTCTGGGGTAAACGACAACGAAGAAGAGGCAAAGCGTTTGGTTAAATTCGTTAGAACTACGAGCGCGGTAAAAGTAAATGTCATTCCTCTAAACTTAGTAGCAGGAAAAGATTTTACCGCTAGTCCACGAGAGGGAATCGAGAAATTTAAGAAAGTCCTGCTTAATGCAGGGATCGATGTAACAGAACGAAAAACAATGGGAAGTGATATTGCTGCTGCATGTGGTCAATTAGCACTTACCATCAAGAGTGATGGGAAGGTGGTGGGGTAGTTGACATAAAGTTTCGTATGATTATTCAATATTTATACGATTTTGTATGTTATCTTGAAGGATAGGTATTACTCAATACAACTCTTCTCTTTTGAACCCACAAACAACCATTTCTTCAATCAACGATATCGTAAAGTACTATCAGGACATTAATCCCGATAAAGATCTTTATGTTGGTTTGGAATTGGAACGCTCGGGAGTGTATTTGGACTCACTCGAACCTGTGCAATACGAAGGGGATAAAGGATATCTTGCGGTGTTTAAGAAATTAGTAGAAGAATGTGGATGGGAGATAGAGAAAGGGGATGGAGACAACATCTCTGTCTTAAAACGCGGCGAAACAAGGATCACTACAGAAGGTGATGGCAGACCAGAGCTGTCTGGTTCTCCTATGGAGAATTTACATGATCTCGCTCGCGAATTTCGCCTCCACGATAACGAGCTCATCGAAATAGGAAATTTGTTCAATATCCGTTGGATTCCACTTGGCTTTCAGCCGTTACACGAGCACGGTAAAATACCGTACTGTCCAAGCAATCGATACAAGTTGGTGAGCGAATATTTCTCAAACGAATTCACGCATATGCATATGCTACAAACGAATGGTGTCGCCATTAATGTGAGTTACACAGATGAAAAGAATGCCATGCTCAAAGCACAAGCAATATTCCGGCTTCTTCCTATTTTGGGTGCGATGTGTGCGAGTAGTCCGTTTCAAAACGGAAAGCGTTCCCCCTACCTCAATATGCGCCGATCGGTGAATGTGACATTCGCAGAGGAGCGAACCCGGATGCCACTGGAATTTTTGGACGAAGACTATTCCCTACAAGATTGGATCGGGCATTGTATAGATCTTCCTGTGATTATCATTGTTCGAGAAGATGGCAACGACCTCACACCGAAAAATCTCACATTTCGGCAGTGGATGGAGCAAGGGTTTGAGGGTGTTTCCCCAACAATTTATGATTTCGATCAACATATTAAAACAATTTGGTCAGACATCCGACTCCGCCAAGGTTATTTGGAATATCGTATTTTCGATAGTCTCCCTACCCCTCTTTCTATGGCTGTTGCAGCCTTGACCAAAGGGCTATGCATGTCATCTGTCAGTTGGAGTGCAATAGCGACACTGACAAAGGATTGGACTGTGGAAGAGATTATTGATTGTGATCGTCGCTCTTGGGAGACTGGATTGCAAACGATGATGCGAGGCAAGTCGCTGCTCTATTATGCTCAAGAATTATTGGTAATCGCAAATGAGGCTTTGCATAACCTTAAACACATCGATGCCTCTGGTAATGATGAAAGTGTGTATTTAGCACCACTAAAAGAACAAATATTTATTAAAGAAAAAAGCCCATCAGCAGAGCTGGTGGAACTATGGGACGGAGAATGGAATAAAGACACCCGTCGAGTTGTAGACTGGTGTAAGTAGCAAAGTGGTCAGCAAACGGTTTAATGTTGGCTAAAGAGTATCTGCAGTGTGCAATGAAATTCTGCTTGAGTGAGTTACTCTTTAATAAACTGATCAGGGTTTTCTTTAAAAGCCCATTCACAGGTGGTATTACAAAAGTAGTAATCCTTACCTTTGTGTGTAAGCTTAATCGCTTTTTCTAGATGTACTTCCATGTTACATACGGGGTCTTTGATAGGTTTAGCTTCCATAGAAAAGAGGGGAATAAAAAAAGACTAATGCTCATCTGGTGCATGTACATCACCTTCTACATGTTCTCCACCATCATCACTGTGCCCATGTTCCTCTCCTTCCGACTTGCCTGTACCAAGCATCATGAGTAAGAAGACATACAGCACGGCAACAGTGCTCCATACTTTACGAGAGATGCCATATCGTATCTGATACCAGATCATCGTAAGTAGTGGCAGGGCGAGCATGATAACCCAGCCCATCCAAAATGGTGCTTCTATAAATCCTTCACTTACTGGATGTCCCGCTTTTTCAGCAAGAGCTGGTACTTTTTCTAGGATAAACTGGTTCCATTTTTGGTGGATGATCGCATCTTCCCACCATTCCATACCTAAAAGTCCTTTTGTAAAAATAAACCCACCAATAACAATCAGAGCCCATGCAGTCCATTCACGTACCTTCGGAGCATTCTTTTGCGTCCAAGCAACTGCACTGACACCAAGAATTCCAAGGATAGCAAATAAGATGAGTGGGGTTGCACGTCCAAGTCCATGGACGAACCCAAGAGATGCCCCCGTAAGGATACTTCCAGTTGTTGCGATATATACCAGAAGAACATAAAAGGCAGGGTTTGGGCAACCGATACCCGCATTACCAAGGAAGAAGCCTAGAAAGAATGATTTGATATAGTCTTTCTGACGGTATACCCATTGAGGTGCACTTCCAATCATAGGTAGTTCCATTGTAAAAAGATGGAGCTCACTCCATCCAAAAATCAGAGCTGCTGATCCGGCAACTATGAACATAATCCTTGTAGCACTATTGAGCCCGAGATATTCCCCAAGCTGAGAGATGACAATTCCGTATAGTGTCAGCGTAAGGGTGAGACCTACACCAAAGAGAATAGCCATCAAAAAACCTTTCTGAGGCTTTTCCCCCATTGTCAGTGGCACAATAACAAAAACGAGTGGCAGTGTGCACGGTAGGAAAATCATACTTAAACCTGCTGCATACGACAGTGCAAGGCTGATACCTGTTCCTGCTCCTGCAAGCCAAATAAGACCTAGAACAGTGATGAAAAACAGGAAGGTCGCTACCGTAACAAGTGTGATACGTATTGCCAGAGATAATGAAGAGTTGCTCATATGTATTCAGCGGAAAAGTTAGAAATGATAGATAGGGGAGAGTTATTGGAGGGAAGTTATTTAGAAACGGTAAACATACCCATCATTCCATTGGTGAGATGTTCTGCGATATGACAGTGGAACATCCACTTGCCGGGGTTAGAGATATCGAAGAGAAGATCAACAGAAGACCCTGTAGGAATAAGAACAGTATCCTTCCAAACGAGATTATTATTCTGTTTTCCATCCATCGACAGAACTAAGAAGCGTTGACCATGAAAGTGGATAGGATGCTGCATTGGATGAGCAGAGTCTTCATTATTGGTTACTCTTATCTTCTGTACATCTCCAACCTTAAACTGCCAGTTGATATCCATGTTTTCATCACCAGTATCTGTATCAATCAACTTCCATTCAACTTGATCGCCAGTCATCATTTCATTCATTTGCGGCATAGTATCTTCCCATTCAATACCAGGCTCTGGTAAGCCTGTCGAACCATCGTCGGTGTGTTCTTCTTGCATTATGGAGTGATTCATACCACCGACAAGTTCAATGGATAGGTCCAGTGTCTTATCGATAGGTTGATCGAAGTATTTACGGAAATCATCAATGTCTGCAATCACATCCTCATTGCTTCGCAAGGTTTTAAACTGTTTCACAAACGATTCTTTTGAGGTCTCCTTTGTAAGAATTGGATTTTCTGGGTTATCCTCTTCTAGAACATTTACACGAGCTAAATTTAGTGTAGAAAGAGGGCTAACGTGATTCAAATCGTACGTTCCAGCTTCTTCAAAATATACATCAACTATATATCGCTCAGCTGGAGCAATAATGACACTTTCCACCCACTCTTCTCGTTCGTAGCGTCCTACATCGCTTCCAACGAGTTTCATTTTTGGTGTCTTATTTGCTGCTTCACCGAATGAAAAATTAAATGTTCGAGTATTAGCGACATTCGTAATATAATATCTTACAACTGAACCTTTACGAACGTACATTTCATATGTCGTTTCACCATTTGTAAGAATTGTATTTCCGAAGCGCCCCATAAGAGGATGCGTAGCATCGTCTTCACCGTATGGCACCAGCATGTTGTTTTCATCAAGCATCAAGTCGTCCAGTACTACTATTTCCTCTTGGTTTACAGGGGCATATGCATCACTTTTTGTCGGTGTTACGAGAAGGTTTCCATAGAGACCTAAGTCCTGTTGAATATCCTCTCTAACATGTGGGTGGTACCAGTAAATACCCTCATCAAGAAGTTTGACGGTGTAGGTGAATGTACCATCAGGTTGAATTGCCTCCTGTGTGACATCTGGCACACCATCATTAGCATTATCTAAACGAATACCGTGCCAATGAATTGTGGTATCCATATCGATGTTATTAGTGACATCGACCGTAATCGTTGCATTCTGCTTGGCTTTAATCATGGGGCCAGGAATTTGTCCGTTATAACCGTACATTGCAAATTCCTTTCCAAGGATTGTCTTCCGTACGAGTGTAGGATTAAGTTCAATCCGATCACCATCTGACACTTCAATTATTTTTGACACTTTGGCTTCAGGTAGCGTTGCAATATCGACACCTTGAGCGGCTAGAAAGCCGTTCATATCTTGTTTCATCATCCCCTGCATCATTTGCATATGTTCTTCTGGGGTTTGATTTCGTAACTCTTTAACTGTTATGCCCATTTTACTGGCCATTTCGAATTCAGCCTCTGTGCCAAATGTATCAGAGACTTCTTTAGTGACCATAACGTACAAAGCGGCTAGGAAAACTAGTGTGGTAACGAATCCAATGTAAATGTATTTAGTTTTCATAGTAAAAAGAGGAAATTATCGAGTAGAAAGACCAAATACCTGCAGTAGTTCCTCTACAAATGTATCTTTACTTTTTTTAGAAGCCAATTGCTTGGGTGCACAAGTCTTCATATGACTCTCTAATATCCTTGCTTGCACGTGTTCAAGATGCCCCTTCATTGCCAAAACATTCCGCAGTATTTCTGGGCAGTGTTCTTCTTCTTCGAGCATCTGATGAACTTTCTTACTAAGGCCATCCAGCCTTTTAAGTGCTGCAAGTGCCTTTACTTTCTGGTCGGGGAGCATGTGTGAGTAGGTAGGGGTACTGGGTAGGGGTACTATATTCCCCCTACCCATCTACTGTCAATACCTACTTCTTGCCATTACTTACTTCATGACCAGGAAGAGCAAAGGCTTCTGCTTGTTCTTTGTGAAATTTATGCACTGCTTTCTCGAGAGGCTTCTGTCCAAACATGGCAAACATACCAGGTCGAATAAGTACTTCGACAAAGAGTGACGTAAGAAGTCCTCCAAATGTGGTTACAGCAAGCGGATACAAAATCTCTTTACCGGGTTGATCTGGATTCCAAAGGAGGGGTAGCAATGCAAGCATCGACGTAAGCGATGTCATAAGCATTGGAGAGAGGCGATTAAGCCCCCCTGCTTTCTTTAAAACGTACTACCCCGAATGCAGAGACGATCTGATGTGGGACTATTAGCTTGAAATAGACCATAAAGTAGTCTGTTGTTATTTTGAACAACATATTCTCCTTTACAGGAGCGCATTGAGGCCAGTTTACGATAACTTGCTAAAAGTATTAAAATAAATTATAATCATAATACTATGATAAAAAAAATAGGAAAAGCAGAATATGATTATCGTAAAGACGATGCCAAGCGCGTACTTAACTTGCTTGGTGGACCACCAACAATTGATGTTTTGCGACAATCAAAACCCTCGGAAGAAGAGATAGAGGCAGTGACACTACGAGGAATGATAGTAGATGTTATCAATTACTACTGTGCAGATAAAGATAACGGATGGTTCCATGTGCAATGCCTGGTGGATAAGCTGCCTAAGGGCAAGTGTCCTAACGAGGATGCATTCTTAGCACATGAAATACTTCAACATACCATTCAAGCTATGCGGATACTTACGAGTTGTGAAGATGTTACTCCGAGTCTACCGCAAGATCTCGCAAGTAGTATGTCAGATCAGGAGAAGTCTCAACCAATCTATGCATTTACCGAAGACCGTTGCGCTGAAATGTCGTCTTCAGAATTGGCATTCTCCATAAACAAGGGTACGTTGGTGCGTAGTATAATGACTCATTGTGGTGAATCACAAATGGAAGCTCTTTTCTATCCTGAAAGTGGTATTCAACGGGATCAAATACGTCTAACAATAGAAGAAGTACGCAAACGCCTTAAGCTGGTGGATTTCGAGAGAGATGTATGAAAAGAAGAAGGCAGACAGCACGGAAAAGCGGCAACTCATCAATTATGTCTTCCAGAACTGCACTCTGCATGACCAAAAGCTCAGCTACAAGCTGAAAAGTCCTTTTGATATGATAGCGAATTACTCAGATCGTACAGTTTGGCTCCCGGGGTCGGATTCGAACCGACGACCCATTCGTTAACAGCGAATTGCTCTACCGCTGAGCTACCCGGGAATATACCTTTTCGTCCCACGCATTATATACATTTGATCCCGTGGATACAGGGGATTTTTGACTATTTAAGTGTATGGCTACATACCCCTCCAGCGCACCTATTGCGGCTTTCGGCGATCTTGGCATAAATCATGCGGCCTACAGGCGCTACGCCTGGAATATAGAGCAAAGGCGTAATCAGCTTAAGGGATGGAAGATGCCACGCAAGTTTGCGAAAGGCATCAAATCCTTTGAAATATACGCCTTTTGGAGTCTTGATATGCATGGCTCGGTCGAGATCTGCCTCTGCAAGATTGGGTGCATGCTTGGATTTCATAATGCTATCACGGAAGTCCACAGGCTTTACGCGGTCGAGAACATCCATCATCTGTACCATAAAAATGCTGCGCTGGCAGAGTCCACACATTCCGTCATACAATACGATGATCTTTCCTTTCCACCTCTTATTTGCCATACGTTTAAAGACTTTCCAGTCATCATCCAGTAGAAGCCCGATAAACCCAGCACTTATTGCAACCGGGAATGCGCCAACATCCATAAAGACAAAGATTCCCCAGTGGAATATAAGACTTGCAACAATAAGCCAGCGTTTGATGGAGTGGCGAAGGATCCAATGCGGTAGAACGTACCAGACTTCTTTTGGTACGAGTATCAGAAGCCATGCAAACTCAACCATGAGTGTGTAGAAACAGGCATACGGAGAAAGCCATGCCCAGCTATCCATAACTTCTTTAGGCCACCGTGCAAAATGTGTGTGATGGAAAGCCGCTTCGACTACTGTGCCTTCCATCCACATGGTTCCCTGTAATTTATCCCATCCAGAAGTGATATAAATGATGATGAACTGCCACACAACAAGTCGATACTGCCAAATATTTGTTTTAAGAGGCTTGAGATACTTTCCGGTACTTTTCCAGTTTTTCCATTGCAGTTCTAGCCGAGCCAAGGAGAATGCACTGATCTCTGGAGAGATCATCAGAATAAAACCAAAAATACGCAGTACAGTATCTCCACCACCAAGTGGCTGAAGATTTCGCTCGTGAAAAGAAAAGAGCAAAAGCACAGAGAGAGTCGTCATCAGCCTTGGCCAGATACCAATCATCATAGAAAACAGACTTACCATCATTATCGACCAGAGCAGAATTACGGCAGTAGGGTCAGTAATGCTCTCTAAGATTGTAAATCGGTATTCACTGCGGAAGACGAGATATCCTAGGTCTTGCGGCAATATTCCAGAGTCAGAATAGTAACGCACGACGTCTCCGGCACTTCCTATCATAAATAGTAGGACAGCAAACGCCCATGCGGCTCGCATAAGACCGAATCCGGTGGCAGATACCTCCTCAAAGAAAAACCGATCAAGATAAGCGATGACGCGTTTCATGAGGTGGTAGGGCAGGTAGTTTGTAGAAGCTCTATCTCTTGCCATTCGGGTTCCCAGGCATTCCACCACTCTTTGGTCTGCGTAGTCTCATGTCTAGGAATAACAAACCAACGCTTGCGCATGCGCATAGAGGTGCCCACAGGAATATAGTGAGTGCTGCAGTAATCATGGACGTAACGTTCTTGTAGTGGCTGCATTTTTTTATCTTCCATACGTCGCATGATCTTAAGCTCTGGTGCCCTTTGCCACCATGACACATTATGTTTGTTAAGCGTGTATATCTTCACCCACGTTCCATTAGGAGCTTTGCGATCTATCTCCATTTCGATAACACGTCTTAGTGGATCGGGTGAAAAGAGATTCCACCGTTGCCACTGTGAAGTAATAAGAATGTATGGACGTACATGCCTTCTTTGTGTTGTGAGCCATTGCAGCGGCGGTACATTTTCTACATGGTACAAGCTGTAAATAAACGTTGCGGCGATGTGCCATACAACGAACAGTGCAATTGCCACTTTGATGAGTCCTCGTAGGAACTTCATTATGGCCTTTAGTATATCACGACTCTGCGATTGGCCTAAGTAGCACAATCTCTCGGCCAACAAACTGATCTTTTCGTTGGTAGAGCAGGGAAGGTCTTTCGGGATTTTCAGCTTCAATTCCATCTGGCAATACAGCTTCGTATCCAGCTTTTTCTAACGCCCCCCAAATCTTTTCTAGACGGACATTCTCAGTACCTAGTCTCCAGAAGGGCCACATACAGACAATCGGAACACCCGGAAGTGTTGCTGCTGCATTCTTGAGAAACTCTTCTTGTAATTTCTCATTATCCTTCTTGATCTTGTTTACTTCAGACTTCTTTGGCTTATTGCTTAAATTCGGACCAAGTGTTGTTTCTGTTACGACAATATCAGGGAGATTTTTGAATGTAAACGGCTTAGTTGCGTCATGCTTTTCTACCGAGTCAGACACATCTTTCTTTAAAATCTTTTTCTCTTTTCGTAGCCAATCAATATTTTTCTTGCTTCCTGTTACCGCTTTTCCTGCAGAGTCACTAGCTTCGGTGTGCCAACCAAGAAGCAGACACTCCATTGGAATCACACCCGTTCCGCAGAAAGGATCAAGTACGGTATAGATTTCTTTCTTCTTTCTTTTACGAGCAGCATTTTTCTTCTTTTCCTCTTCACTTAAGGCTTCGCGTGCCATCCAGCCACCGAAGTTAAGCATGATCTGCGCAAGCTTTGGTGGTAGTAATCCTACGGTTGTATCACGTACTGGTTTTTCCATGTCACGCCATGTGTAGGCATTAATGTCTTGTACGCCAATTGTTTTTCCTACCCAGAGCTCATTTGGTCTTCTCATAATAAAAAGCTCTGCCCCCTTTTTTCCTGATGCAACTTCGGAATCTAGTAGCAATGCTATTGCTGCAGGCTTCTTGTCGTTTCCGATATACCTGCAAGGACGTCCCTGTCTCTTCATCTCTTCTTTTCCTTTGCGATATGCAGTTCTGACATCTCCTTTTGCTACGTTATAGCAGCGTAATCCAAATGTGACTTTCTTCTTTACCTTCGTAACTTCACCGCTAAGAAGCTTTGGAATGTCACTCATAGAGACATCAGCAGTTGTAATACGTTCTGCAAGAATAGAAATGCCACCGAGCCTATCAATAGTGCTTGCATCGAGCTCTTCGGATGTACTAAAGAGCGCTACTTGTTTTGCTTCAATAGATTCTAGAACAAATCCTTCTAGGCTTGCAGCAAGTTCTGCAAGACTGATATGAGGTTGATGGCCGAGGACAGCTGCGTATTGAGGCACGGGGGGGATTATACAGGAAATAGTAGTATGAAGAGAAGGGAGAAAAGGTGAAGAGTAAAAAGTAAGAAGTAATAAGTCAGAAGAGACGCATTACTCATCACTCATCACTCTCTCCAGTATCACTGTAGTCACCACCACCACCACTGGTATCAAATGAATAATGCCTCGTGCGTATCCTGTTTGATTAAGTGCCTCGACGTAGAGGGCAGTAAACATATAGATAGGCAGTTGTCCTACAATAACTACAATAACAAATCCTGTAAGGATAATGAGGTTCGATCGAAATGCTGTACGCCATTTGGCGATAACAAGACCTAAAAAGAGAATAGGTAACAAGGACCAGTTTCCTTCCCAGAAGGTATTAATGCCAATAGCACGTAGTACTCCTTCGTGCCATTCTAGTGCCATTCCCGAGATATTTTTTGCATTTCCGAAGCCCAAATCATTCATCCGCTTAAAGAGAACCCATGGAATAAGTACGGATGAGACACAAAGGCCGTACCAAGCTATAGTTTTCTTCTTTTGCATACCAGTCATTCCACCGAGAATCAGAAGCCCCAAAACAAGAACTGCAAGGGGAGGGAGATGCAGCAGCAGTGCTTCACTCTTGGTATATATCAGTAATCCCGTAGCGATCGCACCTAGTCGGATAAACGTCATGCGGTCTGTCCCTACTGATCTTGCTGCAAAGAAGAGCCAAGATACCGCAAGGAATATCACAACAGAGAGGAAGCAATCTCCATAGGCTGAGACACCATGCATGGTATACAGCGGCACACTTGCGAGAAGATAAACCCCAAGTAGTGACCATCGTAGGTTCATTAATCTTCGTAATGCAAAGAATACAAGAGCAAGTGCAGCGAGATACCAGATCATGTGCAGGCTATTTACCAGTCCCTCATGCCAGCCACCGAGGTGAGCTAGCCAAGCTTTTTGAAGAGGGATTGCCTGTGGATATGATCCAATTCCAGAGCCCTTACCAGGTATGATCTCAAGAATAAGCTCTTGGTGAATATAGAATGCTTTTCCACGAATATTCCAGTTGGAGATCGTATCATCAAAATATGCAGGCCCAATAAGTAAGATGAAACCGGAGACAAGTTTGGCGATAACCCAGAGACCTAGAGTGGCAGCTACAATTTTTTGCCAAAATTTCCAAGGGGATGAGTTGTCGGTTGTTAGGTTTAGGTTGTCAGTAAGCTTTGATCGGTTTTTCCAATATAAGCCTCCTAGAATCATTAAAAGGATCAACTGAGTAAGAAACATCGAAAGGAACGAGAAGCTTCCGATACCAGTTACTTCAGTCAAAAAGATCAAATAGGTAGTCAGAATTCCTCCTAAAACAAATCCTGCAGTCCAGCGTTCCCATTTGAATAATACCGGTGTTTGTCCTTCTACAATGCGTAAAAGAAGCCATCCACAGACCGTAGGAAGTGCGAGGCCAATGGGTAGTAAGAGGTAGATCATTATCGAGTAACGAAAACAAATGAACCGGGTTCGAATGTCATCATAATATCTCCCGGCGGAGAGGTAGGCTTTCCATTTATCATCAATCTTCCTTCGTCATTTACCGTAATATCGTTTCGGTTAAAGATAATCCATGTGTCTACTCCTTCGGTGTTGCTGTCATAGGTTACAGGAAGAGCAGGATAGGACTCGTATGTCATGCTTCCCCAAAATGGCCATCCATGAGAAGCAATAAAGACATAGTTCTCTTTTCCTTCAGTAAACTTCTGCGCCACATTGGCAAATGCAGTAAAGCTGTCTCGGTCGCGGTAGTCTTTAATTTCTATTGGCTTACTCCACCATATCTTTAGGTCGGTTCTTGCGAAATGAATAAGCTCTGATCCCATTCGAAAGTCGTAAAGAATCCAAAGAGCTGCAAAGAGCATAAAGAACATGCCGAAGTGGTTACGTCGTATAATCTTTTTTATTAAGAGAACAAGCAGCAGAGCAATGCCCAAGACCCAGTAGAAGACAATGTTCCAAGAATCTCCAAGTGGGGGAGTTTTTGTATAGAGTTGAGCACGTTGCTCGTCGCTAAAGGTCATCATCGGTCCCCAGAGAAAATTGATGCTGTATGCTCGCATTTGATCAAAATCAAAGAACGTCTTTAGAGGAAAAATAATCTTGTCTGCAAAGCTTGGCCCTATGAATGTTATCTCTTGTAAAATTACTTGAGATCCAGCATCGAGTACAAAACCGATACGATCACTGCGTGCATCCCATTCGGGGACTTGGCCCATATCCAGTACTGTTTGCTGTTGTGTTGTACTGACGTTAAACGAGATAGGAATTTGAAATGCTTGATCTTCTGCCATACCTGGTGCTCTCCAGAAAAAGAGTCCACCTCCACCAGCAGGGGAAATATACGTAATACCAATCTTATCAACAGAATGTCGAAACTTGCTTACGCGCACGAGTTGACCTGTGGTTTCTGTAGAAATAGCTAACCCCTGCGGAATCAGGTTTACCGTTGTGAGGTTTACGGTGTTCCATCCTTCCACCTTATCCTGATTCATCATGCTCCAGGTTGTGGTATTTTCTGCGTTACATACCGCTGGAACCATAAGGCTAGAGGCGGTAAGCACAGTGACGAAGACATTGCGTAAGATCATATTTTTGGGGCAACTTCTATTTCTTCTGGACCTCCTTCTACCGTAGCTTTAATTCTACGAACACCGGAAGAAGAACTCTCTTCTTTTTTCAGCGTAAAGTGCCCAAGCATTCCTGTACGAGCTACGTGAGGGCCTCCACAGATTTCTTTCGAGAAGACATTGTCACCTTCGCCCATTACATACACTTTTACTTCGGAGTCGTAGCGCTCGTCAAAGACACCAATAGCATCTTCATCCTTAGCACCTTCTACGTTCGTAACATGAAAGCTGATAGGAAGGTCGGCATCGATTGCTTCGTTTACGAGCCTCTCCACCTCTGTCTTTTGCTCGCTGGTCATCTTTTGTTCATGAGAGAAATCAAATCGTAGTCGCTCTTGGGTTATGTTGGATCCTTTCTGATAGACATGATCTCCAAGGACGATTCTCAGTGCAGCATTCAACAGGTGAGTAGCTGTGTGCAGCTTGGTAGTCTCGCTACTGTGATCTGCTAGTCCACCAGCAAACTTTTGCTCTGCTCCTTTACGGCTTAAGCTTTGATGTGCCTTAAAGGCAGTTTTAAAATCTCGCTCTGTAATGGAATATCCTTTTTCTTCTAAAATTTCTTTGGTCAGCTCCAGTGGAAATCCGTATGTATCGTAGAGATGAAAGGCATCTTTGCCAGCAATAATATTTCCATCAGTTGATTCAATCACTTTCTCTAATTGCTTTAGCCCTGCTTGTAGTGTTTTTCCAAATTGTTCTTCTTCTGCGGCCAGCGTATCTGCAATCATTTTTTCTTGGGTTTTTACATGTCCATATATATGTCCATACTGGGACACGACTTCATCAGAAATTTGTGCGCAGAGTGTTCCGCTTGTCTCTATGCCTAACTGTTTTGCACTGCGGATAGCACGACGAATTATTTTACGTAGTACATAACCCTGATCGACGTTTCCAGGCTTAATGCCATCGGCAATGATAAACGTTGCTGCTTTTATATGATCAGTAACAATGCGCTCGTGTTTAAGGTCACTTCCAGAAGCAAGTGATCTCACACGCTCTATAATAGGAAGCATCCGATCAGTTTCGTATACATTGCTTACACCTTGCATTACAGCAGCGACTCGCTCTAGCCCCATACCGGTATCGACATTCTTTTGTGAGAGAGGCTCGAACTGCCCACTCTCAGTTTTGTTGTACTGCATCAGCACAAGGTTCCAAATTTCCATCCAGTCACTGTCATTTTTTTCGGGGTTTCCATGAGGCTCACCCTCACCAATCCAATAGAATATTTCTGTATCTGGGCCGCACGGACCAGTAAGTCCAGCCGGACCCCACCAGTTTTCTTTTTTATTGAGGAATCCAATACGATCTTCGGGGATTCCGACTTTTACCCAGTGTGCCGCAGCTTCTTCATCTTTCGGTGCGTCGTTATCTCCTTCAAAACAGGTAACTGCTAGTAGTGAAGGATCTATCTCAAGAATCTTTGTAAGAAATTCGTACGCAAATTCAATTGCTCCTTCTTTAAAGTAATCTCCAAGACTCCAGTTTCCCATCATTTCAAACATCGTAAGATGCGAAGCATCTCCCACTTCGTCTATATCTCCTGTTCGAATACAGCGCTGAGCATCTACCAGTCTGTTTCCTGCAGGGTGCGCTTCTCCAATGAGATAGGGGACTAGCGGATGCATTCCAGCTGTCGTAAAGAGCACGGTAGGGTCGTTTTCTGGAATAAGGCTGGCTCCAGGGACTATGGCGTGATCTTTCGATTGAAAGAAATCGAGGTACGCCTGCCGAATGTCATCTGTAGAAATAGGTGCCATAAAACTTCGTAGACACAAAATATAGCAATAATTAGAGCTAAATGCGATGGAAAGTCTTATTTCAACGAAGTATATAAAAGTTGACTATTGCAAAAAGAGGGGTACAGTCAAAAGCTATAGGTATGCATTACTTACCAGAATTTCGTATTATTAACCCTTCCTAATGACAAGTACAATAACTGTATTAGAGGCACAAGTAGGAGTCGATGATCCAACAGCCCCAGAAAACTTAGAAAAGTCCACAGGGAGAGGTCTTCTTCTTATGAAAGCTTTTTCAAATGATGTAAAATATAATGAAAAAGGAAATAAGGTCACCTTTCAGCTAGATGTAGTAGAAAAGGAGTAGAGATTTACTCCTGCTTCTTTAGCTCCTCATATTCGTTATAAAAGCTATCTCCCAATGCTCCCAAGAATGAGATGGTAGAGCGGCCAGCAGATTTTGCATTTCGAAGATATTTATTTTTAGTTTTCTCTTTCTTCGGCTGTTTTCCTGCTTGCTGAAGGGATTTGAAGCCAAATACCACAAGTTTATCTGTGTAGTGCTGTACCTGGGCCAAGCCCGAACCTAGCGTTTTAGCCCATGCTTTACCCGATCCAAGCTTCATAAGACTTATACCCTACCACATATTCCTATATTGCGATACAATAGAGGTCTGTTCGTTAACAGCATTGGGGATGAATTGGTATCGACAGCGTGACTCTAGAGTCTGCTTGTTTCTGTTCGGGATGGCATCGGTTCCCGTTACCCACTTGATGCACACTTATTTGCAAACACTGCAAACACCGCATTTCGCAACGCTGCTGCTAAGGGTCAAGAGTTCGTAAGATCTCTAGCTCCACAGCTTCAGCCTGCGTTTGCTTAGTTCGCCCTCGCGCGAACACGTCGACTTCCAGACTTCCACTATGGAAAATTCGGCGTCACTTAGTGGGACGAACCATCACTTGGCGTGATGATGTGTTTGTATCAGCGCTGAACCTCTCTTTGTATTTTTAGTCCTATCCTTATGCATAGAGCGATCTAGAATGGACATAACAGTATGGACACTTGCTCTACATGTTGGACCCGGGTTCGATTCCCGGCATCTCCACCA
>CAVOCY010000013.1:0-25019 GCA_963694385.1 Candidatus Altimarinota bacterium
ATTCAGGAAGAGCAACCAATGCGCCGTATACGATCTACGATGGCAACAGTGCACTGACGACTGTAGAGGTGAACCAAGTAGCCACTATGAAAGATTACCCCGCTCATGGAACAACGTGGGATGAACTCTCCATCGTAAACATTACCTCTGGAACCTTGCGAGTGGAACTCTCTGACAATGCTAACGGCTATGTGATAGCTGATGGGATTTTGGTGGAACGTGTTTCTCCGTAAGTGATACTGCCAGAATAGTCCTATGATGATGCACTTCGAATTTCTCGGAGTGCTAGTGCATCAAAAATACGATCACCACAGAATATACGAACCGTTATCAGTATCCGAGACCACTTACCAACAACGTATCGCGTTCGAGGCCTCTTTGACTTGATAGCACGTAACACCGCTTGGGCAACTACACTTGGCGGAGAGCCATTTCCTGAGGCGTAAAGCTTTTCGGTAGCGTTTGCTACATGCTGTGCAAATACATGGTACGCACCCTTTCCAGACCGCTTCAGGAGAGTATCGGAGACTATTGATCCGAAGTTGGTATTGATAATTCCTGGTTCTATAATAGATACAGAAATATTAAACTCTTTGAGTTCTAGACGTAGGCAGTCAGACCATCCTTCTAGTGCGTGCTTCGTAGCGTGGTACCACGCTCCAAGAGGTGTGTACATCTTTCCACCCATAGAGGAGATATTAATAATCCTCCCAGACTGCTTTGCACGCATATGCGGTAAGACGAGTTGCGTGATCCTCGCAAGGCCAAAGAGGTTTACTTCAAATTGATACCGAGCATCTTCTAGTGTTGTATCTTCTACTGCACCAAATAGACCGAACCCTGCGTTGTTCACGAGGGCATCTATACGACCTTCTTTCTGAATGATCGTATTCACACATTTTTGAATGTCAGCATCTTTGGTGATATCCATCGCTAAAGCCTCTCCACCAGCCTCTGTAAGATACTGCATCTTATCGACACGTCGTGCAGCACCGTAGACTCTGCACCCTTCTTGAAGAAGGGTCATGGCACTCGCTTTACCCATGCCTGATGATGCACCAGTGATAAGGACTACAGGTTTCATACCCCCAGACTATATCATGATTAGAAATCATTCAGTCTCATACTCTCTTTAAAACTCTTGAGTAGGTAGTTGGCTACAGACTCTTCGTTGAGTGGAGTAGAAGACCCAGTGTTACGGGATAGTAGACACGTAATGGCCCCTATCTCACGACCTCTGTGCTCTTCCATTGCAATACAGATACTTGGGTCATATTCACCTGCTCGCTTACCAACGCTGTCAGTCTTGGATAGGGTAATACTATCCCCGATGTCCACGTTTCCAATAACCTTCACTGGCACCTGTCCAACAAGTCCTATAAGTGCTGATGGACCATCCATACCCATCTGAGAGTTACCAATGAACCCCGGCTTGGTAGAGTAAATACCAATCATTTTAAGCTCTCTGCTATTGCAGCGTTTCACGTGCTTTGACCTCTTTGGGTCTAGACATGTTATGTCTCCTGGTTCCATTCCAGGGTCTGCAGTAGGGAACCACTCAGCAAGGTCGGCGCCTCCACCAGTGAAGCTTCCTTCAGCAGTCACTGCACCATCTGCACGAACCTTGAACACTGTGTTATTGGCAGATCCATTCTGTGTAATAATCCGGAATGCATTGTCTGATGTGCTTGTCTGCTGCGTCTTGATCACGATTCCACCGCTTCCGGTATCACCATGACGGTAGAGCTCTGTATCGAATACATTTCGGTATCCAAACATAATGTGAGCATTCGTTCCACTACCAGTTGTTCCGCTGTAGTTATCAAGAGCAAGGACTGTTGCTCCTGAAGAGTAGATGTATGCACCTGTTTGATATACAGGAGCAGTTACGTGAAGCTTTGCATTTGGAGTGGCTGTTCCAATACCAACCTTTCCATCTGGTCTAATACGCATACGTTCCGTAAGAGTTGAGCTGCTATCGGGAGTCGTCCAGAAGATAAGGTTTGCAGGACTATCTCCTGTAGCCCACGTACCTGCTGCTTGCCCTTGGATACCTGCACCTATAAGAGGAGATGACTCGCTACCACCATCGGTACCGGCAAACCGTATGAATCCAAGACCCGTTCCGTTGGAGATGGTCGAATCTATTCGTTTCAAGTACAGATCTACCAATGTGTCGTTTGCTGCTACATCGAGTTCTATGTTTGAGACGAGGTCTTCTGTACCAATACCGATTCTTCCACTGTCATCTACAAAGAATGCCGCTGAGCCATTATCTCGGACCATAAAGTCTCCAGTAGAAGTCAGGTCAAAAATAAAGTTACTTCCTCCAAAGTTCAGCGTCGTAGAGGCATCGAGATCCAATGTATCTTGGAGTTCTGCAAAGTCCACAGTGTTATCAGTGATATTAATAGTGATCGTATCTGTTGCACTTACAGCAGTGGTAATCTCTGCACCACCAGCAATATCTAAGGTATTACCCTGTGCAATAGTTTCAGGGGTACCGCTATCACCGGTAAGAGAAAATGTAGTGAGCTGGTTTGTATTAGTATCGGCAATAGTAGTATCAGTATCAGTTCCACAACTGAATCTTTCAGTGGTTACATCCCAGAGTAGTTTACTAGTACCCGCTGTATCACAATCCGCAAGACCGGATCCTGCGAATCCGTCAGCGACATAGAGGGATGCTCCAGAAGCAGCACCTTCGAAGACCAAAGTCCCAGAAGAGGTAAGTGTGTCTTGTGCATGAATAGTAGAACCAGAGATGGTTCCTACTACCTCTAGTTCTTCTGTAGGAGTTGTAGTTTTTACTCCAACAAGTCCTCCAGAGTCGACCATAATCCGTTGTGCCCCCTCAGTGTAAAAGCCGAGTTCTTGACCTTGGACTTGTGTATTTCCATCTGTATCACCAAATTTTACAATACCTACTTCCGAATCGAGTGCCCCATCAACACTTGAAATAATTGTCGCTGTTTGAATAGATGGAGTACCTGCAATTTTTCCTACCCCCCATCCAGCTCCACTGAGTGTTCCTGTATTACCATTTCCAGAAGAATCAGCAGCGGTTGTTCCTGTATTTTCATCAAATTTCCACCAACCCACAAGCCCGCCAGCAGCAACATCATTGGGAGTTCCCGTTCCAGAATTATATATTTCACTAACTTCACCGCTAGTCAGAGACCTGTCATATATTCGTGCATCATCTATTTCACCCGTTACTGAGAAACCGAAAGTAGGGTGGCGTCCAATATATGTAGTATTAGTAGGTGCAGACATTGTTCCAGAAAGAGCAGCGGTGGATACTTCTGTTCCATCCATATAGAGTCGTACTGTTGTTCCATCATAGGTACCGACGAAGTGCACCCATGTATCTAGGGCAGTATAAGCATAGCTTGTTCGACCATATGCATTTCCCCTTCCAACATCGAAGTACATAACGCTACCATATGTATACATCTCAAACCCCGTGTTTGTAGAGTATGTTGCATCGTTCCCCCATATTGCTTTATTGGTTATGGCGGTATTCATATTTACCCATGCAGTTAGAGAAATATAGGAAGGATGCAGGCTAGAATCGCTTCCAACATCCACATAGTTTGTTCCTCCAGCGAGGCTTACTGCAGAGGTGATGTCAGAAGCAGGTTGCGTTACTGTATTTTCGAGTGTGAATGTATTTGCTGATGTTGTTCTTTTAATGACAGTACCAGAGCCATTGTCATTCCGAAAACGCATTGTAGTCGTACTTCCACTTTGTATATCCAGTGTGTAGTCAGGGGTATCAGTTCCAATACCAACTCTACGTTCTGAGGCATCGAACACAAGACCATCAGTATCAACGACAAGAGTGTTTCCTGTAGCTGTTCCTGCGTCTTTGAATATAGTGAGAGCACCTGTCATTGTGTCTCCCTCTACGTGAACGTATCTGTTATCAAAGAAGTCTTGTAGAGAACCTGTACCAGAGAAAGCTCCACCGCCACCTGCTCCACTATCGTCATCGCTACAACTTACTTGCCCATCGGCACCCACAGTTAGTGCACCGCCATTGTCATTTCCACTACAATCGAGTCCATTAAGGAACACAGATGCACCATCTACAATCAACGATCCAGACGACTGCAATCTGTCTTGGGCATGAATCGTAGAACCAGAAATTGTTCCGATAACCTCTAGGTCATCATCAAAGATAAAAGAAGCTAGTGTTCTATTGTATGTAAGTCTTTTATTAAGTGAGCCACCAAACTGCAAGTACAAGTCTGCACTGCTATCCGTGTCATCGATAACTTGGAATGCCTCTGTATTTACAATAAGAGTAGGTGCCCAGCTACTTGCAGCAAAAATATGCGGAACAGGGCCTATCATTCCCACCGCCAGAATGGCAAGAATACTGAGGGCCTGAAGGTAGTTTTTTGTTTTTGTGTAGGGCATGTATGGCTTTTTTGGGTTTCATATTATTATACCAAAAAAACACATTTTTGTGAGGAGCGATGGTGTTGTTAAATATTACAACAGTGGTGTAATAGTATTTGTGATTTTGCCTAAGATTAGAGGAAAGTGGCTTGCCGACCGAAGCCGCAGCGAATTTGTCGCTAAACAATAAGGCAATTGCAAAAGTCTACGGACGACAACCAACGCTGCGCGTAGATAGGTCATCTATTTTTTTGAATGTGAATTGAGTATTACTACTAAAAATGTTATAATATATAGATGGCAAAACACTCAAATAATTACGGCTCACAGTTCTTACACGAACAACAGGGTACTTTGCATACAAGTACACCAGTAGAGCGTGCTAACCAAAAAGCAGAAGAATCAAGCCAAAAACCTACTCAAAAAATTGCCAGCTTTCTTGCAAGATATAAACATGTGCTACAACCACAAGCTACAAAGCAAGAATTAGACACAACTACGCAAGAGCGTAATCTACAGATGTTACTCCCTAAACTCTACGAAGAGCTTGTGATTGAATCACAAGATATTCCCTACGCAGCGTTTGAGCTAGAACAACAAATCGCCAGAAGCTTAGGACATGGCGACGTAACAATAACCGAAGAGTTTAAGGAGCGTAAAACACAAGAGATTAGAGGTAATCAACAAGAGAGTATAAAATATTGGGCAACCTATCTTACTTCACCAGATGCAGATTATCCCGATTACGCAAAATACTGGGCATTTACTGGTATGCAAACCATGGGTAAACTTGTAAAAAAAGAACAAGAAGATGGTTCAGAAAAGGTGTATTTTGCTAAACGTACCAAAGATACTGTTGCTCCGTACTCTGTATGCAATGCAGCCGCTTTAGCAAAAAGCATTAGTGCACTAGATGTCTACCTACAGGAACAAGATCGTCGTAAAAAACTAAGTAAAGCAAAGCGCAAACAAGACAGTTTACAGCTAGAAAATACCAGTACTCAATTAACAGATACAGAATTTACACAACTCATTGCTACTAAAAGCTTTAGTGCTATCTACGCTCAATTCTTAAAAGAATTACCAGAATACACCGAAGAAGGCTTAGAAAATATTCAAGGGGAATGGATTCAGTACAAGCAGAATAGTGATGCTGCACGACTAGTAGAGTCACTCAAGGGGTACCCCTTAGAATGGTGTACTGCCAATCAACAAACAGCACAAGGTCAATTACAAGGTGGTGATTTTTACGTGTACTACAGTCAAAATAGCCAAGGAGAACATAAGATTCCACGGGTAGCGATACGTATGGAGCAAGATAACATTGCTGAAGTACGTGGCATTGCTGCTTCGCAAGAGGTTGACCCGTACATTACTCCTGTTATTCAAACAAAAATGCAAGAGTTTGGTACAGAAGGTAAGCAATACCAAAAGAAAGCGAGTGATATGCAGCAGATGACAGTACTTATGAAAAAACAGGAACATAATGAACAATTAAACGCACAAGAACTACGATTTTTATATGAACTGGACAGCACTATTGAAGGATTTGGTTACAACAATAAGGATCCAAGAATTAAGGAGTTACGAGAGCAAAGAGATGCTAAAAAAGATGTTTTAACAGTATTTGATTGCACCCAAGATCAAGTGGCCACTAGTGGTACAGAAATTACTACACAGACCAAAGTATACATTGGGGCAATAAACAAAGAGGCTTTACAATACATTCAACAGTTTAGTATTGACTATGCGTACACTAGCTTCCCCGAGACACCGATTGCATTGCAAAACCTAACAATTGGCACATTAAGTTCCGAGGAGCTTTTATGTACCCTTAAACAGGCAAAGGATGCTTGTGATATTAATATATTAGGTTATGCCCAAAGCATGCTTGATAACAGGTCAGAGTTTCAAGAGCCAACCCAAAGCCGCTTTGAATCTTTAGATAATAAAGGTGAAACACTGAATCTTGTTACACTACAGGTAAAAGATCTTGGTTTTAGTTCAGATCCAACAACGGTGGAGTTGTTTGCAAAAGCCACTGAGCTTGGACTAGAATTATGCCCTAAAGAAACAGCCGCTTATCTACGCTTACAAGATACAAATCAACCACGTGATGATTGGTACTATATTGCATCACAAACAGTACCGGACTCCGATGGCCGTCCGCGCGTGTTCGACTGCGAGCACGATGCGGGTGGCCTGTGGCTCCGCGGCCATTGGACGGAGCCTGGCGATCATTGGCGTCTCTCGGATCGCGTCGTGTTTCGGTTCAGCAAGTCAGACTCTGATACTTAGTACTTAGACACTTTTTTGAGACTTAGACACTTTGACTCTTCCACGCAGCGGTCGCTACATTTTTGTTTTTGCTTCTCATAATGCATGTAGGGTATTGTATAGACAGCTGCGTGTTATTCATCGGTTACGGCTGATGAACACAATGTGCATGGTTATTTCCGTATCGGTAGTTGGTTATGACTGACTATGAGTAGTGATAACGATGAAAAAAGAATGACTTGGTGCTTATGTTTTACGCTAAAATATGCTTGGAACGATTGTTCGAGTAAATCAAGCCAATGTTTTTCAATCCTTGCTCCCAACGTATATCTTGCTCCTTTTGGCATATGAATAACAGTACTCAGCCACAACAAGTATCCTTGTTTGACTCTATGGACAATAGAAGTGGAGCTGGAAGAAAATTGAGAGAGAGATAGATTGCCTATCTCAAATGAGATGAACTTTTGAATATCACGAACCGAGTACGAAGTTTTCACTTATGACAGCAGGTACAAAACTCTTCGAGGTGCCCTAGTGTAATGCATGGCGGAGAGAGGGGGATTCGAACCCCCGAGACCCTTGCGGGCCTGACGGTTTTCAAGACCGTTGCATTCGACCACTCTGCCATCTCTCCGTGACCTATTGTAAAGACTCTGTGGGTTTACGCACAGTCAAAAAAGTAATAATTATCTCTAAAGCGCATCTCCTAGTCTCTCAATCAGATCGTTGTTGCTTGGCATTTCCTCTTTAGGACATTCTCGACCAGCCCAGTACTTACGTAGAGTATCAAGATATCCTTTCTCTGCGTTTAGTTTATCGACAAAGCTCTTGGCAGAGGCTGAGAATCGAGAGTGCTGAAGGTTATGGATCATCTCGTAGATAGCAGAGACAAATGCATCTTCGCCACCACAGACTTCGGATCGAACTTCGTCTTGAATAGCATCAGCAATAGACTCACTATCAATGCCAGCCATGACATAGAGATCTTTTGCAGGTGCGGAAGGGAAGTAGTGGTTTACACCAAGGCGACGCAGAGAGCAGGGGAGTGCAAAGTCAGCAATAATATCTGCGACTTGTGTAGCAAGTCCCCCTTCGGAGTTGTGGTCTTCTACTACGATAAGGTGACCTGTTTCTAGTCCTGCTTGGATAATAGCAGAAGCATCTATTGGCCTAATAGAAGCCACATTTAGCACACGCACAGAGAGGTCTTTGCTTATCTCATTCTGTGCAAGAGATTCAACCGCCGCAATTGCAGAGTGCACAGGAATACCAGTGGCGATAATAGTAATGTCATCTTCGGTGGTTCCTTTGCCGCGGATCAAATCAATTTTTCCATCAAATATGTAATCATTTCCGTAGAGAATTTCTCCATTAGGAGACTTGAGTTGGTCGTGTCCGTCGCGAGGGAAAAATGTATAAACACTTTTGTGTCCTTCGCAGATTATTTCTATAGCTTTCTCTGCCATGGCAGCAGCTTGGTTACTGTCCGCTGTCATCCAAACTTCAGTGTGATCAAATGGGATGTTTAAGTAGTGACGCTCTTGGTGCGTCTCTCCATCTTCTCCAACAGAGAGGCCTGCGTGTGTGCAGTCATTAATAATTCCACAGCGAGTGTGGCCACAGTTCACATCAATCAATCGAGCGTTAGCTCTAGCCTCGTTAGTACCAAATGCTGCGAATGTATAGGTAACAGGCAAAAGACCTGTTTGGCGCATTCCTGCTGCCATCATATACATGTTCGCTTCTGCGACTCCTACGTTAATACAGCGATCTGGAAACTCTTTTCCTACCTTATCGAATCCACCAGAGCCTGCAAGGTCTGCATGCAGACACATGATGCGACTATCTACTTTCATCATGCTAAGAAGGTGAGTAGCTCCGAAATCTTTACGAGCTGCACCCTTATCTGTAGTAACAGATCGTTTGTAGCCTTTAAGATTCGGAGATAGTTCTATATCTGTCTCGATTCCTCCTGCAAATCTCTCCTGTTCTGCGTCGTAAAATGATTGATATTGACCTACAGACTCGTCAAGAGATTCTAAATCTTTGAGTGCTTTTGCGGCTTCGTCTTCGGATAGGGGACTACCGTGGAAGTTTTTACTTCCCGTGTTAGATGCTTCTTCCATCAAATCAATCCCATGGCCCATCGTAGTGTAGTAGCAGATGAATATTGGCTTACCCTTACCAACTAGCGTATCTGCTTTTTCTATGGCTGTTTTTACTTGGGCGGGGTTGTTTCCGTTTTGCACTTCGATAACATTCCATCCAGAGGCAGCGGCAATAGCTGCAAAGTCTGCTGCAACTGTTTTAGTTGGCATCCCAGACAGCTGAATGTCATTCCAGTCTCCATGCACAATAAGATTATCTAACCCTAAGTGTGCGGCGAGACGGAATGCTTCTTGCACTTGCCCTTCTTGGCTATCACCATCAGCAAGGAGTACATCAACTTTGCCAGGCTTCTTTTGGTATTTTAGTCCGAATGCAGTTCCAAGTCCGTGGCTTACACCTTTTCCAAGAGGACCTGTTCCAAATGGAATGTCTCCGAGGCCTGCTTCGATGTGACCAGGAAGCCCAGAAGGAGTTCTGAATGTATCAATAATGCTCTGAGGACTAGATAGCCTCTCATCTCCTTTATCTCTACCAAACAAATAGATCAATCCATAGGCAAGGACACTCAAGTGCCCTGGGCTTATACGAAGTGGCTGATCTTCTACGGGGCTTCGCATCTTGTAGATCCAGTAACCAAGAGTAAATGCGGATAGGGGGCCACCGGGGTGACCAGACTTATGCGTTAGAGGAGCCATCACGGCAAGGTGCCGTAGAATGGTGTGGGCTATTTCGTATTGAGAGACCTCATCGTCACTAAGCGTTGACGCGTCATCAGGACCAATCCAATGTCGGTCTCCAGGGTTTGCAGCACTTGCAACGCGCTGCAGAGACATGGGCACTTCGTGTGGATCTTTACCGTTGAATGTAGATGCGTCTGGACGAGTCATTTCTCAGAGTGTAAAGAGGAAAACGGAAAACGGAAAGAGTATATTCGATTGGATTGTAATCTATTTTCCACTCTCCACTTTCCACTTTCCTATAAAACTTAAGAGGGGAGCGTAGCGAGGAAGTGAAAATTCACTGGAGACATTAAGTGTTCAGCCCAATTTAAAGCCAATTAGCCGTTTAAGTAGAGAATTTTGGCGCTGTACCAGTCCCCTATTATTTGTTAAATTTTGTATACATCAATTTGTACGTAAATTTAAGGACTTTGCAACCCCTATACCCTTGGAGGCCCATGATGAAAAGACTAGTATATGCCAACTATGAAACGACGAACAACCAACCGTAAACAGTTCCCACTTATGGGAATAAACATCTCGGCAATAGTGATGCTAAGCTTGCTGATGCTCGCAGTCTAAGATGGGTAATCGGGGAGGTAGTATTAATAGAACCCAGTGCTGATGTACCCGTCAGTGGGAGGTTGTATTAGTGTCAATTAATTCACAGGTTAATCGAGTTTCATACCTTATAAACAAATTACATAAATCCTGCATCATCCCTTCTCAACCTGCTAAACCTGCTCAACTTTCTAAACCTATTTCTCAATAATCAACATCCTCTTCGGTCCGTTGCGGATCTCCTCTTTTACGCCAGTCCAGTCGTGGATAGCATTGATGAGTGTTTTGTGTTTGTACTTGTAGCCCAGTCCCCTTTTGGTGCCTGGGTCGTTGGTTATAAAGTGCCTCCAGTTGTATCCGGTAATAACGAGCATGTGATACCGAGGACCTTGCCCAGAAAAGTAGGGGTTACCGAGGTCACGACCTGCAGCAGGGACGATGACAGGGTTTCCTTTTGCAATTTCATGCATGATAGATTCGCGTGTCACATCATCACTAATACGCGCTTGGTATCCGTAGTAGTCCTTAGCGATGGTAGCGAGTTCATCCAATGATACGTCATACTTGTAACGGTTAGATTCTTCCCAGTTGGTGAGTTGTAGTATTTCTCTGTTTGCTTGGTCTGGTGTAAGTGTAGATCCACGCAGAAAGTAATCCACCATAATTAGTGACGCCTCTTCGCATGCTTCTTGGTATGGATTATCCCAGTTGGCGTGTGGTGCTTGAGAAGTAAATGGCACAGTAATATAGGCCTTACTTGGTAGGGTGATTTCTTTAATTTCTCCAGATTCTGGTACAGGATCTGCATCATGCTCAAAATTTACCTTCGCTTCTGATGAAGGCTCCAGTTCCACTGTAATGGTAGAAGCGGTGCATCCTGTAAGGAATACGGCCGATAGAAGTCCTACCCAAATACGCATAGATGTAAGATTTCTTACACGCTACCTGTTTTAAGCTTAAAATCCAGTGAATTGTACTCTATAATACGGATAATTTCTCCCAAAAAACACTCATGAAACTGTTTATAGACACCGCAAATATGGCTCAAGTAAAGGAGATAGCATCATGGGGAATTTTAGATGGAGTCACAACAAACCCTAGCCTTGTTGCTAAAGAAGAGGACGCGGATTTTAAAGAAACCGTTATAGAAATGTGCGGACTAGTTAACGAAGTAAGTGCACAAATTACCGCTACAGAATTTGAAGAAATGAAAAAGCAAGCTGATGAATACAGTAGCTGGCACAAGAATGTCGTGGTGAAGGTACCGATGACAGTCGAGGGGCTAAAGACATTAAACTACTGTAGCTCAAAAGGAATTCATACGAACACCACACTTGTGTTCTCTGTACCACAGGCAATCATGGCGGCAAAGTCTGGTGCCACGATGATCAGTCCATTTGTTGGTCGCCTTGATGACATTGGAATGGATGGAATGGATTTGATCGCTGATATTATGGAGGCATGGAGCCACTACAAATTTGAGACACAAGTCCTTGTTGCATCAGTCAGAAATCTAGAACACGTAACTCGTGCTGCTACACTAGGCGCACATATTTCTACTATTTCGTATAAAGTATTCCAAGAACTTCCACAGCATGAACTAACGGATAAAGGTCTAAAGAAATTTATGGAAGACTGGGAGTCCGTTCAAAATCGATAATGTCTATCAATCAACTTGGAGTCGTCGGCCTTGGAACTATGGGTGCAAACCTTGCACGCAATGCCGCTCGCAATGGAGCTAAGGTTGCTGTATTTAATCGCACGACTGAGGTGATGCACGACTTTATTAAGGAGTATGGAAAAGAGGGGATGTTTGTACCATGTAAATCGTATGAAGAATTAATCCGATCTCTGGATGGCCCAAGGGCTATCTTGCTAATGGTGAAAGCTGGCCCTGCTGTGGACGCCGTTATTGGAGACCTTCTTCCACTTCTCGAAAAAGGTGACATCATTATTGATGGAGGAAACAGTCACTACCCAGATACAGAACGAAGAGTTGCAGAACTTGGCCTACAGGGGATTCGCTTTATTGGCATGGGAGTGAGTGGTGGAGAAGAAGGTGCTTTGTTAGGTCCTAGTATGATGCCTGGTGGAGATAAGAGTGCGTGGAAAGAAATGCAGCCACTCCTCGAAAATATGGCAGCTGATGACGGCCTAGGTGGAAAATGTGTCTCTTATATAGGAGAGGGTGGCGCCGGACACTTTGTAAAGATGGTCCACAATGGTATCGAGTATGGAATCATGCAGCTTATCACAGAGAGCTATGATGTTTTAAGGAACGTGGGTGGATATACAAATGCAGAACTAGCAGAAACCTTTGGTCATTGGAATGAAGGTGATGACCTGAAATCATTTTTAATAGAGATTACTTCGAAGATATTTGCAAAGGCTGATGATTTAGGATCAGGTGAATTAATTGATGTGATCCAAGACAAGGCAGGCCAAAAGGGGACTGGGAAATGGACAACAATCTCTGCATTGCACTATGGAGTTGCTATTCCAACAATTACTGCTGCTGTAGATGCACGTATTCTTTCTGGTAGTGATGACTTGAGAGAAATAAGTAGGCCATATACTCCAGACCTTGAAGAGCCAGTACCAAATAAAGAGAAGATGCGCATCATGGTGCGTAGCGCACTGCACCTCAGTACTCTCTGTGCTTACAAGCAAGGGTTCCAATTGATGAAAGTAGCCAGCGAGGAGCATAAGTGGAAATTGAATCTTGAAGAGTGCGCCCGTATCTGGCTTGGCGGATGTATCATTCGATCTGTACTGCTCAAAACGTTTACTGATGCTCTCAGTAATGAACCTACGCGAGTAGAGACAGCATCAAAGTATTTTGAAAATCAATTTGGTGGAGAGAAACAAATGTATTGGAGGCAGATACAAGAGCTTGCCGGAAGCAGAGGGATTCCTGTGCCATCATTTACTGCATCACTTAGTTATTACGATGCTATTCGTCGAGAGCGCCTTCCACAAAATCTGATACAGGCACAACGTGATTTCTTTGGTGCACATACTTATCAGCGCACAGATAAAGAAGGTACGTTTCACGCTGACTGGGAGTAGCTGCTACACTAAGCCCCATGTACGCCTCGGCAACATGCGAAAATGTTTTGGCACAACTCAAAAGTTCTCTTGAGGGAATTTCGGATAAAGAAGTCCTTTTGCGCAGAGAGCAATATGGCCTAAACGATTTTCCTATAAAAAAGAAGTCACTCGTGTTGCTGTTTATTTCACAATTTAATGATGTCATGGTGTACATCCTCTTTGTAGCGCTGGGGATATCTCTTGCTATGCCATTTTTAGAGAATGGAGGACAGCCACATGCAGAGAGCTTTTTGGACGCCGCTGTTATTGGGGCAATTATTCTTCTTAATGCCATACTTGGGTTTGTTCAAGAATATAAGGCAGAGGAATCCATAGAGATGTTACAAAAGCTTTCGTCGCCTCATGCCCGTGTACGACGTAACGGTGAAGAATTGATTATTCCCTCAAAAGAATTAGTACCAGGAGATATTGTCATCATGGAGGCGGGAGACAAGATCTCTGCGGATGCTCGTATCATTAATGAGTCCCACCTCGAAGTAAACGAGTCGAGTCTTACCGGTGAATCTCATGTAGTTGATAAAACATCAGAAGCCATAGCAGGAACAAAGAAGCTTGCCCTTTCTCAGCAGCGCAACATGATATTCTCAGGAACTCTTGTCACAAGTGGATATGCAGAGTGCGTCGTTACAGCCATAGGACTAACTACTGAGATAGGAAAGATTGCGAAGCTTGTATCAGAAACAGATTTTCCAGAGACACCACTTCAAAAACGCATGGCGCAGCTTGGGTCTATGCTTGGTGCGGTTGTACTAGGTCTTTGCATGATTGTGTTTGCTGTAGGCATATATGAATCTATGCCCTTTGTAGAAATCCTTCTCATTGCGGTCAGCCTTGCGGTATCTGCAGTTCCAGAGGGGCTGCCTGCAGTTGTTACAGTTTGTATGGCTATGGGGGTAAGGAGAATGGCAAAGAAGAATGCACTTGTTCGTAGACTAGAAGCATTAGAGGCTCTTGGAAGCGTCACAGTAATTTGTGCGGACAAAACAGGGACCATCACACAGAATAAAATGTCAGTGGTACGGACGTGGCTTAATTCTGATGCCTATGATGAAAAGCTTCTTGGTCAAATAGCTTCCTCTTGTAACAGAGCGCAACTTCCAAATATCGGTGACCCTACAGAGGTTGGATTATTGGAATTTGCTAAAAAACAAGACAGCGAACGTCTTCCTATAGATGATGAAGAGGTACCATTTAGTTCGGAGGTGAAATACATGCAAACTCGTCATGGAGAGAGGGTATTTCTCAAAGGTGCTCCCGAGACGATTTTTTCGATGTCTATAGATGAAACTGAAGCAATACTTAAGACAACAGAAGAGCTTGCCTCCAAAGGGCTACGCGTACTTGCATGTGCAGAAAAAAAAGATGGTGTAGTACATTTTGTTGGATTGATTGCTATGGAAGATCCACCAAGAGAAACTGCAAAGGAGTCGATACTTGAAGCAAATGCTGCTGGGATCCGTACGATTATGATCACTGGTGATAATCCTAAAACAGCGCTTGCTATAGCACAGGCAGTCGGTATTGAGGGTGATGTCATGCACGGGGCAGAATTGGATTCTCTAAGTGCAGAGGAACTTTCTGCAGCACTGGAACATATAGGTATTTTTGCTCGTGTCTCTCCAGAACATAAACTGAAGATACTCGATGCATTGCAGAAGAATAATGAAATTGTTGCTATGACAGGAGATGGAGTAAATGATGCGCCCGCTCTTAAGGGGGCACACGTAGGTGTTGCCATGGGTAAGGTAGGCACTGAGGTTGCGAGAGAAGCTTCGAGTATCGTTTTAGCGGATGACCACTACGCAACAATTGTTACAGCTATACGAGAAGGACGTCGCATCTACGATAATATAAAAAAATTCGTTATGTTCCTGCTTCGTGCAAACTTTGACGAGTTACTCTTTATTACGACAGTGCTCCTTCTCGGGATGCCACTGCCATATCTACCGGTTCATATCCTATGGATTAACCTTATGACAGATGGGCTACCAGCATTAGCACTGGGTATGGAGCCAGCAGAAAAAGACATTATGCAGCGCAAGCCGCGCGATGCAGACGAGCATCTTCTTGCAGGGCAGGGTGGTCGTCTTATGTTCTCTGCTTTCTTTGCCTTTGCCATCGCATTTCTGTTTTACCTCTGGCAATTAAGCAGTGGTATTCCACTAGATGAAGCACGTACAACAACACTTACTCTCGCAATACTATTTGAGTTACTACTCGCACACTCTGTTCGTAGTGAAAAGCCACTGTGGGAAATTGGATTCTTTACTAACAAGTGGATTCTATGGGGAACAGCTATTCCGTTTGTGTTCCAGTTGATTCTTCTCTTTACACCACTCAGAGATTTCTTTCATCTTACCAGTATTACCGTTGTTGAATGGCTAGAGATTGCAGTGCTTTCTCTCGGGGCGTTTGCAGTATTCGAATTAATGAAATTAATACCAGAAAGAAATAAAGCGTAGATGTCTATTCCATTCATCTGCATTATCCCTCAAGCTAGGAGTATGAAACCTCGCACGTATAAAACCATAATGTTGGGATATGTCATTGGCCCACTGGTGGCACTTGTCGTCGCAGTGGTGATGATGTGGAATAGTTTTATCTTTATAGAAGATGTGGCTCTCTTCCTCGTGTTCCATACTTTAGGAATGCTTGGAGTGACAGTCGGCTTTCATCGACTGCTCACTCACGATGGATTTAAAACGTTTGCTCCCATCCGATTATTTTTTGTTCTCTGTGGATGCATGGCTCTTGAGGGAAAACCACTCGAATGGGTATCGACACACATCAAACACCATGCACACTCCGATCACGATGATGATCCACATAGTCCACTCGCAGGCTTTTGGCATGCACATATGGGTTGGGTATTTCATCAGGATAACTTTGCTCCTCCAGAGGAATACTGTCCGCATCTTCTCGAAGACCGCGTACTCATGTTTGCGCAACGAACCTACTTTGTCTGGCCTGCACTCTCCTTCGTCATTTGCTACGCAGTTGGAGGATGGTCTGGAGTGCTGTGGGGAGGACTCGTACGCATGGCCTTTACGACACACACGACATGGTGTGTGAATTCTATTTGCCACACGTTTGGAAACCGAGACTTCGAAACAACAGATGAAAGCCGCAACAACTGGCTGGTAGGTTTGCTAGCCCTTGGAGAAGGGTGGCATAACAATCACCACGCGTTCCCCCGCAATGCTTTTCATGGAATGCGATGGTATCAGCTTGATGCATCTGGCATCATCATTCGTAATTTAGAAAGACTGGGTCTTGCTTGGGATATACAGCGTATTGGATTAGAAACTCAAGAGGCTCATCGACTTAAAGGGCTTATGATGCACGAAAATATTGCAGAGCTAAAAGTAGAACTCGGACAGTTTATTGATCAAGCCAGAGAAGAGTTGGATCAGATGATCCTAAAACTTCCTCCAAAAAAAGTTGCTGCTATGCGCTTGGCGCATGAAAAAACGATGAAGAGATATACAGAAATTCAACTCAGTCTTGCAAATCGTAGAAACATGAAACGTAAAGCAATAGAAAAGCGTTACGATGAAGCAGCACAGTTACTGGAAATTGCGAAGCGAAGAATGAAGATAGTTACGGCGTAAATTGATTTCTTTATTTGTAATCATATGGTGTCTAGTCTATAGCAAACTTACTATGGCGGAGAGTGAGGGATTCGAACCCTCGGACCGGTTACCCGGTCAACACATTAGCAGTGTGTCCCATTCGACCACTCTGGCAACTCTCCAACCACCTTTAGTATAGGGCAACTGTGGAGTCTTCCTCAAACGAAAGCATCACTTCCTGCAAGTCCTCAATACCATGCTCTGTAATCACATCAATTGATCCATTCTGCTCAAATGTCGCAATAAGTAGATCCATAATAGGTACACGCACTATGATGCATCCCATACTACGGAACCTTGTATCCATACCTGAAAAGATTTCTTCTTCATTACCGTATTCGTGGAATCCGTATGCGGTGTGATCTTTACCGTCTTTATAGAGGCGTAGGAAGCGTCCAGATGGGCCAAATGTCATGCGATCTCCTTTAATATGCACACTCTTTGCAGTCCAGCTCCAGTTGGGAGTCGAAGCATTATAAGATCTTCCGATGTAATACACCCATCGCCTCTGGCCGGTTACTACTTCAAAATTGATGTAACTTCCATCTTCGTGGAAGATATATCCCTCATTATTTAGGGTATCAACAATGATCTTATCATTCGCTTGAATTTTCCAATCTTCACTGGTAATTTCATGTGCAACAGGTGCAGCGGAGTTCGCTACCACTGGCGCAAGCGGAGCCGATGGGAGGCTCAAAATGAGTGCCAGGAATGTAGTGGTCAGAGTTGACATAAAGGCGACTATTGTACATAATTTAACTTGTACGTCAATGGCTTATGTAAACGCAATTGTGGCAATATATGGGCCTGAAACGGGTTATATTCTCTAATTGAAAATCTTGATAAAATATGAGTGATTTTCCACACGAATCGGTGCTCCTAGAGGAGGTGCTTGAGGCACTATCTCCGCAAGCTGATTCTCGTATTTTAGATGTAACATTAGGCCTTGGAGGACATGCATCTGCGCTCCTAAATATGGCAGGGTCATCGGCTACATTAGTCGGGCTAGATGCTGATGAAGAGAATTTACTTGAGGCACAGAGGCGACTCGAGACCCAAGTAGATCAATGTAAGTTTATCCATGCAAATTTCAGTCAGTTATCAGAATTAGATCTTGGTACATTCGATATCATTTTTGCAGATCTTGGAGTCAGTTCTCCACACTTCGATGAAGCCGATAGAGGTTTTAGCTTCAGAAAAGATGGTCCTCTGGACATGCGATTTGACCGCTCTCAAGGACATACCGCTGCAGACCTAATCCAAAAACTTTCAGAGCAAGAGCTTTCGGAAGTGTTAAGAGATTATGGACAAATTCCTCAGCATGGCAGGCTTGCAGAAGCCCTTAAGAGAAAGCTTCCTCAAACGACCTTTGAGGCATTCAGTGCTATTGAGGGTGTTGTGCAATTCAATCCCAAATCTATAGCACCACAGATGTTTCAAGCCTTACGTATAGTAGTAAATGATGAGCTAGGTGCATTAGAGACCTTGTTAGACACAGCTCCAAATATGCTTAAACCCAATGGTCGTCTAGGTATTATCGCATTTCACTCACTAGAAGATACGTTGGTGAAGAAGCGATTTCGTGAGTTATCTTCTGTAGAGAAAGATGAGACTACGGGTGCAGATATAGGAGTGGCCTCTTTTTCTTTATTGCAACGAAAAGCTATTAAACCATCCGCTGCGCAAGAAGCAGAGAATCCTCGTAGTCGTAGTGCACGGTTGCGTGTTATCAAGAAACGATGATGATTGATTTCGTAGAGACGCGGTATACCGCGTCTCTACAGATATCATTTTCGTGATATAATCTCTGCATGTTAAGAGATCTTCTTTTTCCAGAAGAAAGTCCTCGCAGGTCTTCTCTTGGACGAATGGTAAACCAGAGCACGGTATTGCTTATGGTTTCTATTGGTGCACTTATTCTTTTACTTGCTCTCCTGATTCTCTTTCATCAAAATAGTAATGCTACGAAAGGATATCTTCTAAGGAATTTAGAACGAGAACGGTCACAACTTCTTTTAGAGCAAGAGGTGTTAAATATGCAGGTTGCGAAGGCTCAGGCGATGGAAAAGATCGAAAATGATCGTCAAGTACAAACCATGATTCCGGTAAAAAACCCTCGTTATACGAGTAATGAGGCTCCTGTAGAATCTCAAAACCCTGTAAATCTCTAGGTTTAGTCTTAAATTACCCTATAGGCCAATATAGTAAAAAATGGTATAATAGAAGGAATAAATATGAAAAGAAATATTGTCATTGGTGGTGTTGCCTCAGCTGTACTTGGACTGATGGTTGCAGTATCTCCTTCACTTCAAATTGCTAAGCTAGCGTATTCAGAGTGTATTGGAGAGCCCTATGGCACTGTTGGATGTCCACTTGTGCTCGATGACCCAACTCCACCAAATTGTGGAGATGCCATCTTAGATGAGGCTGCAGGTGAAGAGTGTGATGAAGGACGATTTAACGGCGTAAGCTTTTGTAGTGATGAGTGCACAATATTTTATTGTGGAGATGGAGAAGTACAGAACCACATTGGCGAGGAATGTGATCTTGGTGTAAAAGTCTACGCAGAAACTCAAGGTCAGCTAGATCTTATATTTAATGCTGATGAAATCGGAAACTATGCTTCACAATGTGGAACAGTTTGTATTCCTCCTTGCCCTATAATGAAGGACAGCAATGGTAACTTTAAGCTCGATGCAGGTGGAAACTACCAGCTTGATTGTGATGCTGGTCTATTACCTAGCCGCTGTACGTATGCAATATTTGAGACGAGCTGTGAGGACATTGTAGTAGAGCCTGCACCAGACCCTTCTAGTGATGTAACAGTAAATCTATCATTCCCGTATCCTCAGCAAGGAACACTGGATGGAAGTACAGGAACTCCTATCGCACAATCTGGAGTGGGTTCTGAATGTGGTAATGGTATCCCAGAGATTGGAGAAATGTGTGACGATGGAAACCAGAATGATCTTGATAACTGTACGAACCAATGTCGAATTCCACAGTGTGGTGATGGTGTCCGTGAAGGAGTAGAGCAGTGTGATAACCGTGGAGCAGATACAAGTTCTTGCGACGCTGACTGTTCGTTCCCTTCTTGTGGTGATGGATATCGCAACAAAAACGCTGGCGAGGCTTGTGATGATGGAAACGATTCCAATACAGATAGTTGTACAGAAGATTGTCAAAAGGCAACTTGTGGTGATGGATACAAGCAACCAGGTGAACAGTGTGATAATGGGAACTCTAGTGATCTTGATAAATGTCGTAGCGACTGTACGCTATCCGTTTGCGGTGATGGAGTCATCGATAGAGGAGAAGAGTGTGACGATGGTAACTTCAATAACACGGATTCTTGTACAAATCAGTGCACTCAGGCGAAGTGTGGAAATAGCGTAAAAGACGGAAAGGACGAGTGTGATGATGGGAATACCAACAACTTCGACTCCTGTAAGAATGACTGTACTATTCCATATTGTGGAGATTCAGTAGTTACTCCTCAGGCACCATACGGTGAACAATGTGATGACGGCAACAAGGTTAATAAAGACCAATGTAACAACGCTTGTCACAAACCAGGTTGTGGTGATGGAATTATTCAGCAGAGCCTTGGTGAGGAATGTGACGACGGAAACAATCTAAATACTGATGCATGTAGTAATGAATGTAAGCCTGCAGTGTGTGGGGATAGTATCGTGCAGTCTGGAGAGGAATGTGACGATGGAAACAGAATTAGTACTGATTCTTGTACGAACATTTGTACGAAATCAAAGTGCGGTGATGGTTATTTACAGACCGGAGAGGAGTGCGATGATGCAAATAGAGAAAACCTTGATTCATGTAGTAATCGCTGTAGAGCAGCACGCTGTGGAGACAAAATCGTACAGAATAATGAGCAGTGCGATGATGGTGATGATGACAATACCGATGATTGTACAAACCTGTGCCAAGTACCGAGCTGTGGTAACGGAGTAGTAGAAGGGGCAGAGCAGTGTGATGACGGTAACGAAAGCAATCTTGATGCCTGCCTTACTATCTGTGAACTTCCTGTTTGTGGTAATGGTCAGATAGAAGGAAGTGAAGAGTGTGATGATGGCAATACCGAGAGCGGAGACTTCTGTGATTCACGCTGTGGCATAGAGACACACTGTGGAGATGGTGTTACCAGTGGTATCGAAGAATGTGATGCGGGTGAACTAAATTCCAATGAAGTACCAAACTCTTGTCGTCTCAACTGTCGAGCAGCATTTTGTGGAGACTCAGTAGTTGATGAAGGAGAAGAGTGTGATAGTACAGATGGATGTACTCAAAAGTGTCAGTACCCTACGTTTATGGCTGCTCACGGAAACAGTATGTGGAGTTCTATAGTAATCTTACTCCTTACAGGAGGAGGTGGACTTGGCTTTCTGTATCGTAGAAAGATTTTAGACCTCTCTAAGAGGGCTGCAGAGAGGGTGCGTGAGCTTTCTATTGATGACATTCCACTCGATGAGCTGGAGATGCCATGGCACAAGTGGGACGGGAAGAAGTAGTTAGATCGTTACTACCTCCATCTTATTTGCGCGGTCTTTGAGGAGCATGACTTTTTGCCCTTTTTTAAGAAGGCCAATCTTTATGGCAAGTTTTATGCCTTCATCCATCGTGACATCATCAGAGTCATCGAAAGGTACTCGCAGAGGATAGACTCCAAAGTTGAGTGATAGCGACCTCTGGATAACATCACTCTTAGTAAGGGCGATAATAGGAATTGCTTGGCGGAACTTACTAATGTGTTGAGCGGTTCTTCCAGTTTCTGTTATCAGAACAAACGCTTCTACTTCTTCTTTTTCAGCAAGGACGATTGCCTTATCCATTTCTTCTTCGGCGCTGTCACGGAAGTGAATGTCGTATGTAGTTTCTAATCTAGAAAGATGTTCTTCTGTTGCTTTATTAATGCGAATCATTGCCTGCAAAGCAACAAGTGGATGGCTTCCAGAAGCTGTTTCTCCAGAAAGCATTGTAGCGTCTGCACCAGTGGCTACTGCGTGGGCTGTGTCTGTTACTTCGGCACGAGTAGGAACAGGATGTTCCTTCATGCTTTCCAGCATGTGTGTCGCGATTATGACAGGCTTACCAGCATCTTTGCAGCGGCATACAATCTCATCTTGTACAGCAGGAAGTTTCTCATAGGGGAGATCTGCACCAAGGTCACCACGCGCAACCATAATACCGTCAGAGACATCGATAATTTCTTTAATATTTTTTACACCTTTTTGCGTCTCTATCTTTGAGATAATTTTCGAAGTGCTTCCTATCTCATCCAGCATGGCTCGTACGGCTCGCACTTCATCAGCATTGCGAATAAATGAAAGTGCAAGATAATCAAGATTTTGCTCAGCGCCATAGCGTAAGTCCTCCCAGTCACTTTCGGTGATAGATGGCAAATCTATATCTGCTCCTGGTAGGTTAATATGCCTTCTGGTGCCAATTTCTCCATCTTCTCGGGCTTTTGCTATAACAGAGCCATCTTTCTCAACGGAGACAATATCAAAAGAAATCTCACCGTTATCAATTAAAATAGTATCAGTCTCAATAACGTCTTTTGCAAACCTATCATAACTTACTTCGATAGTGATTCTGTCTTTTCCGTGCTCTGATGCTGTTGAAGAAAATACAACTTCATCTCCTTTTTTAACTTCGATTGGATCTTGTACATCACCAGTGCGAATTTCTGCCCCTCTCGTATCTAGCATAATCGCGACTTGGTGGTCGCGCGTAGCATTAATATTGGAGATGAGGTCGATGATTTTCTGGTGGCCTTTGCGTTCTCCATGGGAAAAGTTGAGGCGAGCTACATTCATACCCTCTTCGGCCATTTGTTCTAGAATTGCTGCATCCCAAGAAGCAGGGCCAATTGTACAGACAATCTTCGTACGCCGGAGGGGGTGGGTGTAATCCATAATAATACCGTACTAGCGTAGTACAGAATATTGGCTACGAGAAGGGGAATTAGAGCTGATTTCTATGACAACAATTATAAACATTTGCAAGGGCACAAAACCCACAGAAAGCCTAAATTTTGGTATAATAATATGATTTGAATAAAGAATACACAATTTGGCATCGGCTCCTTACGGGTTGCGCAGTTTGTGCGATGGTATACCTATTCTTTGCTCAGGCACGGGTAGTTCTACGTCCAACAGGGTTAGACTTTGCCCGTATGGAAATTGCCTACGGATATAGCAATGTAGCGTTTAGCGGAAAGGTCTATTGGGACGAAGGAACGACTCCTGTAGGAACTGGAACAGGTGTTGCACTATATATTAATGGTTCGGCAACTGCTACAACCACAACGACTACAAATGGAACCTATTCCTTTACAGGTCTGACTATTACTGCCCATGATGTCATATCCGTATTTATTGATGGAGAAAGCGAAGATGGAATGCTTGTTGGAAAATTTAACGATACAGTTCTTTCAAAATTAACTGTAACAGGGATGGATATCTACAAAGATAGACTAATTCTTCGGACACATAGTACAGATCTTCAGGTAACAACGACGGATCTCAACACTGCGGATGGCTCTGCAACTGATGCTGATGTTACCGCTGTATACACGTTATCTGGAAATGATTTACACCTAGGAGCAGACAAAGAGTTGCTTATTAATAACACAACAACACACGTTGCGAGTGGAAGCCTTTATACGCATGACCTCGATGTTCGTGGAACACTTACTATGGGGACAGGAGGCATAACTGCATCTGGTTCTGTGCTGGTTTCTGGAACAGGATCACTCACCTTAACAGGTGATATGAACCTTATCTCTGTAAGCTCGGGAGAGATACTTGGAGTAGGAACTGCAGCTCTTGGAAACGTCTACATAGATAACGGACTCGAGGCATACTTTAGGTTTGACGAGGGAACAGGTCCTAATGCATCAGGCTCAACGCTGAATACAGCTTCTGGAGGACTACTTAATGGAGGAGTGCAGTGGGTACAGACAAATACTGGTACAACACTGTTCTACAATCCATTTGCTCTTGAATTTGATGGATCTGATGATTCAGTATCATTCCCAGATGCATGGGATCTTTCTACAAATATGAAGAGAACATTTACCACGTGGTTTCGAAGGAAGTCTGCAGATACCGAAGATGTTATCTTTGCAAAAAAAGCAGGTAGCGGATCTTCTAACGCGGGGTACATTCTGTATATCGATGATGAAAGTGACAAGCTTCTCTTCGAGCTTGCTGATGGTTCAAATGCCTTCACTGTTACTTCTACATCTACGGTTACAGATCAAAACTGGCACCACATCGGTGTGGCATTCAATTCATTAGATAATGATCAAACAAATATATTCCTTGATGGAGTAATTGATGTTTCTGCAAAGGCGGGATCTCTGACACCAAGTTCAGATTCAACTGCAAATGCAGTAGCATTCCGCATTGGAGATAACAATAATGGTACTGGACCATTTGAGGGATCTATCGATGACTTTAGGATCTTTAATAGGACTCTCTCTGGTGCAGAAATTGGTTCTCTTAATACAGGGTACAAAACAACGGGGTCAGGTACCTACTACTTAGGATCAGATCTTGATGTAAATGGAGACTTTGGTATATATACAGGAGTCCTAGATACAGGAACAGGGTACGGAATTACGTTTGCAGGTGATGTAAGTGCATATGGAGAGCTAAGAGCAGGAAGTGGTACGGTTACCTTTGATGGTACGTCACAAACACTTCGTGGTTCTACAGCGTTCTATGCAATTTCTAAAACATCTTCTACAGCAGTAACACTGACATTTGAAACAAATACAAAACAGACATTCTCCGGTTCTGTAACACTTCAGGGTGCTGTATCTAATCCTATAAGCCTCAAAGCAACGTACACCGGAAGTCAGGCGTACATTGTCACCGAAGGCTCAGCTGCCACTATATTGAAATACTTAGACGTTCAGGATAATAACGCACTGAATGGCGCGTTAATGTCATGTACCGAAGGATGTATTGACAGTGAAAATAATAATAACTGGGAATTTCTTTTTGAGTGTGGTGATGGGGTGGTTGGTGGGTCTGAGGAGTGTGATGATGGAAACAGTGTGAACACAGACTCCTGTCCAAATGATTGTCAGCTAGCAGTGTGTGGAGACGATGTAATAGAGGGGCTAGAAGAATGTGACCCACCAAATACAGGGCAATGTCAGAGTAACTGTATC
>CAVOCY010000014.1:0-24664 GCA_963694385.1 Candidatus Altimarinota bacterium
TGAAGGGGGTATTTAGCCCTAGAGGATCGAATAGTACAGCTGCGTAGTACGCATTTCTTGTATAGAAAAACCAGGCCAGACACGAATGTGCTGACCTGGTTAAAGGGGGACGGAAGTTGAGGGGTCGGTCATCGGCCGTAACGGCTAAAACCAAACCCAGTGCTGTACCGGTTGCCGCCCCAGAGGTTGCCCCCGAGGTTGCTATAGTTATTGTACCTGTAGGTGTACCTATAGTGGCTAGTCCTCGGCGCAGTGCCGATGATTCCATTGCCGTTAGGGCAATACGCCAAGCCACCGGAATAGCGAGGTGTCCCCGCACAGTGCGGACACACTCTAGCTGCTGGCCGTTCTTGCGCTGGTGGGGTTGTAATGTTGTTGTTATTATTCACCGTAGACCGATTGTCTGCAGAGAAATATACAGGTCCGACGTAGTGTCGAACCGGTTCAACATTAGCAGCAGCACCGTTGTTGACGATTGTCACAGAGGTACCTGTGCCATTGCAACAAGAGCCAGAGCTGGAAGTCGTAGCTTTCGCTTTGGACTTCTTTTTCCGCGGCATTGGGATCCAACCAGGCGTTTCGGTTTCGCCGACCCACACACGTGCAAACACATGTTTGCTTGATGCGTGGATTCTATCGAAGTCAATAGATGCGATTGGTCCGGTTCCTAGTTTCTTCATGTCACCACTCGACTCTACTCCGTAGACGGCCGAAATGGTGACGCCGAGCTTTACGTCATACCCTTTGACAGGGTCACCGGCATACGCAGCCGACTGACAGAGTGTGGCGATCGTCAGGACGATCATTGCAATGTTCTTCATGGTTCTATCCTCTTTCTTCTAGGTTAATATAAACGGTCTGGTTTCAGTTACTGACAGTGACGGGACTCAGGCAGCGGTTTCTGCTCCTTTTGTTAAAAGTATTGTTATTCCATCCCCGGTTCCATTCTCGCTCGTGCAAGAAGGGGATCGGGGACGTTAAATTCTATGCTGTAAATGAGCACGATAAAGGAGATCAAAATACAATAAAATATACTATATGTCAATATAAAGCATATATCTGAAACAGTAGCCAAATGGCTCTATATTACGCCGCTTTATCCCTTCTTCGGTCTTTCCACTTTTTTATACCCCCCTTAGTTCCATTTACCGCTTTTCCTATCCCCCATTTGGAGAGTTTTACGGCTCCATAGGTTCCTGCGGCCAATAATATAGGAACTCCAGCACCGATACCAATTCCTGTTAATGCCCCTCCAACAGCAGCGAGCCCTCCTCCACCAAGTGCTCCAGTAACAGCTCCAGATATTGCAGGGGCTGCAAGCATTCCGGCACCTGCACCTGCAAGGGCACCAGCAACTGGCCGTTTCATGCTTTTACCTATGCGGTAACCTCCGTAAGCGATTGCTGCTGGGGCAGCTATTGCACTTCCAACTGTTGCAAGACCTGCAAGACTTACTGTTCCTGACGCAAGAAGACCGGCACTACCTACTGCTCCAAGTGCTGCTCCGGCTTTTCTTCCTCTTCGGCTAGATCCTTTATAAGCTAAATATGGCAGAGTTAGTGCTAAAGCAGAAAGACCTGTCGTAGCCAAAGGCGCTGCAGCAAGGCCCGAACCTAACCAAAACGCTGGTGCTGCAGCTACAGCTGCAACTCCTGCTGCTGAACGAGCTGAAACTTTATCACTTTCATACACTCTTTTAAGAAAAGGCTTCTTTGGTGTTTCGGATGTTTCTGAATCAATCCTTTTCGTTTTCGGAAGTGGTGGTGGAGTGGCTGCCGATTCGGCGGATTCTGTACTAGCTGAAATGATTTTGGTTTCTGCTGTGTCTATTACTCTTGGTGCTTCTACCTTTTCTCTGGCTTGATTATACGATTCAGAAGATCCTATCTCTGCCCCTGCGGCTCTGTGAATTTTTTCTCCAGTACCACGGACAACAACTTCCATATCGTCTGGCATATCCGTAACGTCTACACGTACCTCATTTCTTTCACCGCCATCAGGAAGGGAATCATTAAGCTCATCTGGTGTGTGTATTTTTAGTGACATTCCCATTATTATAGCAGAAATCGCTATTTCAAGCAAAATGAAGGGTTTGCATTGGATCTTCTAGCCCCTTCCTATAAGCTCTTCCAGAAGTATGGCTACACTTATTCTATCAGACGGCACAGAATTTACCGGAGAGGCATTTGGAGCCAAAGTAGATAGTGACGGAGAGGTGGTATTTAACACCGGAATGGCAGGATATCCAGAAAGCCTCACAGACCCCAGTTACAGAGGTCAGATTCTTACATTTACCTATCCACTTATCGGAAACTATGGAGTTCCAAGTAACGAGAAGAACGAATGGGGATTTTCGAAGAACTTTGAGAGTGAGGATATTCATGTTCGTGGAATTATTGTTTCTCAGGTAAGTGAGGACTTTAGTCATCACACTGCAGTCAGTAGCTTACAAAACTGGATGGAGCACCATGGGATTCCAGGGATTACAGGAATAGACACAAGAGCACTAACCAAGAAGTTAAGAGAGCATGGAGTTATGCTAGGCCGAATCATCTCCGATGATTCGGAGAGGAAAGAGGATAGTGGAAAGAGGATAGAGATAGCTGATCCAAATGAGACAAATCTCGTAGCGGAAGTAAGCTGCAAAGAACCTATTACGTATACTCCAGAAACTTCGGAAACGTCCATTATCTGTTACGACTGTGGAATCAAAAATAATATCATTAGAAGTTTTCTGAAGAGGGGAGTAACAGTGCACCGGGTACCATGGGATTACGATCTTGCATCATCAGACCTCAAGTATGACGCAGTGTTTATCAGCAATGGCCCTGGAGATCCTAAAACGTGCGAAGCAACTATCGCAAACATCAAGTGGAGTATCGATCAAAATATTCCAACGTTTGGTATTTGTCTCGGCAATCAACTCTTGGCCCTAGCTATTGGTGGAGATACGTACAAGTTAAAGTATGGTCACCGTGGATGTAACCAACCATGTGAGGAGTGGAAAGAGGAAAACGGAAAGTGGATAAAGACTCAAAAATGTATTATTACATCGCAGAATCACGGATTTGCAGTATCAGACAATTTACCCGATGGATGGAAGCCATGGTTTACCAATGCAAATGACCAAACTGTAGAGGGAATCCGCCATGAGTCTGGAAAGTTTTTCTCTGTACAGTTTCACCCAGAGTCAACACCCGGACCAGAGGATGCGGACTACTTGTTTGATGAATTCTTAAAGGTGCTACAAGGAAAGACAGTTACTGTATAGTAGTGGCATGCCCACCCCAAGCTTTACCTTCGAGTGCATTCGCTCAGACATCATTGCTGAGGGGATTTATGAGATTGAATTTACAAAGCCCGAAGGATTGGAGTTTACAGAAGGACAGTTCTTATTGCTGGATGCACCTCTCATTGATAACCCAGAAGATATTCAGCCTCGAGCATATTCTATAGCGTCATCTCCTGATGACGACACGCTTTTGCTCGTGATCAAGCTTGTGCCAGAAGGTCGGTGTAGTACGTGGGTCAAAGAGCAACTTAAAACTGGAGTACAGACGCGAGTACAGTGCCCATTTGGAAAGTTTATCTTGGATCCAGAAACTCAGAAGGAATATGTAATGATGTGTACTTCTACAGGTATCGCACCGTTTCGCTCACAACTACGTACACTTCTTCCTAAAGGAGAAACCCGAAAAATTGATTTGTTCTTTGGATTGCTTAATGAAGCAGAGCTCTTCTGGGAAGACGAGCTGAAAGAATTTGCTGCCCAGTATCCTAATTTCAACTATCATATTTCTGTAGCGCAACGTTCAGAGAACTGGAAAGGATTTGTTGGTTTTGTGCAGCAGCATGCCTCAGAAGTGATCACAGACTTTTCTAATAAGCAGATCTATATTTGTGGAGCGCCGATTATGGCGAAAGCGGTTAAAGGATTTGCTATTAGTGAATGGAAGGTCTCGAAGGATGATATTCATATGGAGGGATTTATTTAGAGTGTCACCGCTCCTGATTCAATGCTTTGTAATAGTTTTGGATACTCTTCTTTCTCGAGAGCTTGAATTTTTGTTTTGAGGGACTGCTCTGTTTCGCCCTCTTCGACTGTACACTTTTTTTGTACAAGTATCGGCCCTGTATCTACGCCTTCATCGATGATGTGGATCGTCATTCCTGCAATGTCATCTCCACTTTTTATTGTGTCGGCAATGGCATGACCTCCGGGGTGCTTTGGTAGAAGTGCTGGGTGCACATTGATAATACGATTACTCCAGGTGCTTACAAACCAAGGAGATAACATAAACATCCATCCGAGTGCGGCGATGAGTGTAGAGTCATCAGCTCCTAATTCTTTGCAGGCGGCATCGACGCGTCTATCAAACGCTTCGCGATCTTCTCCATCTTCTTTTGAAACAATCACAACAGGTAGGCCTGCAGCCTTTGCTTTTTCTGTGCATCCACGATCTTCCTTATCAGAAATCAATCCCAAGCATTTCATCTTTAGGCTTCCATCAGCAGTAGCATCTAGTACGGCTTGCATTGTTGTGCCGCGGGATGATGAGAGAATGATGAATTGCATGTGCTAACTGTACCTTCAAATGACCCCATGATAAATATCTTTCTCACGTTCAATTCCTTCTACCCATCCAGAGAAATCATTTAGTGCTAATCCATGGCCTCTGATAATTACTGCGGGTGTTGATTGATCGGTGTTTCCCATCAAAAAGTTTGCACACGTTGCTATCTGATCTGCATGTGCTTCTTCGGTGATACTCATAGCATTTCCAAATAAATCTGGTTTACCAATCATCGATGTAAACGGATCAAATCCACATACAGTAAGTGCAAAAGAGATAACGCCTTTTCGCCGTGGGGATAATCCTGAATCTGTAATGATTATTCCGATGTCGCTATCAATACCTTCACAGAGTTTTCGTGCAGACTCTACTGGATCTACTGGCCACCCGATTACATATCCTTCTTGTACATTACTTTGATCTAGTCCTGCATTCGGAACAAGAATTGATCCTTCGTGCATTCCATCAGGTTTTAATTCGGTAAGTACAATGCCGTGTACAGATTGAATAACAGAGCCATGCATGCGCGCTGTCTCATCCAACACTACTTGGTAGTACTCTGCAGACTTACTGTGTCCTTCTGCAAGATCCACTGCTTCTTGTGAAGCTTTAACAGCAGCAAGATCAATTGCAGCATTTTCTACAGTTGCAATGGCTTTTGAGGAGACCACGACAATATCGCCATCACGAATATCAGAGACTTCCATCAATATACCAGCAAGATCATCTCCTGCATTGAGTATTGGTGTAGTGATCGGAAGAATCTCCATACACCTATCCTAGCTACCAAAGCTTCACTGTGTCTCCTTGAATCAGAAGAATATCGCGGTCCACTTCTTCTGTTTCTAGATTAACTAGGACAAGATCAAGTTTCATTTGTACTCCTGTTGGGTTATGCAACACTAAAGATTCGGGTGCAGTTGCAATTTTGAAAGAAATACCAGCGCGCGCAGGAAGTTTCCATCGCGTGAATCCTAAAGAAGGGAGTTCGGAAGTTACTGTATGGATCGGTGCATTTTTTACTTCGCGACGGACCCAAGTACTTGGGACAGAAATCAATATCGTTTCTGGGCTTTCTGAGAAAAACTCTGCCACAGCCATGCCATCCAGCACGCCTACTTCAAGGAGTAATGAAAGAGGTTTGTCGTGCTCGATACCAATATCAACAACAGTTGCACGCAAGTTACCAAGAAGTGCAGGAGCAGATGCAGTAGACACAGCAAGGACAGCAATTGCCATGAGTCCAAAACCGGCAGCAGTGCCGTGTGTTCGCATCCAAGTAGGGCTAAAAATATTTAGCATACAGATATCTTATCAGATAAGAGGAGATAGGTAATCCCCAGTTATTTTTCTCCTTTTATTGAAAAGTATATGGTATAATTTTATGTATGGAACTAGACCCACACACTCTTCAAAAAATCATTGATCGCATCAAGCAACAAATGCGTTGTCCGCAGTGTGGAAAAACTGTTCCGATTGATTTTTCTTCGGTACGTGTTGTATCAGAAGATGCGATGTTACTGCAGTTAAAGTGTGATAGTTGTAATGCATTTATTGTGTTACATGCTTCGTTGCAAGGTATGGAAAAAGTAAAAGCTCAATTAAAAGAAGAGGCAGAAGAAGCTGGAGAGGATGTCGTCAATGCATCATCAACACTTGAGGTAAGTAAAGAAGAGATGAGCACATTGAATGCAGCCCTCGAACAGTCTGATGGTTCGTTTGATAAACTCTTTGAAAACACAGGAAATGCATAAGATTTACACCACTCTCGTTGTTGCATCTACACTTCTTGTGGGGTGTGACGTTGCTTCTAGTAAAACTACAGATACCATCGGAACAATAAAGGACTTTGGAACAACTGCTTCTGGAGCTATTAACGATGCTACGAATCAATTTAACGAAGCGCTGAATACTGGAAAATCTATGACAGATGGAGTGATGGATATGATCGAAGACGCCAAAAATCGCATAAATCAGGTCCAAAGTGGAGTAAATCTATTGATGGAAGGAAAAGAGATGATTGAAGGAGGAGTAAAAGGAGAAGAGGAAGAAGAATAGGTTTTTTCTTGCCAAGAGACTAATTCTCCTTATAATTGGCTCGAAATCACCGACGTAGACCCACTGGGATAGACGACCAGACCGGGGACTGCGGCGGAATTCTGTATATACATTTTTTCTCTCCATACTATGTCAGGTCCAATTAACTCAGGTAAGAAATCCTCCGCTACAGACAGTTTTGATGCTGTAGCTCTCTCCATCGCTTCACCAGAAGATGTACTCTCTTGGTCACGCGGTGAAATTACTAAGCCAGAAACGGTTAACTACCGTACGCAGCGTGCAGAGCCAGATGGGCTTTTCTGTGAGCGTATCTTCGGGCCTACCAAAAACTTCCAGTGTTTCTGTGGAAAGTATAAAGGAGTGCGATACGCAGGAGTGGTATGCGAGAAGTGTGGTGTAGAAGTAACGAGGTCTATCGTACGTCGCGAACGTATGGGTCACATTAACCTTGCTGTTCCTGTGACACACATCTGGTTCCTTCGTAGTTCACCATCTCGTGTAGGTCTTCTATTAGATCTTCCTATTAAGACTCTCGAACAGATTGTCTACTTTGCTGCGTACATCGTGGTGAACGTTGATGACGAAGCCAAGGCAGTAGTTGATTCAGATTTGGCATCAGTAATGGAGCAGAGGCAGTCTCAACTCAAGAAAGAATACGATCAGGCTAAACAACAGTTGCAAGAAAGTTCTGCAACACGTGATCAGCTTGATGCGTTAGATGGAGAGTATGCAAACAAGATGGATTCTCTTAAGGTAAACCACAAAGAAGCGCTTGATGACTTAAAAAATCTTCACATTGGTTCTGTTCTATCAGAATTGAAGTTCCGTGAAATGAACATGAAGTTTGGACACGTGTTCCGCGCTGGTACTGGAGCAGAGTCTCTTAAAGAGATTATTATGAACACAGACCTAGAGTTGATGCTCGATCAACTTCACAAAGATCGTCAGGACTCTTCTGGCCAAAAGCTCAAGAAGATCATGAAGCGTATAAAGTTGGTATCTTCCCTTATTAAGGCAGGTATCAAGCCAGAATGGATGATCCTCAACCGTTTGCAAGTTATCCCACCAGATCTTCGCCCTATGGTGCAGTTGGATGGTGGTCGATTTGCTGCGTCTGACCTTAACGACCTATACCGTCGTGTGATCAACCGTAACAACCGTCTAAAGAAATTGATGAGTATCGGTGCTCCAGAAGTTATCTGCCGAAATGAAAAGCGAATGCTTCAAGAGGCTGTAGATACACTCCTCAACAACTCAGCTCGTGCAGGTAAGACACTGTTTACTGCAGGTGACAGACGTAAACTTCGTTCTCTTTCTGATATGCTTAAAGGAAAGCAAGGACGTTTCCGTCAGAACTTGCTTGGTAAGCGTGTGGACTACAGTGGTCGTTCTGTAATTGTTGTAGGTCCATCTCTTAAGCTTCATCAGTGTGGTATTCCAAAGGGAATGGCGATGAAACTCTTTAAGCCATTCGTTATCGGAGGACTTATCCGTGATGAGCTTGCCTTTAACGTAAAAGGCGCAGAGCGCATGGTGCAAGAAGCCGGAAAAGAAGTATGGGATATCCTAGAAGAAGTGATTAAAGATAAGTACGTGCTCCTTAACCGTGCACCAACACTTCACCGTCTTGGTATTCAGGCATTCCAACCACAACTAATCGAGGGACTTGCGATTCAGCTACACCCACTTGTGTGTGCTGCGTTTAACGCGGACTTCGATGGAGACCAAATGGCTGTCCACGTTCCTCTTTCTGATAAAGCTCAGGAAGAAGCAAGGACACTTATGGCTGCAAACACGAACCTTCTAAAACCTTCTGCTGGTGAACCGGTTATTAACCCATCACAGGATATGGTTCTAGGATGTTACTTCCTGACACAGGTACACAAAGGAAAGAAGGGAGAAGGAATGACGTTTGCTAATCCAGATGAAGCAAAGCTAGCCCATGACCTTGGTGTTGTAGATTTGCAGGCCATTATTAATTGTCGTATCACCGACATGGAAGGCAACAAAGAGATTGTCGAAACATCTGTTGGACGTGTCATCCTTAATGGCATCGTTCCGGATGAGTTGCCATTTGTAAACGAGACACTCAAAAAGAATGATATGAGTAAGCTTATGGCAGAGGCATTGCGTTTGGCAGGACCAGAAAGAACAGTAATTCTTGCAGACCAAATGAAGGATATGGGATTCAAGTTTGCCACAATGTCTGGTGTGTCTATTGCGGCATCCGATATGGTTGTTCCAAAAGAGCGTGTTCCTATTTTGAAGGCTGCAAACGAAAAAGTACGCCTCATTAACAATCACTACTGGAAGGGGCTTGTAACAGCAGAAGAGCGTTACAACCATGCTATTCGCGTTTGGGCTAAAGCAAAGAGCGACATTAGTACTGCGATGGTAGATACCTTCCTTAAAGAGGAAGAGAACGATATCTGTTACGTTATCGACTCTGGTGCTCGTGGTAACTGGGGACAGGTAACACAGCTCTCTGGAATGAAGGGGCTTGTAGCCAGTCCATCTGGACGCACGATTGAGCTACCGATTCAAAGTAACTTGAAGGATGGATTCTCTGTGCTGGAGTACTTTATCGCGACGCACGGAGGACGAAAAGGTAAGTCGGACACCGCTCTTAAAACTGCGGAAGCTGGATACCTTACACGTCGTCTTGTAGATGCGGTACAGGATATTCTGATTCGTGAGCAAGACTGTGGATCCGAAACAATCCACATGATCACTCGTGAAGACAGTGAGCGTATCGGAGAGAAATTTGAAAGCCGTATCTTCGGACGTATTCTTGCTGCCGATGTTAAGTTTGGTGGAAAAACTCTTGCGAAGCGTAACGATCAAATTGATGCCATCTTGCTTCAAGAGATCTCTGGTCAGAATGTTCCAGAAGTCGCAGTGCGATCTCTTATGACATGTAGAACCAGAAAGGGTGTCTGTCGTATGTGTTACGGTTGGGATCTTGGAGATAACTCTATGGTAAAACAGGGTACTCCAGTAGGTATCATCGCTGCTCAGTCTATTGGTGAGCCTGGTACTCAGCTAACGATGCGTACGTTCCACATGGGAGGTGTAGCTGAAGGTGCGGATATTACGCAGGGTCTTTCGCGTGTAGAAGAACTCTTCGAGGCACGTAGCCCAAGAACACCAGCTATCCTTAGTGATATCTCTGGTAAAGTAAAAGTTTCCCGTACTGGCTCTCGTACTCAGGTACTTATTGTGGAGCAAGAAAAAGGAGATGACACGTATCTTATTCCTACTGGATACAACATCCAACTAAAGAAGGGAGACGAAGTAAAGGAGCGAACAGTTATTGCAAAGTCCACATCAGACAAGAGCACAGTAAAAGCAAAGATTGCAGGAAAGATCAGCTCTATCGATGGAAGTATCGTAAAGGTGAAGCACGCAGAAATTCAAGAGCGCGAGTACGAGTTTACTGCTCGTGAGTCACTTCTTATTAAGAATAACGGTACTATCGAACTAGGTCAGCCTATCAACCTTGGTCACTACGATCTTAGAGATCTCTTGGCAAAGCAAGGTATGTACGCTGTAGAGAATTATATCGTACAAGAGGTACAGAGCATCTATGCGTCACAGGGTCAGACGATTAACGATAAACACTTGGAAATCATTGTACGAAAGATGTTCTCGAAGGTACGTGTTATCGATGCAGGAGACACATCATTCCTTCCTGCAGAAACTGTTGATCTCGGAGATGTAGAGTACGAGAACGAGCTCCTCTCTAAGGAGGGTAAGAAGCGTGCAACCTACGAGCAGCTCCTTCTAGGAATTACTCGTGCAGCTCTTGCTACAGATTCATGGCTTGCTGGAGCATCCTTCCAAGAAACAATCCGAGTTCTTGTAGAAGCAGCTACAACCCGTAAGGTCGATAGCTTGCAAGGACTAAAGGAAAACGTGATTATTGGACGCCTTATCCCTACAGGAGAGGTGTACAGAAAGCGCTTTGGACACAGTGAAGATGGTTTCCAAGATAGGGAACCACAGCCTGATGGAGAATCTTATGATAAAAAAGAGGAAGAAGCTGTAGTTGAAGCGAAAATAGTTGAATAAATAATTTGTTCAATAAGCCAGTCAGGACCCTCAATAATCGGGGGGTTCTTTTTGGTATAGGCAAAATAGCGGATTTTTGCTATAATGGAGTGATATGTCTACAAAAACTAAATCACAGAAAGAATGGACGTTCGAGGACTTATATAATGTTCTGATGGAAAAAATAGAGCCAGAACTCTGTACCTATAACCTAGACGAGGTTGACGATTTTTACGAAGGAGAAAAACCAAAGGCTCGCAAGAAGCGGTATGAGTATTATGCAAAATGCTTGGATCTCTTTTGGGGTGGTGTAAAAGACCTCATCGAAGAAACCAAAATTGATCTCAATGAATTTGAAGAAGAGTTCTTTGCACTCTTAAAAGATAAAGTTACTGGTAAAGATGAGAGTGATCTTACAGATATAGAACAGTCTATCTCAAATAACTAATGCGTATCTATAATCACCCATTTCGGCTTAGTAATCACTTAAATAAGGAACGTAGGTTATTGAATGCTGAAGCACCAAAAGTAAATCCTATTGTATCTTCTGGTGAAACCGCTAAGACACCAGAGCAGATTGCGCAAGATCGAGGTGTCATTAATGGAATGCGTGAGAAGCTTGCAGGTGTAATAAAGAAGTCACCATCAGGAGCAGAAGTTCTTGTGATACTTAGAGAGTCTTTGACGGACGACGGGCAGATTACAGCAGATGAAGTTCGAGATTTAAGTAATAGTATCTACCGTAAGTTTCACAAGGAGGTTACACCAGATGTGCAAAATCGCTTGGATGATGTTCTTCCAAAAACATCAAGTGATATGATCCAACTTCTTATTGCTAAAGCAGAGCTAATGTCTATAGAAGAGTACGGACAGATTGTTGCTTCTGTAAGCGTTAAATCCGTGCGAGAGACAAATTCTTCTGCAGCAGGTCTTACGTATGATCAAGTACAGCAACTCGGAAATATTCCAAAGGCTCGTGGACTTGTTCGATCAAGATATCTCTCAGAAAGCAAGAGTCCTCCAGGACGCATGGTGTTTCTTGCACGCGAAAGCATGTCTGCACCATGGGGAGTATCTGCCGTAAAAACTATAAATGAGTACAGATCTCAGGCAGTGCCTCGAAGGCGCTCTTTTCGTGCTCCTAGTAGAGGAGAGAGGCCCATTGATGTTATCGCTCGTTACCGTAGATTAGGAGGTGGATATCCAAGTGCTTCAGAAATTGCATTTAATAGGCACATCGAAAGCGCACGGCGTAGTGGTGCTTATGTAAGACGAACAGGTGCTAACTCTGTGTATATCGATCGTACAGGAAAAGATCGAGCATATTACGCAATGACCGGACGTAGCAGAGAGCCTATAGATGGATATGATGTAAACGATCCACATCGCGATGCATACACTGGGTACCGTACAGGTAAAGGTGCATACAGTCGTACAATGAATAGTTACTACGATAGAATGGGTGGTCCAGCATATATACGTTCTCAAGCGAAGCTTCGTGGTAAATACACAGAACGTCTAGAGGGAAACTATTCTAGTATGGTTAAAGAATTTAAGGGTTACGGAGAAAAATTTCGTAATCACCCTCGATTTGGTTCTAGTTACAAAAAGTGGGAAGGAATGCTGAATCGCTATGGAGGAAGATTCCCAGATCAATATGCATATCTCACAGAATTCCGTACACAGATTCAGGCATACAGAAAGGCATCAGAAGTAGAGGGGCATATGTCAGAGAGTAGAGATGCTATAGAAACATCGGGTATTAAAGGAGAAAAATATATCGCTATTCCAGTAGGACCTGCTGCAAGGTGGCGTTCGCTTACAGTGTCTGTTTCAAAGACAAACCCAGATGGAACCGTATCGAAGTTTACGTATCACCCAGGAGTAGTAGAGCAGTTTGATGCTTCTCGGGATCTCGAAGGTATGATCGGTATGGGAGTAGATATCCAAAGAAAGTATTCTCTCATGGGAGATCGTGATGGAAAGAAGAAGCTAAGAGGACTGAATCTACGCTTTGCCAATGAAGGAATGTATTCTGTAAACGTTGTTTCAGACGGTTACCGTCAGCACTACGAAGTGCCTGTTGGAAAGCAAGCAGGAGTAGACAGTGCGAAAGAAAAGGAATCGGTAAAGAAAGATGCACTTGCAGTTGCTCCTGTAGAACTTATAGATGAGGCAGGTGTGATTCATATTACGAAATTGGGTGATAGAGAACACAAGAGCTTTGCTGTGGGGAGCATGAACGTAGGACAAGAGCGATATGGAGAGTACGGTATTAGGATTCGCAAAGTGAAGCCAACAGCATTTGGTAATCATAAATATGAAATATATTTCTCTCAGCCAGGTACGTATTCTGCACGTGGCTTCTTTGTACGTGGATCAAACACAGCATTTAATACAAAGTACGAAGTGAAGTCGAAGGGAGAGGCATCAACAGAGGAAACATGTCCTGCACATGATTAAAAGGAAGACGAGTTAAAAGAACCACCTCTTCCAGAAAAAGAGAAGACGCCTCCGAGGCATTCAACTGAAAAAATTCGATTAGCATAGTCCGCTAAAAGACAGAATTCTTAGTAGTTTTCCTTTACTTAGAGGATCTAAGCCTTTACAGTCTTTTCTACCTGATCCGGGCACCGATAAATGGTGCCATCGGGCGATTCCACATATTATTATGCCTACAGTTAATCAACTCATCCGCAAAGGACGCCAAGATAAGAAAAAGAAGAGCAAATCTCCTGCGCTTCAGTATGGATGGAATGCTCTCAAGCTTAAAAATGTGCCTACCAAGGGCGGAGCACCGTTCAAGCGTGGAGTATGTATCAAAGTAACAACAATGACACCGAAAAAGCCTAACTCTGCTTTGCGTAAGATTGCTCGTGTGCGTCTTACTAATGGGCACGAAGTAAAGGCTTATATCGGTGGAGAAGGCCACAACCTACAGGAACACTCAGTTGTTCTCGTTCGTGGAGGTCGTGTAAAAGACCTTCCTGGAGTGCGTTACCACATTGTTCGTGGTGTTCTGGATACAGAGGGTGTACAGACACGTCGTCAAGGTCGATCTGCATACGGTGCAAAACGTCCCAAGAAAACCTCTTAACTTTCCACTTTCCACTTTCCACTTTCCACTTAGATGGCTACCCCTGTAAAGCAATACATTCCAAAGGACTCAGACCTCGTTATCGAGAAGTTTATTAACTGCGTCATGATGCAGGGTAAGAAGGCAACAGCCAGAAAGATCTTCTGGGATGCTATGGATATCATCAAAACACGTACAAACGAAGCTCCACTAGAAGTGTTCAACAAAGCGATGCTCAACATCACTCCGCTCGTAGAGGTTAAGCCAAAGCGTGTTGGAGGATCTGTGTATCAGGTTCCTGTAGAGGTTAATCCAAAGCGTCAGCAATCACTTGCTGTCCGTTGGATCATCAAGGCTGCTCGTGACCGCAAAGGAATGCCTATGGCACAGCGTCTTGCCATGGAACTTATGGATGCATCTACAGATCAAGGAGCTGCATTCAAGAAGAAAGCAGATGTGATCCGTCAGGCACAGGCAAACAAGGCCTTCGCGCATTTGGCTCGATAAGCATCAAATTTAGCGGTGATTGGTAATATACGTTATACCAGTTTTATGGTATAATATATGAATGGTCAATCATCTTGAGACATTGGCAAACTCTGGTGGAGAACTCATCGCAGCTCCTGTTGATGCTGGTATTGGATTACTTATTGGAAAAAAAGATCCAGTGCTTCCAAAAGCAGGTCGTTTTGCAGGTGATCTCTTTAAAACACCCTTCCGTATAGCAGGATCTCTTGCTTGGGGAGGTATGAAGGGGGCGGCCAGGCTCGCATGGGCCGGTGTAAAGAATTTGCCGATTTTCCCTGTTTGGAAGAAAGAACGAGATACGGTCATAGCAAAATCAAGCTCTGAACAGGTAACGTTAGCCAAATCTGTAGCAGGAGGTACAAATAAGAGACCTTCTCCTGAGGAGACTGTTTCTCAATCTGCGTAAAAGAAAATAGGTCTCTGCATTGCAATTCAAGCCCAAATTCCTTAGAGTAGGCTGGAATTTTTCCCTATACAGAACATGGACCTCAAAAATGTACGAAACATCGGAATCATCGCGCACATCGATGCCGGTAAAACTACAACCACAGAGCGTGTGCTTTTTTACACAGGAGTGAGTTACAAGATTGGTGAGGTTCACGAAGGTGAAGCAACCATGGACTGGATGGAACAAGAGCAAGAACGCGGTATCACTATTACTTCTGCTGCGACTCAGTGTCACTGGAAGGCTGCCAATGTAGATGGAGAAGAGATTGATTGCACTATTAACATTATCGACACCCCAGGACACGTAGATTTTACTGCAGAAGTAGAGCGAAGCCTTCGCGTTCTCGATGGTGGTGTTGCAGTGTTCGATGGATCGCAAGGTGTAGAGCCTCAGTCCGAGACTGTATGGCGCCAAGCAGATAAGTACAACGTTCCACGTATCGCTTTTATAAACAAGATGGACAAAACTGGTGGAGACTTCGCGATGTCACTTGGATCTATTCACGACCGCCTTTCTAAAGATGCAGTTGCCATTCAACTTCCTATAGGAATCGAAGGGGAATTTAATGGTGTGGTGGATCTTGTAAAAATGAAGGGTTACATGTTCTCTGGAGACCACGGTAAGGATATTGCAGAGGTAGAGATTCCTGAGGATATGAAAAGTGATGTTCTAGAATACCGTGCAACTCTTATGGAGAAAGTTGCAGAATATAACGATGATCTTCTGGATGCATACCTCGAAAACGGAGCTCTTACCGATGAGCAACTTGTCAAAGGACTTCGTGCAGCAACGTCTTCAAGCAAGATGTACCCAGTGCTTTGTGGAAGTTCCCTTAAAAATGTAGGAGTACAGAAAATGCTCGACGCAGTTGTCGCGTATCTCCCATCTCCTCTTGATATTGCAGCTGCTATAGGAGTAAATCCAGATACAGAAGAAGAGGTAGAGCGAAAATCTAGTAATGACGAACCACTTGCAGCTCTTGCCTTTAAAATTGCTACAGACCCATACGTAGGTAAGCTTACGTTTATCCGTGTGTACTCTGGAGTACTGAAGTCTGGAAGTACTATTTTAAATGCTTCTCGAGATAAAAAAGAACGTATCGGTCGTATTGTAAAGATGCACGCAAACTCCAGAGAAGAAATCCAAGAGGTGCAGGCAGGAGATATCGCTGCGGTTATTGGTCTTAAGGACACACGTACAGGAGATACGCTTTGTGATGAAAATTCTCCAGTTCAGCTAGAAAACATTACCTTTGCAGAGCCAGTTATTAGCATCGCCGTAGAGCCAAAGACCAAGGGAGACCAAGAGAGAATGGGTATCGCTTTGCAAAAGCTTTCCGAAGAAGATCCAACATTCCGTGTAAAGTCTGACGAAGAAACAGGTCAGGTGATTATCTCTGGAATGGGAGAGCTTCACTTGGATATTATTGTGGATCGAATGTTCCGTGAATTTAAAGTGGAGACAACAGTAGGTCAGCCGCAAGTTGCGTACAGAGAAACTATCACCGAAGAAATTGACCACGAAGAGAAGTACAGTAAGCAGACAGGTGGACGTGGACAGTTTGGTCACGTGCTCTTCAAGCTTATTCCACAGGAGCCTGGTAAAGGATATGAGTTCGAAAGTACGGTGGTTGGTGGACGTATTCCAAAAGAATTTATCAAGCCATGTGATAAAGGATTCCAAAATGCAATGACGCGTGGAATTCTAGCTGGTTACCCAGTAGTGGATGTTAAAGTAAATCTTTACGACGGTAGTTACCATGATGTGGACTCATCTGAGATGTCCTTTAAGACGGTATCTTCTGTAGGTTTTCGAGAGGCTGCAAAAAAAGCGAAGCCGGTAATCCTCGAGCCTATTATGAAAGTAGAAGTAGTAACTCCAGAAGAATATCTTGGAGATGTTATGGGTGACCTTAGTGGTCGTCGTGGAATGATCAAAGAACAGTCAGATCGAGGAACAGCTAAGGTTATCCTTGCTGATGTGCCACTATCTTCGATGTTCGGATATGCAACAGAAGTACGATCTATGACACAAGGTCGTGCGAACTACAGTATGGAATTTGGTCACTACTTCAAGGTACCTAGTAACGTTGCAGAGGAAATAATCAAGAAAAGGGGTGGTACAGTCCCTTCAGAGGAGTAATTGACAGATTAGTTAAAATATCGTAAAGTAAAGAATAGGTGACATGGAGACCACGAGGTCGAAGTTACCTATTCGGTCTTTTACTAGATGTGCAGAGCACATCGAAGCAGGAGTATAGCATGAAGCTCAAAGGAGCAGTTATTGGACCATTGGTACTGTTTTTCGGAATTACAGGAGGATATTTCCTGTTCCGGATTTCAGATCTCAAAGAGGTCATTCCTCATCACACAGATATTAAAAATATACTTGTGATGATTCTCATGGTGAGTTTGCCCGTCGGATACGGGTTGTCTACAGAGGCGATTGCTGATATTGCTTCTCCAAAAAGAAAGCATTGTCGCATCGCACTGTTACTTCTCGGGCCTATGGTTATTGCCTCTTCTATAGGGGCAGCTGCATTCATATTCTAACTCACATTCCCGCACAGGGTTGTGAGAGACCGAGCTGGTCAGTCAACACTCTTTGTTGACTGGCCGGTTTTTTAATAGATTGACAGTAGTTGTATTATTGTGATGACACGTTGTAACAGCGTGTAGTTTGCTATACAGTTTAGATCTTATGGGTAAGCGACGCTTTACAGAACTCGGCTGGCAGAAAGATCCATGGTTTCGTGCTTTGTGTAGCGCTATTGCTTCTTGTAAAAGTGAAGAGGAGGTAGGAAATCTCTTACGAGATATCGGTAGTCTTTCGGAGTTACAGTCGTGGAGTGAGAGACTCGAAGTAGCAAAGCTCTTAAGCCAAGGTCTTACCTACAGAGATGCAGCAAAGCATACTGGCGCAAGTACGACGACTGTAACGCGCATAGCAAAATCTATTGAGAATGGCACAGGAGCATATCAAAAGTATTTAATGAATATGAGAAAAGAAGCAGCACTAAACAAATTTGAGTCTCCAGAGGAGGTAAAGCCGATGAAGAGTGGGGAGGCTTTGAGGAAGTATTTGTAGCTTCGCTTTTCTCTTTGTAACTTTTGAAAGATCAAAAGTAACCAAAAATCTTTGCCACAGAGGTGAACGAAGAAACACAGACAGAATGTACCGAGCGCTCCTGGCGAAGTCTGCTACGCAGCTTCGAACTGCGTCGCTAAAAGGATTCTATGGCGGGGTGATCTTCGTCCACATTACAGTGGCAGACGAGGCAGACTGCTTGTTTGAGGGCGAAGAACCACGTACACTGTAAGAGTTACAGTGACGAATGCTAAGTTGCCGTAGGCAAACGCAGTGACCTTAGTTGAGGAGCGCTACCAACAGGGCAGTGCTATTGCTTCGCACGAGTCCAGTCTGCCTTGATTTTTTCGTCCCTTTTTTATCAAGAAAAAAGGGACAAGAGAAAAGTCACAAAGATATATACTAAGACCATGAACTACGAACCATTCATCCATCGCTGCCTCGAACTTGCAAAGCAGGGCAGGGGGCTTGTCGGAAGCAATCCTCTCGTAGGCTCTGTCCTTGTACGTGACAATCAGATCATTGCTGAAGGGTTTTATAGAGGACGAGGTTCTGATCATGCAGAAGTTGATATGATCAAAAATTGTGAACAAGATATTCTGCCAACTGATGGGCTGTACGTAAATTTAGAACCGTGTTGTCACACCGGAAAAACTCCACCATGCACGGAGGCAATTATCAAAAGTGGCATAAAGAATGTGATTTTCGGAATGAGCGATCCAGACAGCAGAGTAGCTGGACAGGGTATACATCAATTAATAGATGATGGCATCAAAGTAACGGGCCCAGTGCTTAGGGCACAGTGTGAGAGGCTTAATAGAGGTTACATTAGTCTTCGTACACAGGGTCGGCCATATATCACTCTTAAACGCGCTCAGACACGAGAAGGGCTTGTAGCGAACATAGATGGCACAAAGTTGTGCATCACTTCACAGGAGCAAAATGAATGGTCGCACATGCATCTTCGCTCTACTCATGATGCAATCCTTGTAGGCGTACAGACTGTGATTACAGATGATCCTCTTTTAATGAATCGAGTAGGGGAGTATCAGCCTGTAAAGATAATTCTGGATCCAGACCTTCGAATCCCACGCGTCGCAAAGCTTATTGATAGTAATACGATCATCATTACAAAAGAGAAAGTAGAACCTATTGGTGATGCTCAAGTCATCAAAGTACCAATGATCAATAATCATTTTGACTGGGATACTCTTTGGAAGAGTCTGACAACCGATCACCGACAACCGATCACTTCAATTCTCGTAGAAGGAGGCCCAAAAACTTGGGATGCATTCAAAAAAGCAGGTCTCGTAGATGAAGAGGTGATTTTAATTGGTTAGAGTTTCGCAGCTACCCGTTGCCCTACCTTGTAGAAGCGTTCAAATATCCTGTGACGCAGAGGAAGCCGACCGGTCTTCTTGTATCCATCAGCAAATGCCGCAAACCAAGCTCCTTGTTTTCGCATTGCTGCAAGACTTTTTTCTCGTTTGTCTACAACTAGTCCAAATTCTCCTTTTCCTAGTGTGGTATGCCCCTCGTAATACAGACCTGCAATCGTTCCACTATAGTAACGAATAGCTTCGCGGACAAACATCGTTGTAAAGCGCATCAATCCTTTCCAGGCAGCTTTTGGGGCACCTCCTGTAAAAATAAAGTAAAACGGTTTTCCTTTAAGCATTCCTTTTGAGTGCGTCTGTCCATCAAGACCAAAGCACCCCATCCAATCTATAAAGTTTTTTAAGTGTGCTGGTACTCCAAAGTTCCATACTGGAGTAGCAATTAACACTCCATCAGCTTGCTCTATCATCTTCTTAAGCTCTCGATATTCTTTTGGAAACACACAGTTGTCTGTATAGCAATCTACTGTGAACTGAGGCAGTGCAAATTCTATCAACCGTAGCTTGTGCACATCACATGCACAGGCATCTTCTGCTCCTTTAAGGAATGCATCAGCTAAAAATTCCGAATTACTCGGTTGGTTGGTACTACAAACAAGAACAAGAATATTCATATGGTGATTGTAGCAGAGAGCTGAAGGTTTGGAAGGTTTGGAAGGTTTGTACTCTCCAAATCTGTCAAACTTATCCAACTTATCCAACTTTTCTCCTTTACCTTCAATAACTTTTGTACCGTGACACGACCATTTTTCTAAACATCACTTCATGGTACACTTGCTTCCTTTTGCTATGCGTTCAAGAAATATTAAACCTTTGACAAGACGCATCTGCGGGGTGAAGTAGCCGTTGACGATATCGCAATACTTCAATATCTTGTGTGGTTGTGGCCCCAGTGCCACAACATAGTGTGTTAACCCTCTCCCACCCCACCATGAACCCTACAAAATATTCGCCGTCCCTCAGTACTTCTCAACCTCTTGAAGCGCCCTCTGCAAGTAGTGGTGGTATGCGAATAGAACGCATGTTTACTACTCCCGGTAGTGACCCACTAGAACAAGTAGTCTACGAAAAGCGCACGAGTCGTATCGCGAATACAGATGGTTCTGTAGTGTTCGAAATGGAAGGCGCAGAGATTCCTGCAGATTGGTCACAGGTGGCGACAGACATTGTGGTGAGTAAATACTTTCGCAAGGCTGGAGTTCCTCAGTATGACGAAGCTGGGCAAGTGATGAAGGATGAAAAAGGAGAAATCATTACGGGGCCAGAGCGCACGGTAAAACAGGTGATGCGTCGACTAGCTGGATGCTGGCGTCATTGGGGTCAGCAGTACGGGTACTTTGATACTGCACAAGACGCACAAACCTTTGAGGATGAACTTAGTTACATGTTAGTACACCAAATGGCAGCACCAAATAGTCCACAGTGGTTTAACACTGGTTTGCATTACGCATATGGTATTACCGGAAAGAAGCAGGGGCACTATTACTGTGATCCAGCAACTGGAGAGACAGTCCAGAGCCCAGATGCCTACACGCATCCACAGCCACATGCATGCTTCATTCAATCCGTAGATGATGACATGGTAAACGAAGGAGGAATCATGGACCTTTGGGTTCGTGAAGCAAGACTATTTAAATTTGGATCTGGAACAGGAACAAACTTTAGTAGTCTTCGTGGAGCAGGAGAGCCACTCTCCGGTGGAGGGCAGAGCTCGGGTCTTATGAGTTTTCTAAAGATAGGAGACCGTGCAGCAGGGGCAATTAAGTCTGGTGGTACAACACGAAGAGCTGCCAAGATGGTCTGCCTTAATCTTGATCATCCAGATATCGAGGAGTTTATTAATTGGAAGGTAAACGAAGAGAAGAAGGTTGCTGTTATGGCAAAGGCTGGATACGACACAGACTTTAACGGAGAAGCCTACTCAACAGTATCTGGGCAAAACTCCAATAACTCAGTTCGTATTCCACACAACTTCTTTGAATCTGTAGAAAAGGATGCTTCGTGGAATCTCTTCTGGCGCACAGAGCTTAAAGTCGCAGAGAAAGAAGGTCGCAGTCCTCAATCCTCAAAGACATTGCGCTCTCGTGAGCTGTGGGATCAAATCGGATACGCTGCGTGGGCCTGTGCAGACCCAGGATTGCAGTACGACACAACGATCAATGACTGGCACACATGCCCAGAGGATGGTCGCATAGAAGCTTCAAACCCTTGTAGTGAGTATATGTTCCTTGATAACACTGCCTGTAACCTTGCATCAATTAACTTGATGAAGTTCTACGATGCAGAGCATGGAACATTCGAGGTAGAGAAGTTTAAGCATGCAGTACGAATCTGGACAATGGTGCTAGAGATCTCTGTACTTATGGCTCAGTTTCCAAGTAAAGAAATCGCAAACTTAAGTTACGTGTTCCGCACACTTGGTCTTGGATACGCCAACCTCGGTGCAATGCTTATGCGTATGGGAATTCCTTACGATAGTAAGCAGGGTCGATCCATCTGTGGAGCGATTTCAGCAATACTTACCGGTGAGAGTTACGCTACGTCAGCAGAAATGGCAGAGAAGCTTGGTACATTCTCTGGATATGAAAAAAATAAGAACCACATGCTTCGTGTAATGCGCAACCACCGAAGAGCAGTCTACGATGCACCAGATAGTGAGTACGAAAGCTTGCACATAAACCCTGTGGGAATAGATCAGAACGTTTGCCCTCCATACATGCTGGAGCCTGCAAAAGAATGTTGGGACAGAGCACTTGCCCTTGGAGAAAAGCATGGATACCGCAACGCGCAAACAACAGTTATTGCTCCTACAGGAACTATTGGTCTTCTGATGGACTGTGATACCACTGGTGTAGAGCCAGACTTTGCTCTTGTGAAGTTTAAAAAACTTGCAGGAGGTGGATATATGAAGATTGCAAACCAATCTGTAAAGCCAGCACTACAAAAACTGGGTTACAACGAAACAGAAGTAAGTGAGGTTATGAAGTTTGTCATGGGTACACTAACGCTCGAGGGTGCCCCTCACGTCAATCGTGAGTCACTCAAAGAAAAAGGATGTACAGATCAAGACATTGCCAATATCGAAAAGAACCTTCCCAGTGTCTTTGAACTTCCATTCGCCTTTAATAAGTTTACGCTAGGAGAAGAGACAATGAAGCGTCTAGGATTTACTGCAGAGCAAATGAAGGACATCAATCTTGATATTCTCTTAGAGCTTGGATTCTCTAAAGATCAAATTGATAAAGCCAATACTTACATTTGTGGACATATGACAGTAGAAGGTGCGCCACATCTTAAAACAGAGCATCTCACAGTATTTGACTGCGCCAGTAAGTGTGGTAAGGATGGAAAGCGATATATCTACTACGAAGGTCACATCCGGATGATGGCAGCTGCGCAGCCATTTATCTCTGGTGCTATCTCTAAAACGATCAACCTACCAAACGAAGCAACAGTCGAAGACATTAAAAATGCATACTTCCTCAGCTGGAAGCTCTGCCTTAAGGCGAACGCTCTTTATCGTGATGGTTCTAAGATGAGCCAAGCACTAAGCAATAAATCGGATTCAAAAGACTCAAAGGTGGAGACAAAGATCATCGAAAAGATCATTACCAAAGAAGCACCACGCAGAAGAAAGCTCCCAGATGAGCGCATGTCTATTACCCACAAGTTCTCTGTTGCAGGACACGAAGGATACTTGCACGTAGGTATGTATGAAGATGGAACCCCTGGTGAAATCTTCATCAAGATGGCAAAAGAAGGGTCTACACTTTCTGGAGTCATGGATACATTGGCACTTAGCCTGTCCATGAACCTCCAGTATGGTGTGCCACTTGATGTTCTCTGTGAGAAACTTGTACACACACGCTTTGAGCCAATGGGTATGACCATCAACAAAGAGATCCCTATGGTAAAGAGTTTGATGGACTATCTAGGGCGATGGCTCGCACTCAAGTTTATGACCAAGGATAAAGCCAAGCATTTCCACAACGGTGAACTTATTGATAAAGCCTACGCAACAGGAAGCAAAAGCAAAGATGCTTACGTAATGAGATTACCTGTTATTGATGAGGGAACATCAGCTGCATCAGATATACCTACTGCCAAATCAGAGATCCTCGAAGAGATCACCGAAGAGGTAGGTGCAGTGGAGAGTAAACTAGAAAGTGCCAAGCTGCAGGGCTTTACAGGATCTCTGTGTTCCGAGTGTGGATCTACTAAGATGAAACGTAACGGTTCGTGTGAGCTTTGTGTTGATTGTGGGGCGACGAGTGGATGTAGTTAGGTTACACTTCTTGCATGTCTGACGGTTGGCTCGATAAACTCCCTGGCACTGCAAAGCAGAAGAAACGTGCAAAGTACAAAATGAGTGCTGCAGCGTACGAGAAGCTACGCAAAAAGGTCGTAGGTCCAGAGAAAGCCAAACAAGAAATGCAGATGAACGAATCAATGGCTCAGCTAAAGTTTGGGCTAGAGACAGAACCAGAACTTAAAAAAGCTCTGAAGAGCCAGATAGAAAAAGATATTCAAGAGCAGGGGATAGAAGCAGTGCTTGCACTATCAGAAGTACCTGCAGATCTAAAACAGCAATTAGAATCAGGAGGTTTTGATATCAGTATTGATAGTCCTTCGGATGAAGCTTCAGATCAATTGGTGTTAACACCAGAAGGAAATGTGGGAGAGAAGATTCCTATGAAGAAGTCCCTGATGGAGTCGTATCTATCGCAGATGTAGGGGCTGGGGGTTAAAACGCAACAAACAATACGCCGAACGCCGATGCCCAAAGAAGAAAACGCATGAAGTAGAGGGGGAGCAGGTAAGACCTACTGTAGATGTTCTGGTTTTATACTGCAAGGGTTGATACCTAAAGAGCCCTTGCCTAAAACAAAAAAGTCGAACACAATTTTATTTCATGTACAAAAATTGTCTACGACTTTAAAACACTTAAGTCATCATCGCAAGCAGTCATATTTGGGATCTCTTTGCCACAAGCTTCGCAGAGGTGAACGATCATCCAGCCCTTCTTTTTGCGATAATCTAAGCCAGTCGGTTTCATCATACTTTTACAGGCAGAAGCACGGTCGCCTGGGCCTTTATCGTCTACATGTTTACTCCATAAACACTTTGGACAGTGGTTTCTGTAGCTGCCATCTTCAAGTGGATCGACATGTATTCCACAGTGACCACAGTCAAACGGTTCTTGACGAGCAATGAATACCATAATCGCTATACGTTAAACTTAAAATGCATCACATCTCCATCTTTCACAATATATTCTTTTCCTTCCTGCCTTAGCTTTCCAGCTTCTTTTGCTCCAAGCTCTCCACCAAATTCGGTGAAGTCTGCATAGGCAATCGTATCTGCTTTAATAAATCCTTTTTCGAAGTCTGTATGGATAACACCTGCAGCCTGAGGAGCAGTACTTCCTTCTAAGATATTCCACGCA
>CAVOCY010000015.1:0-24015 GCA_963694385.1 Candidatus Altimarinota bacterium
AACTTCTCTTTTTGTTTTACAACAGAGAAAAACTCCGCACATTTTTGTTGGAAAAAAAATGTGTAAAAAACCAAAAAATGTGTTCAACTTTTTGGGCATTCTGCTAACAAATAAATGAAATCGCGTCTTTTATAAACTTTTTGTGATTATTGTTTGTTTATCTGGGTACATTTAAAACGAACGCGAACTAAGTTTGTTACACATGAAAGTTGAAAGTTTAGTGTTCCAAGTTAAGCGCTACGAACAAAATCTTTTTCCATTTTCCACTATCCACTTTCCACTTCTAACATGTGTCCCATCTTTTCTTTTTTTGTGCGTAAATATTTTTTTTGTTTTTCACTTTTTATTTCTACTTGCAACGGCACTTGTTCGATGAGATGTAATCCGTACCCTTCGAGTCCCACAACTTTTTTTGGATTGTTTGTCATAAGTTTTATATGACCAACATTACAATCTTTTAAAATCTGTGCACCGATTCCATACGTTCGTAGATCCATTGGAAACCCTAACTTCTCATTTGCTTCGACAGTATCTAGCCCCTGCTCTTGCAAGTTGTATGCACGTACTTTGTTTATAAGACCTATACCACGACCCTCTTGGCGCATATATACAACAACACCAGAACCCTCTTTTTCTATCTGCTTCATTGCGGTGTCAAGTTGATCACCACAGTCGCAATGCACAGACCCAAATGCATCGCCAGTAAGACATTCACTATGCACACGCACAAGTGTTGGCTTAAGTGGTTCGACGTTTCCTTTTATTAGTGCAACGTGTTCGGAGTTATGAATTGTTTCTTTGTAAACACGCATCGTCCACTCTCCTGTTTGTGTTTCAAGTTTAGACTCCGCTGCTTTACGAATGAATGTTTCATTTTTTCGTCGGTATGCAATGAGATCAGCAATCGACACTAAAAGAATATTGTGTGTTGCAGCAAAATCTTTCAAGTCCGGAAGTCGCATCATTGTTCCATTTTCGTGTATAAGTTCAGAAATCACTGCACCTTTTTGCACGCCAGCAAGTTTACAGAGGTCTACTGATGCCTCTGTGTGGCCTGCGCGTATCAACACGCCACCATCTTCCGCACGCAATGGAAACACGTGACCAGGGCGACTGAGATCCTCAGGTACCGCAACAGGATTAATTGCAGCAGCAATTGTTGTTGCACGATCTTGTGCAGAGATTCCGGTCGTTACATTACTTGCTGCTTCTATACTTACAGTAAACGGTGTACCGCGAGCAGAAGTATTGCGTGCAACCATCGGTGGAAGATCAAGCTTATCTGCAATTGTATTACTGAGTGACAAACAAACAACTCCACCTGTGTGACGAATAAAGAACGCCATTTTTTCTGTTGTCATATGTTCGGCAGCTACCACTAAGTCTCCCTCGTTCTCACGTTGTTCATCATCAGCAACAATAATCATTCCACCCTGACGAATGACTTCTAGGGCCTCGGGGATTGAAGCAAAGGTATCCATACGGTCAAAGTATACCCTGTTTTCCCTCCCAACCTTCCCAACCTATCAAACTTTCTCGTCTATTTATCCAACTTTATTGTATAGGTCTGCAAAGCATCCAAAGGTGCTTTTCTTCCTATAGCGATATAATACGTTCCTGGTGGGTATAAGTAGCCTTGATTACATTGAGGACCCGAGAAACTTGCCAAATCAACATCGCTCATCGCGTAGACAATGCAACGAAGCTCCATCGGATTTGCTACTTCTACAGTCATACGCTGTTCTGATGTAATAGAGAAGGTATACCAATCTTCTAAGTCCGAAGCACCAAGAACATCTTCTCGCTCGGCATTTGCGGCAATTGGACGTGCATTGCGGAAGCCATCATTACCATCAGTTACTCCTATAGAAACATCCACACTAAATGTCGTGTCTTTCTGTGAAGGTTGTAACTGTACCTGATAGTTCCCTGGGTTAAGGGTTGCACTGATGTAACACTTGTCTCCTTCTTGGTATCCCAAGAAGTATTCATCTGAGAATCCAGATTCATCCAATAAGTATAGTCGGCATGTAATTTGCCCAGGCTGACCAGACTGCAAGCTTGCAACGATATCTACTGTCTTTGCCGTAGCGACATTAAATGCATAGGACACTGGCTGCGCGGCAGAGAACTTTCCAGAACGATCGAATGGAAGTGATTCATTCATCACACCTGTTATTCCCTCATCTTCATCCTCACTTGCTGCTGATGAATTCTGCTCTGCGGTTTGGCTACTATAAGAAGTACTACTTGTACTACTTACACTGCTTCGCTGTGTCTGCTCTCGAACTGCCATAAGGTCTGCATGCAACGCATTAAAGATATATGCAGCAGATTCACCACGACTTAAAGGCATGTCAGGCATAAAGCGTGCACCTGTTTGACCTGGAATAGGCAAAATCTGTGTGTTATACGCAGTTAGAAGATACTGTGTGTACCACGCAGATAGTGATACATCGGCAAAATTTACGATTTCTCGGTTGTCATCTGTGATGATCTCTAAAGGAATATCGAATACCGTCATAATCATCTTAAGTGCCTCAACACGATTTACAGATTGGTTTGGACGGAACGTTCCATCAGCGTATCCATTTACATACCTTCGTGCTGCAGCATCACACACATATGGTTCGTACCAACTGCCGATCTCTACATCTGGAAAACAACGAACACTTAGAGGATCTGGCACTTTTCCTTTTGCTTTATAGAGCATCTTAAGCATTGCAGCTCTGTTTACATCGTTATCAGGCTGAAATGTTCCATCAGGATTTCCATTAACTACTTGCGCACGCACGAGTTCTTCTACAGCTTCCTGAAAGAGATGTCCTTGTGGGACATCAGGGAACACCGATGCAGCTTTTGCAATACTTACAATGCTAAGAGCAATGGTGAGCGCCGAAAACGCGACGATAGTAGGTCTATACATGGAAGGTTGCTATAGATCTTACACGTAACTATATATACTTCACAAGGTATCAAGACTGTATGCTTGCTAGTTGCGCAAGCGAATGTAGAACACTCAGTGCAGCCTCTTCTCCTTTATGTAGACGTTGTCTTGCGAGATCTAGAGAGTCTACATACAACACTTCGTTTGCAAACGGGATTGCATATTGTGTCTGCACATCCATGATTCCACGTGATGTGTTTTCTGCTATCAGGCGCGCATGGTGCGTTTCTCCTTCTACAATAATACCTAGACCAATTAGTGCATCTGCTGATCGATTTTTTGCAAGTGCAGCTCCGACAAGTGGTATTTCGAAAGATCCAGGGACAGGATGTTGGCTAATATTTCCCTCCTGCATGCCTACCGCTTTAAATGTTGTAATTACACCTTGCAGCATAGTCTCTATCTCTTCTTTATAGAAAGAAGAGTACACAATGCCGATACGCCACGCAGGGCGTAGTGATAATTCTATAATTTCTTGTATATCACCTTTGGAGGGCAGCTTCTTCATGAGTGAATGCGTAAAGATATCGGCCAACTATATCTGTTTCTATATTAATAGCATCTCCTTCTTTGCAGAATCCAAGCGTTGTATTTTCTATGGTAAGCGGAACAAGCGCAACCGTGATTTGGGTTTCAGTGATCGCAGCAATTGTAAGTGACACACCATCTAAGGCAATTGATCCTTTTTGTACAAAAAATTTGATCAGTTCTTTTGGCACCCTTATAGTCAATTTTCCGTTTTCCGTTTTCCGTTTTACACTTCCCACTCCTTCACAGTGACCTTGAACCACATGCCCATCCAAACGAGAATCTGCAAGACATGCTCGTTCTAGATTGATAGTATCCCCTTCTGATAGAGAACCAAGTTTTGATTTATCCCACGTTTCTTGCACGACATCAAACGTCATGGATTTTTTATCAAAAGCAGTTACCGAAAGACATACACCAGAGACTGCGATACTTGACCCTAAAGGCATATCTTCAAAAAACTCTGGACGTGCAATAACTAATTGGTTGTTCTTTTTAGAGATAATAGGAGCCGTTGCTTCGATGATTCCTGTAAACACAGGGATAAGTTTATAGTTGATAGTGGATAGTTTGTAGAAGAATGTATAGTTATTTATCGTTGTTCCATTTGTTTTTAGAACTGATTATTTCCCTTATTCAAGGGGTAATACTGAAATGTATTTACGAGAGATATATTTTGGCCATTGTTCATTGATCATTGATCATTTATTCTCCCTTCCCATGACAAATGACATCACCCTCACCGATATTCTGAATCAGATGCAAATCCATGCATCAGAATTCCGTAAGGGATTCCTACAAGTCTATAAACGTATTGATGGTTTAGAAGAAAGGATTGATGGGGTTGATGGAAGATTGGATGGGATTGATGGCCGATTGGATGGGATTGATGGCCGATTGGATGGGATTGATCAGAAGCTACTATGGAATAGTACAGCTCTCCAGAATATTGATAAGCGACTTGATGATATCGAACTCGAGTTTCTGCCGAAGCGTGTCAGTCGGATAGAGAAAAGTTTGGAACTTACCAATATCTAAATACAGATTCTCCCTCTAACCCTAGACAGAACCTCCTTTTCTTGCTAAGCTTAGTCGTCAAAGCGGCGCAGGCAGCGCGGCTTTTTTTTGTAAATATCTTCAAAATTCTCTCCAATGGACAAAATTACGGTCAAAGGTGCCAAAATGCACAACCTTAAAGGGATCGACGTAGAAATACCACGTAACAAGCTTACGGTGGTTACAGGGCTCTCGGGCTCTGGAAAGTCCTCTCTTGCGTTTGATACGATTTTTGCCGAAGGGCAGCGAAGATACGTAGAATCTCTTTCTGCATATGCTCGCCAATTTATTGCTCAAATGGAGAAACCAGAAGTAGATAGCATAGAGGGTCTTAGCCCAGCTATTTCTATCGATCAGAAGACTGCGCCAAGGAATCCACGTTCTACTGTGGGTACCACTACAGAGATTTATGACTACATGCGTCTCCTTTGGGCAAAGATTGGCCATGTGCACTGCCCAGACTGTAATGGAGAGCTTACAAAGCAAACCCCTTCACAGATTGTCGATATCATTGCTGATATGGAAGAAGGAACCAAAATCTTTCTTCTTTCTTCTCTTGTGCGTGGACGAAAGGGGCAACACACCAAAATTATTGATGCAATCCGACGAGAAGGATTTGTACGTATGCGTATTGATGGAGACATTGTCACTGTTGATGAGGAAATAGATTTGGATGCAAAGAAATCTCATAACATCGAAATTGTGATCGATCGTATGATCGTTCGTGACCTTGAAACAAAAAAAGGAGAGGCCAACCCTAACCGAACACGCCTAGCAGACTCTGTTGAACTCTCACTTAATAAAGGAAGTGGCCTCATGATGGTGATGAATGCAGATACGAATGATGTTCGCCAGTTCTCGGAGGAGTATGTCTGTCACGATCACCCCGAACGTGCTATTCCTATTATCGAACCACGCAGCTTCTCATTTAACTCACCACATGGTGCATGTGAGGTTTGTCATGGTCTTGGATCTATTCTGCAAGTAGAAGAAACAAGTGTTGTGCCAAACATTAAACTTTCTATTGCAGAAGGAGTTATTCACCCGTGGGCAACATCCGCAAGTCGTATGGGATTTATGATGAAAATTTTAGAAGCACTCGCAAAGAAAAAGAGTATTAATCTTGATACTCCATGGAATAAGCTCCCTGAGGACACTCGTGATCTTATTTTGAATGGATGTGACGAGCAGCTACAGGTGAACTGGGATTCCAATAAGTTTGAGGGTGAATATCAAACAACATACGAAGGAGTGATTCCAAATCTCCAGCGTCGCCACAGAGAAACCGACAGTAGCTACATGCGCAGCCAAATAGAAGGATACATGTTAGAACTCCCGTGTCCTGACTGTGCAGGTCGTCGTCTAAAGAAGGAGATTCTTGGAGTAATGGTTGGTGATAAAAACGTAGTTGATGCAACAGAAATGAGTATTAATGAAGCAAAGCAATTCTTCACCGCCCTCATCCCTAAAAAGGACCGCGAAAAAGATGAGAAAGCGATGAAGAATATAGGTATACTCTCAAACTACGAATACACCATCGTAAAAAAAGTTCTTAAAGAAGTAATCGCGCGGCTATCATTCCTCGAAAATGTAGGACTGACCTACCTGACACTTTCTCGTAGTGCAGCAACATTATCTGGTGGAGAGGCTCAACGTATTCGTTTGGCTACACAAATTGGATCTGCGCTGCAGGGAGTGCTCTATGTACTAGATGAACCAAGTATCGGTCTGCATCAACGCGATAATGCCAGACTTATCACAACGCTTAACAATCTACGCGACCTCGGAAATACTGTGATTGTTGTAGAGCATGACGAAGAGACAATTCAATCTGCAGACTACCTCCTAGAAATAGGCCCAGGCGCTGGTAAGTATGGTGGATCTGTTGTTGCACAAGGAACCCCAAAAGAACTGATTAAGAACCCAGAATCTGTAACCGGACAGTACCTCAGTGGAAAGAAATCTATTGCCATTCCTGATACAAGACGTAAGGGAAACGGTAAAACTATCGAAATTACTGACGCGCACCACCATAATTTGCAACACGTGGATGTGTCTATTCCGCTCGGTACCTTTATTGGTGTTACAGGCGTATCTGGTTCTGGTAAATCTAGTTTGATTCACGGAATCTTGGGACCAGAACTGCAGAAGGCTCTTAATAAAGCCAAAACGAAGGCACAAAATGTTGGTAGTATTTCTGGAGTAGAGCATTTGGATAAAGCTATTGTGATTGATCAATCCCCTATTGGTAGAACGCCACGCAGTAATCCCGCTACCTACACAGGAGTATTTACTGATGTTCGTGACATGTTTGCTGCAACACCAGAAGCAAAGCTTCGTGGATACAAGGCGGGACGCTTTAGCTTTAACGTAAAGGGTGGTCGCTGTGAAGAGTGTGAAGGTGATGGGCTCAAGCGTATCGAAATGCACTTCCTTCCTGATGTCTTTGTAACATGTGTAGCCTGTAAGGCTCGGCGCTATAACCGTGAGACACTCGAGATTACCTATAAAGGAAAAACAATTGCGGATGTACTGGAGATGACGATTAACGAATCTCTCAAATTCTTTGATGCGATCCCTTCTATCAAGAAGAAGCTACAAACATTGCAAGATGTTGGCCTTGGCTATATTCACCTTGGACAAAGTGCAACGACGCTATCTGGAGGAGAAGCACAACGTGTAAAACTGGCAACAGAGCTTACAAAGCGTGCAACAGGAAATACATTCTACATCTTGGATGAACCTACAACAGGTCTACACTTTGATGATATCCAGAAGCTTCTTGATGTACTGCAGAGGCTTGTAGATAAAGGAAACACTGTACTGGTAATTGAACATAACTTGGATGTTGTGAAGTCTGTTGACCACGTGATTGATATTGGACCTGACGGTGGAAGTGGTGGTGGACACATTATTGCCATAGGAACTCCGGAAGAGGTTGCTAAGACAAAGGGTAGCTATACAGGAGACTATTTGAAGAAAGTACTAAACGGAAAACGGAAAACGGAAAACGGAAAATAGCGCTACACTATGGCTCAGATCATTTTCCACTTTCCACTTTCCTTTTGAATGTTCCTCCTCAATTCTGACATCTTCCTCTGGGATCTTATGATCCTTCTGATCATGGCGCTATCTCTAAGCTGTGGAGTGGCATGCACTATTTGGACAAAAAAACACCCTCACAAATCTCTTCTAAAACATGTCGTCGCACTCCTCGCCTTCTTCGCCTTCTTCGCCTTCATTCTCATAATCTACGCCGCATTCATAGAACCACAAATAATAGTTGTTACACGCGTAGAGGTAACACATCCTCTTGTAGAACCTATAAAAATTGCCGTCATCTCTGATGCACATGTCGGCCCCTACAAAGGGGAGAAATTTTTGGAACGTGTTGTACAAAAAACAAATAGCCTCCTGCCAGATATTGTCCTGATGCCCGGAGACTTTGTATTTACGAGGTCAGCAAACCCAGATGATCTTGCACCCTTTGCTGATATCAATGCACCACTCGGCACCTTTGCAGTACTTGGGAATCATGATCTGGGGGAATATCAGTCTCTAACTGGTAAGCGATATTCTGGAAAAGACCGTGGAGAGAAGATCGCCCAAAAACTAGAAGAGTTTGATGTCACAGTACTGCGAAATGAAAATCAGATTCTACAACTAGCCCACAGCAAGATAGCCATTGCAGGCATTGATGACTTATGGACAGGTCACCATGATATTGCAGCGAGTCTTAGTGAAATACCCAAAGACACCTACACAATCTTACTCTCACACAACCCAAGTGTTATTGATGAATCACAGAGTGACTCCGCTCACCTTATTGTTGCTGGGCATACCCATGGAGGACAGTTACGTATTCCTGGGCTCGAACCTCTTACAGAGCTACCCACAAGTTTAGGGAAAGAATATGACCAAGGGCTATTTGCTCTCGAAGATGATAGAACTCTAGCTATAACACGTGGAATTGGCGAAAGTAGTGCCAGAACGAGGCTTTTCGCTTGGCCGGAAATCTTGGTTGTCGAGGTGAACCCTCCACTGTAGTATCCTCTGCCTATGAAACACTTTCTCCTGATATTCAAGAAGATACAAGCGCTTGCCTCAAAGAAGGTGGTGCAGAACTTACAGATAGCACGGAGGTAGATTTTGAAGTAACCAGACTCGATGACCACTATTTCAGTGTTGTCCTATCGCGATCACAATATCTTGAAGGCGCTGTACACCCGAATAATAGTATTACAACACTCGTATTTGATCTTTCTACGGGGCAACCGATTCCTCTTACGGAATTCGCGGAAGAATCTGTTCTTTTAGAGTATGTTCAAGCTCAAGTTACCAAAGAAGGCATCGGCACTTACCCGTCGGAAACGAGTAATCCCATTGAGAAATATTTCTTAACAGAAGAAAGCTTGGTTCTGGTTGATCTCTTCTCTGTATATGCGGTGCAAGCATTTGAAGTTGAAGTTCCACTAGCGGAAATAGTTGATCAAAAAATTTGATCAACTAGACCATAGCCTCAGTCTTCCACTTGATGCTACATCCAATGGCATGCTCTTCGTGGTTCGCAGGTTCCTGAGATTCTTCTAGTGCCTGAATGGCATCATGCAAGTTGTGCTCGGTCACCTCTTGTGGGTGCTCCCAGTTATTGTCGATACGACCTTTGTACTTTAGGTTTCGCTCGATATCAAATACAAAGCAATGGGGGGTACATAGTGCACCAAAGCTCTTTGCAACCTCTTGAGATTCATCAAAGCAATACATACCTGGCCAACCAGTTTCTTCTTTTTTTACTTTCATACGATCGAAACTATCTTCTGGATATTCCGTAGCATCATTACTATTAATAAGGACAAACTGTGTCTGTTCAAACTTTTCCATCATTGTTTTAAGCCTTTCTTCATACGCTTGAGCATATGGGCAGTGATTGCAGGTAAATACTACTGCTAACACTGGATCTTTAATCATAGTAGAGTCCACCGTCAAACCATCTGTAGCTGGCAAAGCAAAATGTGGAAGATGATCTCCAATTGCAAGAACGGATGAGTTGTCGTTGATGAGTACCATGGAAATGGGGGTAGGGTTAGGGTTAGGTTCGGGATATGATGATACCATGAACACACTTCAATCCAAACCCTAGCCCCAACCCGAATCCTATGCAAAAGCATTTCACAGCCACTGCTTTCATTGTCGATTCACAGAGTCGAACACTATTACTTTGGCATAAAAGACTAAAAAGATGGATGCCACCTGGAGGACACGTTGACCCCAGTGAAAGTCCAGAAGAAACCGCAGCCAGAGAATGTAAGGAAGAAACAGGTCTCGATGTAGAAATCGTTGGTGGTGCTGCAGAAGATCTTTTTGCAGATTGTCCTAAAGAAGGTCACATGCTTAAAACTCCTATCGCTATGTTGCTAGAAAATATCCCAGAATGCCCAGAGCGTAATGAGCCTGCCCACCAGCATATGGACTTTTTGTTTCTAGCACGCCCTATTGATGAATCTCAAGATTTGGTTCTCGCAGAAGAAGAAGGAGATGATATACGCTGGTTTACCAAAACTGGTATCGAAGCTCTCGATGATAAAACAGAAATTTTTGGAAATGTAAAAGCCTATATTCTTTCAATTCTCTCCTCCTAGAATGCCTTGGTTCTATCTATAAATGCGTAGGAGTTCAAACGCTCTTGGATGAATTCCATTTTCTCAGCTTCGCTAATATTTCCTAGTAACTCTGATGCAGCTAATGCTTCTGCAAGAACAACTTTTGCCTGGCCACTATACATACCATCTCCATCAAGCAAGCGAGTGTTCTCGTTAAGAATAGACGTGTTTGTAACCATATTTTCAGCTTGGCCATTTACCAACGCAGAACACTGACCTACTATTAATATTGGAATTCCGTTATCACCTAATTCCTCAAGCGTTTTCGGGTCTATTACTTCAAGTGGGTTACGATGGGTCTTTGTCTTCAGCACAATGCCTGTTAGATTTTTTTCTCTACCTCGGCCTTTAATATCTGCTAGTTGAGGATTCTGATCTTGTTGCTTTGGGTCATCAGAAATTACCATGGTTCGCACTCCTGGCATCAGAGCAAATTGCCCTCCTTGACCTGCAAAATCCTGGCTGTCGAGTTTGCTCGTAAACATCCATTGTCCATTGTCATGTTTCCTTGCAATTTTACTAACTCGTTCACGAAATACTGGTGTCTCTGATTTATCTGTTTCGAGTCCTGTTAGGGAGTGAAGAGTGTCTCCATACAACACACCTCCCCTTCCTCTCATATTTGTATCCGCAGAAAGCCCAACAGCATCCTCAACTGTCTGTAATGGAACATTGGTATCCTCACCTATAGCCTGGCTACAACACGCAAGAATAAGCGACCGATTGCGACCAGTCTTTTGGGAGAGAACATCATCTTGCGAAAGAGCTAACGCTGCAGCTATTGCATACCGAGGAGCCTTGTGTGCACTTACGAGCGCAATAATATCCTGTTGCGTCTCACGCATAGCAGTTTGAACCAAACGTCCAAATTGTTCTAAGCGCTTCATTGTAACATCCTGACTCTCTGCTAATTTCCTATTTCCTTTTTGTCTTATTTTTGAAAACAAATCCGAACGCTGGTTAGAAAGCAAAGATAAAATCTCCACAGGAACTTCAGTATCTAAAACATTCCCCTCTTCAGCACTACGAGAGCAGATAGTACCTCCTTCCGGTATCAAAAGAAGCGACGGTTTTTGTGCAACAACCGGCTGACCTTTATTGGCATGAAATGTAGAGGTGTCTATAGACATACGTAGCTATAAATCCAGATAAAAATTAGAGCATTATTTTATCAAAATAACCGTTTTAAAGCAAAATTATTCTCTTTAATTAGTCCTTTTGTGACATCGCACTTATGTAATTATCAACATATGATTGTGTGTATTCAATAACATAAAAACCTTTATATCCGTGATGTTCCGTGGCTCGTGCAACAGCAGCTGATAACAATGATGTGGCCTCCGTGTGTGTCAAGTCCTCGCCATCGATAAGGAGAGAAGCTCCAGTTGGAGATAGCTTGTCCAAAATAGGCTTTATAAGAGCAAAACTCCCTCCATATCCACCTGCTAGATTGTCATTAGGGTTAAAATCTTGGGGCTGCACAGGATCTGCGATGAGAATGACGGGCACACCTTCTTTTGCAGCCATTTCTGTAGCGTCAACAATGTACGAAAGACTTTCTTCATTCTGATTAAGATTGCCCGTCCCTGGAGCCTGCATCACTACACCATTCAGCTTTCGTTTTTCCTTCTTAAATCTCAATCGTTCAAACATGCTTCCAACAAGGCCTGGGTTTAACTGTGCAGCAAGTGCTGTTAGTGTATTTTCGTACTCTGATGCCCATGAGAGCTTCACTGTCTCTATGCCAGGTGCAAGAAGGTAGTCATGCTCTTGCCCTGATGGCTTGTCACAAGGACGGATTGGTAATGTGTATGCCCATTCTGGCTGAGGGAGATCTTTGGCATTGGCAATTGGTGTAAATCTACTATGAAATGCCTCACCTTTTGTACTGGATTTTACGAGTCCGCGTGGAGCAAATAAGTTTAACCCTGTGCAAAGCCCTATTCTTCCCTTGATTTCGTCTGTACGCGTCGAAAGGTAAAGACTGTTGACTAGGCTTACTATTGCCGGATGCTTATTTGTCGGTTGGCTGACATTGCCCACATGGTCATTCGAAACGGCAATAATGATAGACCGATCTCCAAGAAGGTCCTTTGGGACTCCTTCGGCAATCGCTTGTACCAGAGGTGCAGCGTTATCTGTACCAGCAGTGAGAATCTGACTACGGTTTTTACTTTTTCGGAGATCCGCACGCACGTTGCGTACTATGCGCATCAAATCTGTAACTGTATACTCTGCACTGTCTTTAAGGACGTCATCCTCTTTATAATTTATTGTCGTTGGAAATCGCTCTAGAGTCTTACTATCTACATGATCCCTCATAAGAGCTTCTATTTTTCCTCGTTCTGGGCGCACTTCTACTTGAGGTACATCTGTGTGCTTATTTGGATCAAACAATGTGTCAGTACCAGGGATAAATTCGCTGCAACTAATTGTGCCACCTAGATTGACTACAAGCATGCCGTATTTAGATTTTTCAGACATAGAAATATTATAAGTAATCCTTTTCTTTAAATGGTCAACTATTATAGAATCATAAATCTACTATAAACAAGTCGATAATACGTATATTATTACTCTACTATGCCCTCCTCCTCTGTTATCCACACGTATAAAGAGGCTCTAAAAGTAGCTGAATCAGCTCATAATGGGCAAATTCGTGCATCTGGAGAGCCCTATATTGAGCATCCGAAGGCAGTAGCAGAACTCCTTAAAACAACGTTAGATGCTGATATGGAGACAGTTATTGCTGCTTTAATGCACGATACTGTTGAAGATACCTCCATGAGCCAGAAGAAACTACAGGAGATTTTTGGAGCTCCAGTTAGCAATCTTGTCGAAGGAGTAACAAAGGTTAGTGCTGTAGAAAAAGACCTTCCGTCTTCGGAACGAAATATGTATTCCATCCGCAAAATGTTCCGCGCTATGGGATCTGATATGAGGGTAATTTTTATCAAGCTCGCTGATAGGCTCCATAACATGCAGACGCTATCTGTCCTTCCACAAGAGAAACAGATGAGAATAGCTCGAGAAACTCAAGATATTTACTGTCCACTTGCAGATATCATAGGCATACGCCCTTGGTTCGAAGCACTTTCTGATCTCTGCCTAGAGATATTGGATCCGATAGAATATTCCCTTATAGAACATAAGCGCGCGCGCTCAAATCAGCAACAGCTCAAATACTTGCAACGGTGGGCATCACGGATGCGCACTTTCCTTAAGGAAATGGGATTTGGTACTGTGAATATTCACCTAGAGCCACGACATGCCAGTGGAATAAAACGCGCGGCACAAGGGCAACTTTCTGTTCTCGATACTGTAGAAACCTTCTTCCGCGTTAAGGTAATTACCAAAAAAGAGGAGCACTGCTATCAGGTAATGGGATATCTGCATCGGTTTGCAGTCGTACTGCCCAATCGGATTAGTGACTACATCGCTCACCCAAAAACCAATGGATATCAAGCCCTGCATACAACGCTGCTTTCCAGTAATGGCATTCCTATAAAAATTATTATTCAAACAAGTGGAATGGAGAAACAGTCTAGGTATGGCTCTGCCCTACCATATACATTGCGACCAAGAAGTGTAAAAACATTTCAGAAAACGCCACCCTGGATGCAGATACTACTCAGCCTAGAAAGTAACACAAAAGACACATCGAACTTCTTTCGGACAATACAATCAGAAATTTTTGGTGACCGCTGCCATATACACCTCACAGGTAGTACAAAAAAGATTATTGATACCCCTGTGCACTCTAGTGTTCTGGATCTTGCCTATCATACGAGTCCAGAATCTGGAAACTTTCTGAAGGGGGCGAATATAAATAATAAGCCCGTTTCCATAAACCACATTGTAGAAGATGGTGACTTTGCCGATCTGAGTTTTGATAAACGTAAGTTACAAAGAACTCCAGTTGATATGTTTATTTGCCATACGTCACTTGCCCAGAAATTCTTAACTGAATCCCTTTCGAATCAAACAATGAAGAGGAAACAGAAAAATGGAGAAGAAATCATAAACCATATGTTCGATATTCTTATCGACCCTTTCTTTTCCGCCTGGTGGCGCAAATCATTGTGGAGTCGGTTCGATGGGTACGAAGAGAAAATTGCTATTGTCGGTAGTGGAAATATCAATCCTTTTGAATTTATTCAAGAATGTTGTGCCCCTTCGGACTTCTTCTTGATTGATCCAAAGTGTTTTGTATTCCCTTCTCGTATACCTCCAAATCCTAAAATAAAATTTATTCTACGCACATCAATCGACGAACTACGAAAGGGCAATATTATTGGCGTACACAGTCGACCAGATGTTATTGATGTATTCTCAACCAATGAGAAACGTGCTGACTCTCCATCGCGTGAAATTGTATCCTTGGGCATAAAAAAGGACCACGTAATGCAATATCCATTCCGGTTTGCTTTAAAGTGGTTATTCGAACCAGAAAGCAACCCTCTTAGCATGATTACCACTATTCAATCTATCGTAGAAACTCCATTAGAATTATTGGAGTTTGATGGTAAATCTGCCACAATCGGCGTGCACACAGATAGCATTCAAAGCGTGCGGCTTATCTTTGAATACCTATACTCTCACGAGGGCGTTTCCTCTGTCCTTAGAACTTCACCTTAACCCATGCCTAACCGAAAACCTGCCATACTCGTTCTCTTCTGCGGTGGAACCATCGCAATGCGGCAAGACAGCAAAACGTCTGCGCTCCAACCAGGGTTGGATGTCGAAGAGCTTATGGCATATGCACCATTTCTTAAGGAAGAGTTTGATATTCACGTAAAGACGATTACGAATATTGATAGCACCAATATTCAGCCAACACATTGGATACAAATAGCTGATGCTATCTACAAAAAATATAGTGAGTTTGATGGTTTTGTAGTGGTCCACGGTACAGACACCATGTCGTATACTGCTGCTGCACTTTCTTTTGCACTACAAAATCTTGGAAAGCCAATTGTTTTAACTGGGGCACAGGTGCCACCACATATCCTTGGTACTGATGCTATTTCTAATCTTGTAAATGCCTGTCAGGCAGCAACAATGGATTTTGCTGAAGTTGCTATTGTCTTTGGGACAAAAATTTTGCGTGGTAATCGCAGTATGAAAGTAAGCGAGAGTGAGCGTAATGCCTTTATTTCACCCGTATTTCCTGAACTCGGATCTATTCGCTTGCAACCAGAAATTACAAACCCAGAAACACACCGAAGACACGGTGGTTCCCTAGAGCTCAAGAATGCATTTAGCGGAAATATTGCAGTGCTAAAGATTGTCCCTGGGATGCAACCCTCTATTATCGAAGCCATTACCAAGACTGATATTGATGGACTGATCCTTGAGTCCTTTGGACCAGGTAACATTCCCAATCAAGAAAATAGTCTGCTACCTGCTATTACCGCTGCAACAAAAAAGGGCATTCCTGTACTTGTTTCTACACAATGTATTTACGGAACAACACGCATGTACCTGTATGAAGTAGGGCAGCAAGCCATGGAGCTCGGTGTTATTCCAACAAGTGATATGACGCCAGAAGCTACATATGTAAAACTTAAATGGGCCTTAGCTCAGTCTAAAGATACGCAGTCGATAAAAGAGATCTTCGAGAAAGATATAGCTGGTGAAGTGGCTGTAGGTTAACAGTAAATAGTCTACACTGTTGCCACATGTTTGATCCCGTTGACCCAGCACAGAGCCTCCCAGACTTAGAAGAAGGCATTCTTCAGTATTGGAAGGAAGAAGATACGTTTAAACGGTCTATTCGCAAACATAAGCCAGAAACTGGTGACGTATTGGATACTCCAGAGAAAAGCTTAGGATCAAGTGGAAAGAAGCCAAATTCTGAATTTGCTTTTTATGATGGTCCTCCATTTGCTACAGGGCTTCCTCATTACGGACACCTTCTTGCAGGAACAATTAAAGATGTAATTCCTCGCTATCAAACCATGAGAGGAAATATGGTACAAAGAAGATTTGGCTGGGACTGTCATGGGCTTCCTATCGAGAACTTGATAGAAAAAGAACATGACATTAAAGATAAGCAGCAGATTGAAGAGATGGGAATCGGCGTATTTAATGATTTGTGTCGCTCTGCAGTGCAACGTCACGCAGAAGACTGGCGCACAGTTGTAGAACGTATGGGACGTTGGGTAGATATGGACTGGGACTACAAAACAATGGATCCAGAATATATGGAAAGTATCTGGTGGGTGTTCTCTGAACTGCATAAAAAGAAATACATCTACGAAGGACGTAAGTCGATGCACGTGTGTCCACGCTGTGTCACTCCCCTTTCCAACTTCGAAGTTACCCTTGGGTATCAGGATGTAAGTGACTGGACGACGTTTACGACGTATCCGCTGACGGATGACCCAAATACTGTGTTAATTGCATGGACTACAACAACATGGACTCTTCCTGGTAACCTCTTCCTCGCTGTAGGAAAAGATATTACGTACGCGAAAGTTCAAGAAGAAGGATCAAACGTCACCTACATTGTTGCCAAAGCTCTTGTCGAAAAAGTATTTAAAGATCGAGAATATAACGTCGTTGGAACACTAAAAGCAAAAGACTTGATCGGAAAAACCTACGAACCACTCTTCTCTTACTTTGCCACGCAGTACAAAGCACAAAATGCATTCAGGATTGTCGAAGGTGATTTTGTTACCGTAGAAGATGGAACCGGAATTGTGCACATTGCACCTGGGTTTGGAACAGATGACTACGAACTTGGAAAACGGGAAAACGTTGAAGTTCTTAGTCATGTAGGAATGGATGGGCGCTTTGTTGATGAAGTTACTGATTTTGCTGGGCTTGATGTAAAACCTATCGATGACCCTACCAAGACTGATAAGGCCATTGCGAAAAAGCTAGAAGAGATGGGCCGCTTGTTTAAAGCAGAGAGCTACAAGCACAGCTACCCTCACTGCTGGCGTTGCGACAGCCCGCTGATTAACTACTCCACAGCATCGTGGTTTGTGGCTGTTGATCAGTTTAAAGACAGCATGCTTAATGCAAATAGTAGAACGGAATGGGTACCATCGCATGTACGTGACGGGCGCTTTGGAAAGTGGCTCGAAAACGCGCGCGACTGGGCCATCAGTAGAAATAGATATTGGGGAACACCATTGCCGATCTGGCGATCGGGCAAAGTGGAAAGTGGAAAGTGGATAGTGGATAGTGATAGTGACTTTGAAGTCATCGGATCACGGGATGACTTGATGAAGAAAAAGCTGATTCGCTTTACGAAGGTCACTGCACTGCGCCATGCAGAGAGTGAAGGGAATATTATTCCTATCTACCAGGGAGAACTCCCCGGTACAGATCTTACAAAGAAAGGAGAAGGCCAAGCAAAAAAGGCAGGAGACTGGCTAAAGACGCAAAATGTTGATGTTATCTACTGCAGTCCTCTAGCGCGTACACAACAAACTGCAGAGATAGTTTCTAAGCAAACTGGAGCAAAAGTAATCGTCGATGAGCGCCTTCGCGAAGTAAGCTTTGGGGAATGGGAAGGCAAGACTGTGGACTTTTCTGATCTTACATTTATCAAAGAGCGCAGAGCGCACAAGATAGAAAGTGGAAAGCCAGAAAGTATCTATCACTTTGATGGAATGGAAACATGGGAAAGTGTGCAAGCGCGACTTGGCAGCTTTATGGAAGAGATACTCCCCCGCCACCGTAGTGAACACGTGATTGTTATAACCCACGCAGACCCTATGGTAAATATTGAGCACTTCTTTACCGGAGAAGATCCTCTCAAGCTTAGCCACAGACCCTACCCAGAAAAAGCTACTCCCGCGCAATACTATTGGGACCATGATAAGAATCAGCAACTCGATCTGCATAAAGACACCGTGGATGATGTATCGTGGATGGGAGGTAAAACAGATAAAAGTATAGAACTGATACTTGTGCGTCACGGACAAACAGACTGGAACGCGCAGGGCCTTTCTCAAGGACATACTGATAATGATTTAAATGAAACTGGTATTGCACAGGCACATGAGACTGCAAAAGCCCTTACGAAAGAACACATTGATGTCATCATCTCCTCAGACCTTAAACGTGCCAAGCAGACAGCAGAAATTATCGGAAAAGAAATCGGTGTAGAAGTTACAGAATTCTGGGAAGATCTTCGTGAACGTAACGAAGGAGTGTGGGACGGAAAGCATATTGATGAAGTCCTTAAAGATTACCCTAGCGCAAACCAAGAAAGTAAATCTGTTTCCTTTCACCATAGAACACCACCAGAAGGAGAAAGCTTTACGGAATTTATCACAAGAGTAGAAAAGGCTTGCCAGATGCTCCTCGAAAAATACGCAGGAAAGAAAGTGATCGTTGTATCACATGGTGGAACAACCCGTGCACTTCACACTGTAATTCAAAACCTTGGGTATGACGCCGCACTCAACATGCGTCCAAAAAATGCAGGCATTATTCCTCTGACACTCAACCCATTTCTCAAGCGTATTCCAGAAGTGCTGGACTGCTGGTTTGAGAGTGGATCTATGCCGTATGCACAAGAGCACTATCCATTTGAAATGTGTCATCATAATACTAAGCAGCCACCTGTGTTCCCTGCGAACTTTATTGCAGAAGGAATGGACCAAACGCGTGGATGGTTTTACACACTAACAGTACTGGGTGCTGCCCTCTTCGGAAAATCCCCGTTTGAACACTGTGTTGTGAATGGAACTGTACTTGCCGAAGACGGAAAAAAGATGAGTAAGAGGCTCAAAAACTATCCAGACCCTCTCAAAGTAGTAAACAAACACGGAGCAGATGCGATTCGTTTTGCACTGATGAGCTCCCCTGCTGTTCGCGGGGAAGACCTACGGTTCTCCGAAAAAGTAGTAGAAGAAACTGTGCGCAGCGTTCTGCTTCCACTTTGGAATACCTACAGCTTCTTTGTTACCTACGCTAACGCTGCAAAATTTGAGCCAACGAATACTCGCAGAAAGAGTGAGCATCCTCTGGATGTTTGGATCCGAACAGAAGTACAAGATCTTGCAAATAGAATGACTACCGAGCTGGATAACTACAACCTCTCTGCGACATGTGCCGAACTTCACGAAACCATCGACTCTCTGACCAACTGGTACATTCGCCTCAGCCGTAGGCGCTTTGCTGGTAAAGGAATACTGGATGCCTATCCTGATGGATCAGGAGATGCCGAGTTGCAAGATCAGCATGATGCACTCACGACGCTCTATGATGTTCTCCTTACTGTTTCTCAGTGCCTTGCTCCGTTTTGCCCTTACATTACAGAAGCGATCTACTTAAACCTTGTGTCAGAAGAGCACGGCTCTATCCATCTAACCGATTGGCCAGAGACGAAAGAGCTTACGCAAGATGAACAGAAGCTGCTTAAAAAAACTCGTATACTACGACTTGTTGTAAGTCTTGGAAATTCTATTCGTGCAGAAGCGAAGGTTAAAATTCGTCAGCCACTTTCTAAGGCTACCATTGCCCTTCCTGCAGGATCTAACTTTGATCTTGCTATTGATGATTTGGATCTTCTAAGACAAGAGCTAAACGTAAAAGAGGTAGACTTTACCGACAATCCTGATGAGCTTGCCGAAAGCTTTATGCAAGTAGATGCCAGAAAAGTAGGGCCTCGCCTTGGAAAGCGTGTTCAAGAAGTTATTAATGCAGGAAAAGAAGGAAAATTTACAGTTCAGCCAAGTGGATCTATTTTGATTCTTGATGAAACACTTTCTCCAGAAGAAGCACAGCTCACCTACCGTGGAAAAGAAGGAAAGAATGCTGCTGCAGATAAGGGGGTAGTTATCAGTATTGATACTCATATTAATGATGCACTTCAGTTAGAAGGTGACGCACGCGACATTATTCGCGGAGTGCAGCGCATCAGAAAAGAATCTGGACTAGCATTTACCGATAAAATAACTTTACACATCGAAGGTGCCGAAGACGTGTTAGTAGAGCACAAAACTCTTATTGAGTCCGAGACGCGATCGACCATTGGGGAAAGCAAAGGAGATGATCACACCATCGAAGTGGGAGATCGAAAAGTGACGATTCGCTTCATAAAGCGGTAAGATACCTGGGATGTCTTCTGATGGATCTTCTCACCTGCCGCTCAAACTTGTTTTAAAGTTTGCCTTCAACGTAATTGTTGTTTGGGTACTGGCTAATTATCTTGGGCAATACTTTGGACTCGATGGTGGTATACCTGCCGCGGTTATTGTTGGTGCTCTTATGAGTTTGCTGAATATCTTCTTTCGACCCATTCTTAATGTCATCACACTTCCCCTTCGCTTCTTCGCAACCATTGTTGCAGTGATGATTGTTAACGGTGCATTTATCTATGTCATCCATTTATTTACCCTACGAATGGACCCAGGACTTATTCAATTAGAGATTTATGGAGGTCCTTGGGGTTGGATCGTCGTTGCTATGAGCTTCGGATTTGCCAACTGGCTGCTAAAGGAGATGTTTAAATAAAACACTTTATTTAGGGCTTTAACAAGCGTAAACCGTGTCTATGAATTCTAAGATAAATGAGGCAATCGGCGCTCTTTCCTGTAGAGGGCAGCAGGATGCAATCGCTCTTGCTACAGGTAATAACAACTGTCACGAGACATTTGTTACTGATCAAATTGCACGCATAATCGATCAGTCTCCTGGGATGATTAGAGGGTTGATTACTGCAGGATTTGAGAGCATGAGAGATTACGGGTATTCCGAAGAAGTCTCATTACTTAATGAGCAAATTTACGACACCTCTCTTAAAGTGACTTACTAATAAAGTCATTCAGTGCCCAACTCATACCTTTGATAGCAGCATTGGGTGGAATTTCATGATGAGAGGAAACCACGCCAAATTCAGAATCAGTCTTTTTCCAACCAAAGACTATAAAACTTGGAGCATCAAGCTCTTGTAGAAGTGCCTCTATCTTCTTCTGTATTTCAGCTTGATCCATAGTTATGAGCTTATCCAACGAAATGTTATAGCACCAAGCACACCACCAAGCAGTGGGCCAATAAGGTAAGAAAGCGATAGTGTCCCCAGTCCAAACGCTACTGCAGGATTTAAGATTCCACTACTTAGAGAGGACGCGACAAGAATTCCAACGAGAAGTGAACCTCCAACGACCAAACCAGCAGCATCTTCTTTTGCTTTTCCCAAAGCCACTGCAGCTACTCCAAAGGTAAGAATAAATGCGCCAATAGCTTCTCCGAGAATAATTTGTGGTGAATCTGTACCAACCATCGGGATTGTTGTGGTCATAGAAAGTACAAGCATTGTTGCAAGACCTGCTCCGACAAACTGCGCTACGACGTATAGCAGTGCATCTTTCGTGTTAATCTGCTTAATAATCCACATACCAAGTGTGACTGCGGGGTTGATATGCGCACCCGAAATTCCTCCAATCGTATACACAAATACTCCTACAACAAGTGCCGCAATAACTCCTGATGATAATGGAAGCACAAAGAGTAATGAAAGTGACAACGCAAGTGTTAGTGTAAATGTTGCTAGCATTTCTGCTGCGTATTTCTGAGGATGTTGCAATTTCATAAACTAAGGGGGTGAATGTGAATGATTATATCATAGCGGCAGTTAACAGTTAACAGTTAATTGTTAACTGTTGTATGCTATCTGTATCCTTTCCTCTAAAAATATAGTTTCGGTTCTAGCAATTAGCCTCATGTTTGTGAGTGCTACCGCTCACGCACGATTTTTTGATGTAGAACCAGAGCACAACTACTTTGATGCGATAGAGTTTCTTACACGCGAAGGAATAGTACAAGGATACGAAAACAGATCATTTCAGCCAGAGCGCAACATCAATCGTGCAGAGTTTACGAAGATCCTCGTCACTGCGCTATACCCACCGAGTTATATTGATAGCTGCATCGAGAATCTTACCGAACCAGCCCTTTCTTTTCCGGATGTTCCACATGATAGCTGGTTTGCACCGTATATCTGCACAGCTTGGACTAATGGAATTGTGAGTGGATATCCTGATGGACGGTTTCGCCCAGAAGAAGGTGTAAATTTTGTTGAGTCTGCAAAAATGATCTCTTTAGGATTCGGCCTTACTGGATTAGAACTTCCAAACTTTGGTAAAGACAATGTCTTATGGTATCAACCGTATGTAGAGTTTTTGGCAGCACAAAACGCCATCCCCTACTCTATCATCGATCTTCCTCAACCTATTAATCGAGGAGAAATGGCAGAACTCATTTACCGCATGAAAGATTATCCTTTGCGCATTGGCCCTGCACCTCAGAAATCAAAACTAGCAGACGATGTTATTTATCCTGTTGAATGGGTCGAATACGAAAATCATGACCGCCTTTTTGCGTTTTCCTATCCTAACGTCTGGCCCGAGCCGCAGATGCAATCTCGAGGAACATACGATGGAAGAAGTCCGTATATGACTTCCGAGTGGACTATGTACTTTGGTCCAAAGGGTGAACTCTGCGTAGGAAATCAAGAATGTATTCATCGCAACATGTGGATAGATGGATATAAGACCGAAGAATCCGAAACTATTGTAAGTGCCATTATGGACGATCAATACTTTATCGAATTAGAAGAGGAAACCATCATCAATGGAATGCCTGGATTGGTTATTCTTGAAGAAGTAGATACGTGTATTGATAAGCGTGCATTCTTCTTTGGAAAAGAATGGATCTACACGCTCAACATTCGCTGCGCAGGTCAAGATGACAAACTCTTCAACTTGTTCGACCAAATTGCACAAAGCATCAAACAGATAGAAGAGCGACCACCGGAACATAGGAAATAAATCTACCTCACCCCCGACCCCTCTCCTTCCGCCCCGAACTCCTTTCCAGGAGAGGGGGGCTACAGCCCATGCACAGTATCCTCTCCCCAAACTTCTGTTAAGAATTGATCTCGTCCAGATCCATTACGATAGTACTTATAACGGATAGGACTTTCTTTGTAGTAATCCTGATGATACTGCTCTGCAGGATAAAATTGCACAGCTGGACGTATAGGGGTAACGATAGGCTTCCCAAGAACGCCTGATGCTTCTAATTCTGCTTTAGAGATTTCAGCGATCTTCTTTTGCTCTTCGGAAAAGGTAAAAATAGCAGATGTGTACTGATATCCCCTGTCACCAAAAGATCCTTCGGCATCTGTCGGGTCAAACTGCTTCCAGAAGTAATCGACAAGCTCTTTGTAACTCACCTTGTTCGGATCAAATATCACAAGAACAGACTCGATATGTTTTGTTGTCCCTGCTGATACCTGCTTGTAACTGGGGTTTTTCTCTTCTCCTCCAGCAAAACCAGAGACTGCTGTTACTACTCCATCCACATGCTCAAACGATGCTTCAATACACCAAAAACAACCCCCTGCAAACAATGCCTCCTCGGTTTCTCCAGAATACTCCTCAATGATTTTTACCTTTTCCTCTATATCTTGAGAGTCTGGTGGCAAAAGAGAGCACGAAGCCATAAGAAGGGCTGAGAAGAAAATGAGAATTGGTGAAAAACGCATGCGAGTAGTGTAGCAGAATTATTAAAATATTCTTGTATGACATTGTATGGCATTTGTCATACAAAGAGTGGTGGAGATGCCCCTCCTGCGCTCACTTCGTGAGCTTCGGCGGGCAGGCGGGAAGGAGATAGCACCATCAACAGAAAATCCGCCAGCCACACACAAGGCGTGTCTGTCGAATTTTTGGTGGAGATGCCGGGAATCGAACCCGGGTCCAACATGTAGAGCAAGTGTCCATACTGTTATGTCCATTCTAGATCGCTCTATGCATAAGGATAGGACTAAAAATACAAAGAGAGGTTCAGCGCTGA